>CAVGRN010000050.1:0-17417 GCA_963631545.1 Paludibacteraceae bacterium | reverse complement strand
GTTGGCGATTTATAAATTATTGATAATAAGGTGGATGCAAAACCGAAGCAAGTTGCTGCAGAATTACAAAACACTGGTAATAGGATAAAAACCTATCACATATAAACGAGGCAAACTTTACTTATACATAAGAAAGCATAAAATCAATTGCATCTATCTCATTACCAAGCAAATATAATTGGTCACCAAGTTGGTGACCAATTTGGGTTACCTACTTTGCTTTGCATGATTCCTTGGGGGCGCCACATTTGTATTTCAACTTCTATGTTACCGCAGCCGACAAACTGCTACGAGGAGATGGCGACAACCCAAGCATCGGACTGCTCATCTGCCGTTCGAAAGATGACACGGTGGTAGAATGGTCGCTACAAGACATTAACAAACCCATCGGCGTCTCGTCCTACCAACTTCAAGAAGTGGTGAACAGAACTATCAAAGAGATTGAGGGGGAAAATTCGGGAAACGATTCAAGAGACCATGTCGTATCTGTGCGTAAACGTAGTGAAAGAACGGATAATAAAGCAAGCACACGATGAACACTCTCTGCGCTTCTTTAACTATCCCTATCAAGCATTAGAGGAAGCCGTTGTCAACGCTTTATATCACAGAGACTACAGAGAACGAGAGCCTGTGGAATTTACCATTGAACCCAAACGCATCTCGATACTGAACCATGGCGGACCAGACCGTTCCATCCCAATGGAACAGATTAAGCAAGCCAAAACGCTTCGATGCCGCAAATACCGCAACCGTCGTTTAGGCGAATTTTTGAAAGAATTAGAACTAACCGAGGGTCGCGCAACCGGCATTCCAACCATTCAGAAGAAACTGCAAGAGAATAACTCGGCAACGGCAACAATAGAGACAAACGACAGCCGAGAATTTTTTCTCATAGACATTCCATGCCAACAAATGTTCTTAAATGAAGATTTGTCCCAAGTCTGTCCCAAGTCTGTCCCAAGTCGATGAGGCAGAGAGAGCATATATCAAGGAAACAATGAACTTGTTAAAAACCGAAATGTCTCTTGCAGACCTTATGGCAAGTTTAGGCGAAAAAAATCGCACCCGTTTTAAGAAGAAAATCCTTGATATTCTGATAGTTGAAAAACTCGTAACCCCAACAGTCCCAAACAAACCCAACTCAAGCAAGCAAAAGTATGTTTTGACTCCACAAGGCATGGAAATTATAATGGGAAACAATGAATCCTAACAAAATACCCCACCCGAATGTGATAAGAATTTCCCGTTTGACCCAATAAATGACCCAATAAACCCAACCCGCACCCCAAATCGCCAACAACCTGTTGGCGATTTTTCTTCTTTCCCCCTACCTAAACACGTAATTAAACCCGAACGAGAGCTGCTCTTGCACCTGTATCTGCGCCTCCTCGTCCTTGGGGGTGTTGTCGTAGCGCATTATCAGCGAGAGGCGGGTGCTGAGGTAGCGGTTGATGATGAATTTCCCGACCACCTCCCAGTCGAACTCGAGGTTGCGGCTGTCATACGAGCTGAAGAAGTCTATCTTCGACGTTAGGTTTATCTCTTTTGAGAATTTCCAATCCAGCTTTGCCTGCACCATATATCCGGGATAGTTGGCGTAACTCTTCGTGCTGTCGATGCCCACGGTGAGCGGGTCGATGCGGTCGTCCGTCAGGAATATCAGTTTGTAGGCGAACGGCGCCACGCGGATGGAGGTCTTCTTGTTGTAACGGCACTCCAAGCCCAAACTGAGGAACATACGCGAGGGCGAGAGGAAGGCAGCCACCACCTCGTTGGAGTTGGTTGTCTTGTAGCCCGTGAAGAGCGACGTGTTGAAGTCGACAGAGGCACTGTAATACATCTTCTTGTAAAACCACGTCTGGTAGGCGATGAGCGACGAGAGGCGCACGAGGTCGTTATTGACGCGGAAAGCGCGGATGGTGTCCTCGCTCGTGTTGTAGAAGCCGATTTTCACATCGAAGTCGTTCTCCCACAGCAGGCGGTCTTTATGGTAGTCGATGTTATAGTCGAAAATGGTCAGGAACGTGGCGTTCGGGTTACCGCCCTTGTACCAGTTGTCTGTAACGTAGTATTGCGAGAACTGCACGGCGAGGCTACCATCGAAAGTCCACGGCGAGTTCTCCTTCTGCCGGATGTACTTCTTCAAATCGTCCAGCTTCGGGTTTCCGCCCATAGGCTCCAAACCGCTGATGCGCAACTCATGCTCCTCCACCTCAAACTTGTCTAAGTTGCTGTTATAGGGTTTAAGGTTGTAATATTCAATCACTTGCGGAGCGTCTAAGGTGATTTGGTTGATGATGCGGTGGCGCATTTTCTCTTTCATCTTCGCCTGCTCGTAGCGCGCTTGCCAGCGTGTCGGGGTTGGGCAAAGGGAGTCTGCCGCAGTGCCAGAGTGGAATGTCAGCGGACGGACGGGGAAGTAAGGGAAGAAATCCGTCGTGCGGACGGAGTCGAACACGAGTATCGGCACAGACAAGGCAAGGGAATCGTCGGGCAAGGCGTAATCGTTCCCCTCCGCCTTCGCCTCTTCCGGCGCAAGCAGGCAGAAAAGGATTGGCAGCAACGCCAAGATGAAATTTCTCGCCTTTTTCAACGACATACTCTTACTATTGGCAGCCACACGGCCGCGGCAGTCCACACCGCTTGCAAAAGTAACCAAATAATCGGAAAAATGGGAGTTCTGGCACATTTGCGGCGCATATTATTCTCGGAATCGTTTTATCACGTTGTACGCCACATAGATGCCGAGTTCGCCCGCCTTGCTGAGGTCTGCCACACCCTTCCCGTTCTCGCCGATCATCACATAGCAGAGTCCGCGGTTGAAGTATGCCTCGGCAAAGTCGGGTTCGCGTTCGATGGCGTTCGTGTAGTTGGCGATGGCGTTGCGGTAGTCTTTCATCATCGAGAGCGTGTTTCCCCGATTAAACCAGGAAAAAGGGAAGTCGGGATATCGTTCGTTCACCTCTTCATAATCCTTCAGGATGGCTTCGCAGACGATTTTGCGTGCGTAGTAGTCGCCTTTCTCCGCCTCCTTTCGCTCCACCTCGTCTTTGAGGGCGTTCTCGTAGTTCCACTTCTTCATCCGGCTGTTGGCGCGGAAGAAGTAGAAAATCCACGATTCCATCGGGGAAGATAGGGTTATTGCCTGGCTGAAATCCTCTATCGCGCTGTCGTAGTCGGAGATGAATTCAAACTGGATGGCGCGTTGCAGGAAGCCCTCTGCCGAGGCGTTCTTTTTCAGCTGGGCGGTGAGGGATTCTATCTCTTGGAAGACGGCAGACAGGCGGTCGGTCATCGACTCCTCGTTGTTAGAAATTTGCAGTTTCATCGGCATTTTTCCCGACTGGTTGATGCCGTTGAGCCGTTTGTCGAAGTAGACGGAGCGGTGCAGGGCCTCCTTTTTCCGTGGGTAGTAGGTGAGGATGAAGTTTCCTTCGGGTTCGATGTGGAAGTTGACGTTCTGCACCCGTCCGCGCGACTCGCTTTTGTAGGAGAGGCGTTTCATCTGCTCTTCTTTGTCTGCCACCACCAATTTGTTGTGGTTTCGGAGGTTGGTGTCCGATTTTTTTCGGGTTGCCGAGAGTGAATCCTCCCGGGCGAAGTCCTTTTTGGTGATTTTCCGCTGGCGCAGCAGCATTGCCGTGTTGTAGTCTTTTTCCGCCCCGGTGCGGTCGTATTTTTTCATTTTCGCCTCGCCGCGCCCGTAGTAGGCCGGGAAGAAGTCGGGGTGAGCCTTGATGATTTTGTCATAGTCCTGGATGGCCTTGTTCAGCTCGCCCAAGTCGTTGTGCAAGATGGCGCGGTTGTAGATGGCGAAGTCGTTGTCCGGCTCCATTTCGATCACTCGGTCGAAGTCCTCCACGGCTCGGTTCTTGTCGCCCACCTCCATCCGCAGTATTCCGCGGTTGTAGTACGCCATCACGTTGTAGGGGTCGAGTTGTATCACACGGTCGTAGTCGTCCATTGCCCCCCGGAGGTTGTTTTTCTTGTACCGCACCAGTCCGCGGTTGATGTACAGCCCCGTGCGGTAAGGCTCGATGCGGAGGGCCTCGTCGAAATCGGCGAGCGACTTATCATAGTCGCCCTCCGCGTAAAACACATATCCGCGTGCGGCGAGACCGTCTGCGCTGAATTTGTCCAATTCGAGTGTCTTTTCGAAATCGCGCATAGCGGCGGCGGTGTCTTCGCTTTGCAGGTAGGCGTAGCCGCGGTTGAGGTACGCCTCTTTGAAGTGGGGATATTTATCCACCGTGAGGGTGAAGTCTTTTATGGCTTGCGCGTAGTCTTCGCGTTGCACGGAGACGTAGCCCTTGCACAGCAGCAGTTGCTTGCTGTCTGGGGCGAATTCCAATCCCTTGTCAAAATCCTTCGTCGCCTCGTCGTATTTCCCGAGGTAGACCCTCGCCACGCCGCGGCAGCGGTAGACCTCCGTCATAAAGGGGTTTCGTTCTAATGCGAGGGAGCAGTCCTCCTCCGCCCCACGGTAATCTTCAAGGCTGATTTTCGCCACCGCGCGGTAGAAATACGGCTCGGCAAGGTGCGGCTTCACCCTAATCACCTGGTTGAAATACTGGATAGAAAGGACGTAATCCTCAAAATAGAGAGCGTTGCGCCCGATGGCCAACACACGGTCTGTGTTCACCTGCGCCCAGCCGCCCACTGCGGGGAGGAGTGCGAGGCAGACAAAAAGGAGGACGTTTTTCAGGGTTTTGTTCCGCATAAAATGACGCGCGTTGTGGGTTTATCCGAAGAGATATTTAAACGCCTCTTCCACCTTTCGGGCAAAGAGTACTTCTATAGAACGATTTTTCAGCGAAATATTTTTATACTCGGGGATGATTATCTTCTTGAAGCCTAATTTCTCTGCCTCGGAGATGCGTTGCTCGATGCGGTTCACGGGGCGTATCTCGCCAGACAAGCCCACCTCGCCGGCAAGGCACACCTGGCTGTCGATGGCGATGTCCATATTGGACGATAGGATGGCGCTGATGATGGCAAGGTCGATGGCGGGGTCGTTGATTCTCAGTCCGCCGGCGATGTTCAGATAAACATCTTTCTGCGACAGTTTGAACCCCACGCGCTTTTCAAGCACCGCCAGAAGCATATTCAAGCGGCGTATGTCGAACCCCGTGGCAGAACGCTGTGGCGTGCCGTAGGCGGCGGTGCTGACGAGCGACTGCACCTCTATCAGGAACGGGCGGATGCCCTCGATGGCTGCGCCGATGGCCGTGCCGCTCAGTCCCTCGTGGTTATTGCTCAGAAGGAGTTCCGACGGGTTGCTCACCTCGCGCAAGCCAGCCTGCTGCATCTCGTAGATGCCCAACTCGGCAGTGCTTCCGAAGCGGTTTTTTATGGAGCGGAGGATGCGGTACATATAGTGTTGGTCGCCCTCGAACTGAAGCACCGTGTCGACGATGTGTTCCAAAACCTTCGGTCCGGCGATGTTCCCCTCTTTGTTGATGTGGCCGATAAGGATGACCGGCACGCCACTCTCCTTTGCGTATTTCAGGATGGCGGCAGAACACTCGCGCACCTGCGAGACGCTGCCGGGCGACGACTCCACCAGCTCGGTCGAGATTGTCTGTATGGAGTCGATGATGACGAGGTCGGGGTTGACGTTTTTGATGTGGACGAAGATCTGCTCCAACGAGGTTTCGCTGACGATGTAGCAGTCGGGGTTAGACTGCACGTTGAGTCTGTCTGCCCTGAGTTTCAATTGCTTGGCACTCTCCTCGCCCGAAACGTAGAGCGTGCGCTTGCCCTGTATGTTGAGGACGATCTGCAGCACCAACGTCGATTTGCCGATGCCCGGCTCGCCGCCAATCAGCGTGAGCGAACCCGGCACGATGCCGCCGCCCAACACACGGTTGAACTCGTTGTTGCCGGTGTCGTTGCGCACCTCCTCACTGGTCTGCACCTCCTGTATGCGCTGCGGCTTTGCCTTCTCCGACGGGAGGAAACCACCCGCAGTGGGTTGCGACTTCTCCTTGCGGATTATCTCCTCGACGTAAGTGTTCCACTCGCCACACGCCGGACACTTGCCCACCCACTTGGCTGCCTCAGCACCGCAATTCTGGCAAACATAAACCGATTTGCTTTTCACCATCTCTCAAATTATTGCCGATTTCATCGGGTTTTTCAAGCCAATTTTATTCAAGGTAAGTGATGGACGACTCGTCATCGTCAACCTCCAAACGCACCTGCCGCCCAAGGTAAGTGGCTATGTTCACATCGCCATGGCCAATGTTGATGCCATACAGCACCGGGATGCCGAGCGACTGGAGTTGCGAGCACATAATTTCCTCGATGGAATCGTCAATTCCTTGCGTCATCTTCGTGAACTCACCGATGACGACACCTTTCACGCAATCCAATTTTCCACTCAGTTTCAGGTTGATCATCATACGCTCAATGTGGTAGTTGCTTTCGCCGGTATCCTCAATCAGGAGGATGGCGTCGCGCGTGTTCAAATCGTAGAGTGTGCCGCCAAGACTGTAAATGATCGAGAGGTTGCCGCCCACAAGGCGCCCCTCCGCCGAGCCTTCGATGCAATATCTGTTCGTTTTAAGGGTGTGTTTTCGGAGCGTCCCGAACAGTGCGTCGTGCAGTGTGCTGACACTCTCCTCGTCGGTCATATTGTTGACCATCGCCCCGTGGATAGACTCCATCCCCTTGTTGTTCAGCGCAGCGTGGAATGTGGTGAGGTCGCTGAACCCGACCATCCACTTGGGCGACTCCCAAAACTTCGTCAAATCGATGTACGGAATGATTTGCGATGCGCCGAAACCGCCTCGCGCTGCGATGATGGCACGCACACTGGCATTGTCCACCAACGCCTGCAACCCGTCGATGCGGGCGGATTGCGTGCCGGCGTAACGCCCGTCGGTGTCATAGAGGTTGCCTGCCAAAATAACTTTCAAGCCCCAGCCCTCCAAAGTGGCGATGCCCCGCTTCACCTCGGACTCCGAAACTGCGTTGGAGATGGCGAACACTGCCACCGTATCACCCTTTTTCAAGTACGCCGGGCGGATGTCCTCCGTCACCTTCTCCATCTTATTGTCGAGGTAGTAATTGCTCTCGTACACCTTTTCCGTTGTCGTGTTATTCGTGATGTAAGTGTACTCCTTTTTGCAGGAGGCAAACAACAACGACAAGCAGCAAAAAAACAAAATCTTCCGTTTCATATTCATACGTTTTACAAGCCGGTGCAACCCGACTGATTGATTTCTCGCTAAAAGCACGATTCCGCACGAAAATCCCCGATGGAACCGCAGTTTTTCATTAGCAAACGCCAACCACCTCGCCACACAAGTCGAGATACTCCGCCTTCGTGATTTTCACATTGTAGAACGATCCGATTGACAGTGCGGTGTTTTTGGCATCCACCAACACCTCGGCGTCCACATCGGGCGAGTCGAACTCCGTGCGCCCGTAGTAGCACCCACCCTCCTCGCGGTCGATGATCACCTTCATCACGCTGCCCACCTTTTGTTGGTTACGTTCCTCCATGATTTGCTCTTGCAGTTCCATCAAGCGGTCGAGGCGGCGTTCCTTCACCTCCTCTGGCACATCGTCGGCCAGGGCGGCTGCGGGCGTGCCTTCCTCCTCGCTGTATCGGAATGCGCCCATACGCTCGAACCGCACCTTCTCAACGAAAGACACCAATTCGTCGAACTGCCCGTCCGTCTCGCCAGGGAAGCCCACCATCAACGTGGTGCGTAAGTGGATGCCCGGCACCTCCAAGCGGATTTTCCCGATCAAATCGTAAGTTTCCGCCTTTGTGATGCGGCGGCGCATCGCCTTCAGAATATCATCGTCGATGTGTTGCAACGCTATGTCTAAGTACTTGCAGACGTTGTCGTGCTTGCGCATCACCGGCAGCAAGTCGAGCGGGAAATCCGTAGGGTAGGCGTAGTGCAGACGAATCCACTCAACACCTTCGATTTTTGCGATTTCATCGACTAATTTCGCTATTGTATACTCGCCGTAGATGTCCTTTCCGTAGTAGGTAAGGTCCTGGGCGATGATTTGGAACTCCTTCACCCCTTGTGCGACGAGCCACTTCACCTCGCCGACAATCTCCTCAATGGGACGCGATTTGTATTTCCCCGTGATGAGGGGAATGGCGCAATAGGCGCAATGGCGGTTGCAGCCCTCGGCAATCTTGACGTATGCGTAGTGTTGCGGCGTGGAGAGTTTATGTTCGTGCGCGCGTTCGGCCACAAACTCCTCGCCAAGGTCTTTCAGGATATCCTTCCACGAGAATTTCCCATAGTATTTGTCCACCTCGGGGATTTCCTCCTCAAGTTCTTTCATATAACGCTCGGCCAAGCAGCCCATCACCAACAGTCGTTTCACCCTACCCTGCTTCTTCGCCTTGGCGAAACGCAGAATCTGGTCGATCGACTCCTCCTTGGCATCGCCGATGAAACCGCAGGTATTAATCACCACGATTTTGGCTTTGGGCTTCTGCGGGTCGAAGTTCGCCTTGTAGCCCACCAACTCCAACTGGCGGGCGAGCATCTCGCTGTCCACCAAGTTTTTGGAGCAACCCATATTGACGATGTCCACCTCCTTAGGCAGTGTACCGCCGCACCCAGCAGCACCCAGAATTCCCGATGAAACCGATGATTTTGAAGAAGAACGCGTCATAGTAAGAATCATTCGCGCAAGCGTGTCAGGCTCACATTATTTCTTGAAAAGCGAATCGACGAACTCGCGTTTGTTGAACACCTGCAAATGGTCGATGCCCTCGCCCACGCCGATGTATTTCACTGGGATCTTGAACTGGTCTGAAATTCCGATGACAACACCGCCCTTTGCCGTGCCGTCCAACTTGGTAATGGCGAGCGACGACACCTCTGTGGCTTTGGTGAATTGCTTCGCCTGCTCGAAGGCGTTCTGCCCCGTCGAGCCGTCCAACACGAGCAGCACCTCCTGGGGTGCGTCTGGGATGATTTTACGCATCACCTGCTTCACCTTGGTGAGTTCGTTCATCAAGTTCACTTTATTGTGCAAGCGGCCCGCCGTGTCGATGATGACCACGTCCGCACCATTCGCTTTTGCCGATGAAAGCGTGTCGAAAGCCACCGAAGCGGGGTCTGCGCCCATATTCTGCTTCACAACGGGGCAGTCCACACGTTCGCCCCACACCACCAGCTGCTCTACGGCAGCGGCGCGGAACGTATCTGCCGCACCGAGGTAGACCTTTTTGCCTGCCTTCTTGAATTGGTAGGCCAACTTGCCGATGGTCGTCGTCTTGCCAACGCCGTTGACACCCACCACCATGATCACATACGGATTGCCGTCGGCTGTGGCAGGGAGGCTGAAGTCTGTGCCATCCGTAGAGTTGTTTTCTTCGAGCAGTGCGGCGATTTCATCTTTCAGAATCGAGTTCAACTCGTTGGTGTCCACATATTTATCGCGTGCCACACGATCCTCAATGCGCTTGATAATCTTCAGCGTGGTGTCCACCCCCACGTCGGAGGTGATGAGCACCTCCTCGAGGTTGTCTAACACTTCATCGTCCACCTTCGACTTGCCCACAACGGCACGGGCGATTTTGGAGAGGAAACTCTCCTTCGTCTTCTCAAGACCCTTGTCTAAGGTTTCCTTCTTATCCTTTGAAAAAAAGCTAAATAGACCCATACACAATCTTTTATAGTTGCAAAGATACAATAAAGATACGAAAGTATATCCCGAGAGGGGAAAATAGCGTCCCGTCAACCGCCTGCGCCGCAAAAAAAGAGGATTTGCCGTGAAACGAACGCGCCGGCACGCATTTTTAAGAAAAAGCGATAAGAAAAGGACAAAAAAAACTAACTTTGCCCCCGAAACGTATCATCATGAAGAAGCAACTTTATGCAACCCGAAAGTAAAATCGTCATTATCCTCGTCCTTTTCAAACAACCATTGGAAGAGAGTTTGGCCTACGCCACATTAGGAAAGCACATTTCGGGGCTGCAGATTCCTTACAAACTCATTATCTACAACAACTCGCCCGACATCACCGTGCAGACACCCCCCATCGCCAACTGCGAAGTGGTGAACGCTCAAGGCAACGAGATGTTGGCAAGCCCCTACAACCACGCTTGGGAAGTGGCTAAAAGAGAGCAATACGACTGGATAATGCTGTTAGACCAGGACAGCGAACTCACGCACGAGTATTTCTCCGCCGTGAAGGGTTGCCTCCTCAACGCCAAGCCACAGACCGCCGCCATCGTGCCGGACGTGTTCTGCGGCACACTGCAGGTTTCGCCCATCAAGAAAAACATTTTGACCGGACCATACGGACACCTCACCGTGGCGAAGGAATCCTACGAGGGTTCGCGCTTCACCTATGTTGACGCTGTCAACTCCGGCTCGATACTCCGCACAGAGGCCATCTCGCAGATAAACGGCTTCTCGGAGGAGTTCCCGCTCGACTTCCTCGACTGCTGGAACTTCTACCAGTTCCACCGCGCAGGCTACTCCATTGAGTTGATGAACGCGCCGATACAGCACCACCTGTCCGCCCTCGAGTCGTTCAACGGCATGGGCGAAACGCGCTACAAATCATTTATGCAGGCGTGCGCCCGCTTCGCGAAGAAGTCCAACCCTATGATCTACCTCACATTCAAGGCGAGAATCCTCTGCCGTTGCATCAAACAATTGATGTCCAAATCGGAACGCAAGTTCCTCAAAATAACCTTCCACTCACTCATCAGTTAGTCGTATGAAAAAAGCCGTAGACATACTGCTTTCCACGTTCAACGGAGAGAAATACCTCCGCGAACTGATCGACTCCGTCCTGGGGCAAACCTACCCCGACTGGACACTGTGGGTGAGGGACGACAAGTCGACCGACGGGACACCCGCCATCATCGCCGACTACTCCGCCCGATACCCCGGCAAGATACGGCAAGTGGAAACACAACGGAACCTCGGCGTAATCCGCTCGTTCGAAGAATTGCTCAAAAACAGCACTGCCGACCGCATTTTCTTCTGCGACCAGGACGATGTGTGGCTGCCCACCAAAGTGGAGGAAACCCTACAAGCCTTGGACGCCGCCGAGGAGCAGTGCGCCGGCATCCCCATCGGCGTATTCACCGACCTCAGGGTGGTGGACGAGCATCTGCAAACGCTGAGCGAGTCATTTTGGAGATACTCCAAGATTAGCCCCAAACTAATCACCACATTCGACCAACTCTGCGTGCATACCGTCGCAACCGGCTGCACGCTGCTCATAAACAAAGAAGCCAAAGAGGCGTCGCTCCCATTCTGCGAGGAAACCCGTATGCACGATGCGTGGATAACACTCAACATCCTGAAAAACAACGGGAAACTGATTCCTTTGGAGAAGCAGACCGTTCTCTACCGCCAGCACGGCGACAACGTCGTGGGGGCGAAGAACGAAAACGAGTCCTACTTCCTGTCGCGCATACACAACCTGCGCGCGGTGTGGGAAAACAACCAGAAACAGTGGCGGATGATTCGGAAATTAGGATTCAACTCGCCCGTGAAATACCTCTACAACAAGGTGCGGTACATCGTGCTGTGGAGCCTGAAACATTAGAGTGCCGAAAAAAAACGAAATGGGAAATCCATAGTTCGGGACGAATAAAAGCAGATTATGGCGCAAAATAAAATACTGATTCTTACCGTATTATATAAGCAGACTTTCGAAGAGAGTTCGACGATACGCTGTTTGAAAGCGCACTCGCAGGATTTCAAATTTCCTCATAAGATATTGATATACAACAACTATCCAGAGCAGCGAGTGGAAGCGGACGGGACGTTTGACTGCGAGGTGGTGAATGCCGAGAAAAACGAGTTTTTGGCCGGCCCCTACAATTTCGCTTGGAGGAAAGCGGTGGCAGAAGGGTATGACTGGCTGTTGCTGTTCGACCAAGACAGTGCGCCGTCGTTGGCGTTCTTCTCGGAGTTGAACGAGAAACTGAGCATCGCCGATGAACGAACCGCAGCGATTGTCCCGCTGATTGACAGTGACGGCGTGCGCGTGTCCCCGCTCGTCCTCACCAAGTCGGTAGGCCCGTTCTGCCGGAAGCCCAACACTACGATAGAATCGAAACTGGGAGCCAATGAATACCTGAGCGCCATCAACTCCTGCTCCTGTATGAGCGTGCGGGCGGTAACCGCAATCAACGGTTTTTCAGAGGAATTTCCGTTAGACTATTTAGACTCGTGGATATTCTGGGAGTTCTCCAACAAGGGATACTCCGTCATACCGATGTCGGCAGTCGTCCAACATTCGCTCTCCATAGCCAAGTCGTTTTGCTATATGGGCGTAACGAGGTACACCGCCTATATGGAAGCGAAGAAACGATTCGCGAAGATGGTGTCGTGGAAGGCGACGTTCCTGTTTAAATTCGTCTCGCTGGGCGTGGCGGTCAAGTTGGTAGGCAGACCATCGGAGTGGAAATTCATCATTCCCACCCTCAAAGCCATTTTATAAGCAGAAAACTAAAAACGGGAGGCGCAGACGTGAGCATCAAAGAGACAATCAGCAATCAGATAAAGACACATTCCACCATCTTGGGGAATATGGCTTCGCTGGGGTTGCTCCAGGTTGCCAACTATCTGATTCCCATTGCCGTATTCCCCTTCATCACCCGCATTTTGGGGGTCGAGATGATCGGCAGGATCAGCTATGCGCAGAACATCATACAGTATTTCACCATCATCATCACCTTCGGGTTCGAGTATTCTGCCACCCGCGAAATCGCCATCCACAAGAACGACAAAGAGAAGGTTTCCCAGATATTCTGGAGCGTCATCGCCACCAAAACCATTTTGTTGGCGTTCTCCTTCCTCTGCCTGTTGGCGCTGTCCGTTTTCTGGGGGCGCGTGCAAGAAGACCTTCCGCTCTACCTCTGCCTCTTCGGGGTGAACATCGGGTTCACCTACTTCCCGACGTGGTTTTTCCAGGGCATAGAAGAGATGAAAGGGATGTCGTTCATCAACTTCCTCATCAAGTTGTTTGGTATGGGGTTGTCCGTCTTTTTCATCCACTCGCCCGAAGACTATCTCGTCTACGCCTACTTCCCCTCCCTCTCCTATACGGTGTTCGGTGTGGCAGCCTTCATCTACGTCATCAAAAAATATGAGATAAAACGATGCAGTTCGATAAGGTCAGAAATCGTCAACCAGAACAGCAAATCATTCCCGATATTTCTGAACACATTCTTCCAGACGCTCTATACCACCGCCAACGTTACCATCCTCGGTTTCTTTGTGTGCGACTATGAAGTGGGGATCTACGCCGGGGCGCACAAAATCATCATGTGCATCCTGATGGTTACGAGTATGCCCATCAACATTGCCATTTACCCCTCCGTCGGGCGGAAGATGGCAGAGTCGAAAGCCGAGGGGCTGCGATACCTTAAGCAAGTGGCGCGATACGTCGTCGGTGCGGCATTGGTCGTCAGTCTGCTCTCGCTGCTGTTCAGTCCGCTGATGGTGAAGATACTGTTGGGCGACCAGTTTGGGGCCTCCATCCCCCTGTTGAGGGTATTCTGCTGTATGCCGCTGTTAGTCATCACAGCGAGCCTCTGCACCGTGCAGGGACTCTATGGCTTAGGCTACCAGCGGTACGCCCCTTGGATGGGATTAGGCGTCGGCACCGTCTGCATACTGGCGAATCTGCAGTTCATACCACTGTGGGGAGTCTACGGGGCAGCCCTCTCGTGGATCATTGCCGAGGTGTTGGAAATCTGCGTTTCCGGAGGAATCGTGATGTATTTTTCAGCGAAACGAGGATTTAAATAGGGCATACTTAGCGCAGCCGCACCCAACTATTTAACATTTCTTCGTTTTTTTTGCAAGATTATCTTAAATTTGCACGCTCGTGGAATCAAAAGGATCAAATCTTGTGGAGAAGAAATGTAGGTTGAGTGTCTGCATTCCCACCTACAACGGCGAGAAGTATGTGCGGAGGCAGTTGGAAACGATTCTGAGCCAATTAGGCCCAGACGATGAGGTGGTAGTGTCGGACGACTCGTCCACCGACTCGACGCTCGACATCATCAAGTCGCTTCACGACGAGAGGATCCGGATCTCAATAGGAAACAAATTCCACAGCGCCATTTTTAACTTGGAAAACGCGTTAAAACTCTCCCACGGGAAGTATATCTTCCTTGCCGACCAAGACGATGTGTGGAAGGATGGGCGCGTGGATAGAGTGCTTCCGCTGTTGGGCGAATACGACTTAGTGGTGACAGACTGCCAAGTGGTGGACGCCGACGAGAACGAACTACACCCATCGCTGTTCCAGATGATTGGCTCCGGCAGAGGGTTTTGGAAGAACCTGTGCAAAAACTCGTATGTGGGGTGTTGCATGGCGTTCAGCCGAGAGTTGATGCAAGCCACACTGCCCTTTCCAAAAGACATCCCAATGCACGATATGTGGATTGGGATGAAGGCGGACGCAGAAGGCTTCAACGTGTTGTTTCTCAACGAAAGGTTAGTGGCGTACAGAAGGCACGAAGGCAATGTGTCGTCCAGTTCCGGCAGAAGTCGCCGCCCCCTGTGGCGCAAGCTGTTAGACCGCTGGGTGATGTTACGCCTACTTAAATTCAATTTTTAACCGAGATGATGTATCAGGTTACGGCATCCATTGTAATCTATGAAGCGGAAAAAGAGGAGTTGTTAGACACGATTTCTTCTTTTCTCAATACCGATATGTCCGTCCGTCTGCTGTTGATTGACAACTCCCCCACGAAAGATGCGCAGGAGTTCATTCCCAAAGACGACCGGATAGAGTATCACTATATGGACGGCAAGAACCTCGGGTTCGGCAAGGCGCACAACTACGCCATGCAGTTAATGGAGGGCAAATCCAACTACCACTTAGTGCTGAACCCCGATGTGCGCTTCGCAGGAGGCGTCATCGAGGCTTTGACCGCCTTTATGGACGAGAATCCGGCGGTGGGCATCGCATCGCCAACCGTATACGACTCCGAAGGCAACGAGGCCGACTCGTGCCGGCAGCTCCCGTCGCCACTCACACTCGTGAAGCGTAGGCTTAGTTTCAAGGCGGCAAACGATATGTTTTCGAGCCAGTCGAAAGCATCGCCCTACTCCTCGCCATGGCTCTCGGGCTGTTTTATGTTCGTGCGCGCAACAATGCTCGGCAAGGTGGGGCTGTTCGACGAGCGTTACTTTATGTATTGCGAGGATGTCGACTTCTCGCGCCGCATGCACCGCGCCGGCTCGGATGTGGTGTGCCTGCCATCGGTGAAGATTTGCCACCTTGCGCACCGCGACTCGTCGCACTCGCTCCGAATGCTCCGCATACACCTGCTCTCCGCCTTCCGCTACTTCAACAAGTGGGGATGGATTTTCGACAAGGAACGCGACGCCATCAACGAGAGTTGCACAAAGAAATACCTGCAAGACGGGAATACCACGAAGAATTGACCCCGTTCTTCCCTGACACACAAAAACACACCGCAGAAACTCAGAAGATGAGCTTCCGCCTTTTTCGTGTATAAACCACACAAGAACAATATCCATAGAAAAAACACCACTCCCCGGCGGTTATCGCTCCGCCCCCAAGGGATTAGTGTTAGGAAGGACTCTGTGCGCTATAATTTCGGAACCACGGTAACGGGTGAAACCCGCCTTGGCACTCGAAGGATTGTGAACACAAACGCCCATTCTCACGTTCGCTTTCCGCCTCGGCCATGACCCGCCGAAAACGTTGCACTCCTCCGCTGGCTTTTTACTTGCGGCAAATGTATTCCATTATTCAATCGGACGTTAAGATGTAAAAAAATTCAGTAGACATATCCGATATTTAAATAGACACATCTGCAAAAAATTTCACAAAAGAGTGTCAATTTTTGTGGGTTTCATCGGGGATTTTCACTATTTTTGGACGAAATAGATACTATGGTCTATTACCTGAACTGATATGGAAGCGTTCCAAGACATATTAGGCGCATTGAAGGTGCTGATAGCGGTGATTTGCTTCGTGGGTTGGCTTCGCCTGACCTTCAGCAAGCCCATTCGGCAATCCTCCTACCAGAGTTTCCGCATCGCCTGCCGGGTGGCGGGGTTAGCCGCTTTGCTTATGTCAATCGGCAACATCCTCCAGCTGATTTGGAACGGCAGCGACCACGAATTTATGGAGATTTGCTCGTTGGCGGCAGTAGCCATCTCCATCGCGCAATCCCTCTCATTCGCCATCACCTACATTCTTTTCTATTCCGACCGCAAAGTGCGCAAGGGGCGCATCTGCCTGCATATCACGCCGATCGTCCTCTTCATCGTTGTCTACTGCGTTTCCACTTGTTTCTTTGAAGACCGCAAAGTGTTCTCCGTGCCAGAGTTTATGAGCCTTGTCGGGGTGAACATTCCGCTCACCATACGCTTCACGTTCTTCTGCTACTACGTCTTTTCGTTGGCTATGTACACCATACTGTTCGAGCAGGAGCGGCACGACTATCTAAACACGCTCGCCAAGGCGAGTGGCGCAGAGGAGGTGCGCACGCAGCTCACGTTCTTAGGCAAGGCGTTCGTCTTCACATTGGTGGTGGGGCTGTTGGTGGTGCCGTATGTGTTTAAGCCGACGTTCGCCACGGAAACATCGTTCCGCGTGGCCTCGATACTGCTATACGGCGTTATGCCATACATATTCATACGCTACGGGAAAGTATACGACCGAGTGCGGAAGATGGTCGAAGAGATAACCATGGTGAGTAAACTGACCGACACGACGGAAGACCTGCACGGATTAGACACCATGCTGCAAGAACTCACGAAACGCAACGAAGAGCTGTTCAAGCGTTTCGACAAATACCTTCGCAAGAAAAACCGCTACCTCAACGCCGACCTCAAGTTGGACGACGAGATACGGCGATTTGGCAGCAACCGCACCTATGTGGCGAACGCCGTGCGCCAGATGCGCAACCAGACAATCTGGGAATACATCGCCTATCTGCGCGTGTCGTACGCACGGCAACTGATAGAGGACGACCCCACGCAAAAAATCGAAACCGTGGCAATGGAGGCTGGCTACAACTCGCTACGCACCTTCAACCGCAACTTCAAGGATCTCATTGGTATGACCCCAGCCGAATATCGCTCCACCCAGACAGGAGAAGCGTAGGATACCGAGCTAAACATTAGAACCACTAAACATAGAATCAGGAAACCGCTGACGATGCGAATCGCCAGCGGTTATTTTTCAACCAATCGGGAAAGAAGCGCACCCCACGCTAAGTTCTATTTCTCCTACTCCACCATCCACTCCCCGATCGTCCCCGTTTCCGAAGAAAAGACGCAGCCGATTTTGAAGAGTTTGCGAGAATCTGTTTCATATTCACGAGCATAGCCCTTTTCTTCAATTTGCTTTAAAGCTTCTTCTGCCGTGCCATCCAATTTAAATTCAAAGATGTAGATGAATTTATCAGTTT
>CAVGRN010000049.1:0-17437 GCA_963631545.1 Paludibacteraceae bacterium | reverse complement strand
ACAGCAGAAGAGGCTTTAAAGCAAATTGAAGAAAAAGGCTATGCTCGTGAATATGCTTCCGACAATCGCAAACTCTTCAAAATTGGTTGCAGTTTCTCTTCGGAGACGGGATCGATTGGGGAGTGGGAAGTAGGGGGGTAGCCGCCGTTAGTTTCATTATGTCAGATAATCAATCGGCACAATAACGATTTGAAAGGATAGTTGAAAATTAATTAACATTTTGAAAGAAGATTTTTCTATCTCATTTCTCCTTTTGCGAGATTCTTTGTACATTTGTGGGCGTGATTTTTACAATTTTTCATTTCGCAACGAAAAAAGAAACTAAGATATGGAGGCAAAAATTGGTTTTGACAACGACAAATACCTGAGTATGCAGTCGTCGCACATCGCCGAGCGAATCAAGGCATTCGGCGATAAATTGTATCTGGAAATCGGCGGTAAACTGTTTGACGACTACCATGCGTCGCGCGTCCTGCCTGGGTTCCACCCAGACTCTAAACTCCAGATGCTCCTTAAGCTGAAGGACAAAATCGAAATCGTCATCGCCATCAATGCAGAGGACATTGAAGCCGACCGCATGCGTGCCGACTACGGCATCACCTACGACGAAGACGTACTCCGCCTCATCGACGAGTTCCACAACGTGGGCCTCTACGTCGGGAGCGTCTGCCTCACTATGTACAACGAGCAGCCCTCTGCCATCCTCTTTGAAAAACGCCTCCGCACGTTAGGCATCCCCTATTACCACCACTACCGCATTGAGGGATACCCCAACAATGTGGAACTGATCGTATCGGACAACGGCTACGGGAAAAACGAATACATCAAAACCGAACGCCCCCTAATCGTTGTTACCGCACCTGGCCCCGGCAGCGGAAAACTGGCTGTCTGCCTATCGCAACTCTACCACGAACATAAACGTGGCATCAACGCTGGTTATGCAAAATTCGAAACATTCCCCATCTGGAACATTCCGCTGAAACACCCCGTCAACCTCGCCTACGAGGCTGCCACGGCCGACCTCAACGATGTCAATATCATTGACTCTTTCCACTTGGAGGCATACGGCGAGACAACCGTCAACTACAACCGCGATGTGGAGGCCTTCTCGGTGCTGAACGCCACTTTCGAACTCATCTACGGCGAAAGCCCTTACAAAAGTCCTACGGATATGGGCGTCAATATGGCTGGCAACTGCATCATCGACGATGAGGTGTGCCGCGAGGCTTCCAAACGGGAAATCATCCGCCGATACTACAAATGCCTGTGCGACAAAAAACGCTACGGCGAAAGCACTGACAACCAAACTAAGTTGGAATCGCTTATGCAACAAGCCCACGTCAAGGTGACAGACTACCCCGTCGTGGAAGCAGCCCTCAACAAAGAGAAGGAAACCAACGGCAAACCCGCTGCCGCCATCGAATTGACGGACGGCACCATCGTTACCGGCAAAACATCCGACTTGCTCGGCCCACTCTCGTCCGCTCTGCTCAACGCTCTCAAGACATTGGCTAACATCGACGACTCCTTCAACCTTGTTTCCCGACTCGCAATAGAGCCTATCCAAACGCTGAAAACCAAATACTTGGGCAGCACCAACCCTCGCCTGCACACCGACGAGATCCTCATCGCACTATCGTCTTCCGCAGCACACAGCGAACTGGCAGAACGTGCTATGCAACAACTGCCAAAACTCAAAGGCGCAATCGCCCACACCACCGTGCTGGTTACCAACGTCGACGAGCAGACCTTCAAAAAGTTGGGCATCAACCTGACCTGCGAACCTAAGTACGAAGAGGCAAGAAGCTACCACAAGCATTAAACAACGTTTTTTTTCAACATAATACAAGAGGACCAGAATCACGGATGCGGACTGGTCCTCTCTTTTTTCCTATATTTGCGCTGTCCCAAACCATACCGCGAATGAAACGAACCGTCCTAATAATCTCTTCCATACTACTCTTGATGTCGGGCTGTCAAAAAGACGAAGTGCGCTACGATGTGGACGCTACCCTCGATCCCTATCTCCAACTCTTCATCAGCGAGGCAAGTAAGCGGGGCATCGTCCTAAATCCCGAAGAGGGTGGACTGCTGATGCGGTTCGCCGACTTAGACGCACCCACCATCGGCCTTTGCACCTATTCTGACCCGCTGCTCGTGCAGATAGATCGCACCTATTGGGCGGATGTCCTCCAGTATGATAACTGCGAAGACCTGCGCCAAAATGTGGTGTTCCACGAACTGGCGCACGGACTGCTCAACCGCCGACACGACAATTCGACCCTGGACGACTCTGAATGGAAAACCTTAATGTGCGGCGGTGAAGAGGTACGCGAACGAAGCTGGCAGGTCAACTTCTCGGGCGAAAGACGGCAATACTACTTAGACGAACTCTTCAACACAAAAACCGAGCAACCCGAATGGGCGGAATATGGCGCGGCAGACCCTGGGCAAAGAGGTAACCTTGTTGCAGAACTTGAAACCTCAAAGAGCAGCTACCGCGTGGATTCGGAAGGTAGCGTCTTTCAAATTGCCAACGGAGTCTACTCAATCACCATTAACTCTGATAAAATCACCAATGTAACCCTACAACGCGACTTGAGCCTGACGGGTGATTTCTATTACGAGGTAACCTTGAAAACCTCGGCACTCGCCAGCGAAAACCTCATCGGTCTATCCTTAGGTTACATCGAAGACGGGCGGACCGCCTTCAACAATCTTATGATTTATAAGAACCAAACTTACAACGAATACCGTGCGGCCATCACCAACTCGAAATGCTACCCACCATTCGCCGAAATCATCTTAGCAGACGGCCTCTGCGACCTCACCGAACTCACACACATCGCCGTTAGGAGGGCGAGCGACGAGCTATACTTCTACATCAACGGAAAACAAGTGTACCGCAACGATTACAAGGCGGACAAAACTTACCAGCAAGTGGGCATCATCCTCCCTGGCAAGAAAACCGTGAAGGTGAACCTCGCCGCCGTATACAACAACTCCAACCTGAAAGGTGCGGTTGTCCCATCCCAACTTCAAGTCGATAGGGTAGACTACGACAACATCGTGAAACTGAATCTCACGAACTTCGGTAAGTAAACATCAATCCCCCAAAAAACAAGAGGTTACCTACAATAGGCAACCTCCTGTGTGTTTCGTAACTTTCTGATTATCACCAAATAACAATTCTATCTTCGGGAGCGACGTACATGGCGTTTCCCGATTGAATGTTGAATGCGGTGTAGAAAAAGTCTAACATCGGCAACTGCACGTTCACGCGGTATTTCCCGTTGGCGTGAGGGTCTGTGATGACCTGTTGGCGGAGGTACTCATCACGATAGTTGCCCGCCCAAATCCGCGAATAGGCGAATAGGAAACGCTGGTCATAGGTCTGACCATCAACAAGCTTCTCTGGCGCGCCCTCCTCCAATGTGTTGAGGAATGCCTGGTGGGCGATGTTCAATCCGCCGAGGTCGGCAATGTTCTCGCCCAGTGTCAGTTCGCCGTTGCAACGCATTGAATCGATTACAACCACCTCCGAGAAACGTGCTTTCAGCTTATTGGTAACCTCCTTAAACTGCTTGGCGTCCGTGGCAGTCCACCACTCGTGCAGGTTGCCGTCTTTGCCGAATTGCCGGCCGCTGTCATCAAATCCGTGCGTCATCTCGTGGCCAATCACCACGCCAATGGCACCATAGTTCACTGCGTCGTCGCCCTCGGCATAGAAGAACGGTGGCTGCAGAATGCCCGCTGGAAAGACAATCTCGTTGTTCAGCGGACTGTAATAGGCGTTGACCGTCTGCGGCGTCATGTGCCACTTCGTCTTGTCGACTGGCTGGCCCACCTCGCGCATCGACTTCACGCTGGCGAATTGCGTCAGTCCGATGTAATTCTCCACAAGGCTCTTCGTCTTGTCGACTTTCGCCTCCGAATAATCTTCCCAGACATCTGGATATCCTACCTTCACGCCAATGGCAGATAGTTTATCGAGGGCGGCGGCTTTCGTGCTGTCAGACATCCACGAGAGTTGCTGGATACGCTCGCCAAATGCTATGCGCAAATGCTCAATCAGGCTCTCCATACGCACCTTGGCATTGTCCGAGAAGTATTTTGCCACGAAGAGTCGCCCAAGAGGCTGTCCGAGCCGTCCCTGCACCATATCGAGCGACCGCTTCCAGAGTGGCTTACGCTCCGTAACGCCCCCCAGCTGCTTGCTGTAGAAATCAAACTTTGTGAGAGCGAAATCGTCTGAAAGGTAACTTGCCAAATAGTTGATGGTGTTGACGAGGAGATAATCCCTTAACACCGTGCTGTCCGTTTTTGCCATCAAAGGGAAGATCCCTTTGAAGAAACGTGGCTGCCCCACAGTTAACTCTGTCGGTGCAACTGGCATACAAGCGAAATAAGCGTCCCAATTGAATGATGTGTAGGCGGACTTCAGTTCGTCTACCGTCATTTTGTTATAAGTCTTCTGAGGGTCGCGGTTCTCCACCTTTGTGTTCATCAAGCCTGCCATAGACTTCTCGAAGGCATAGACGCGTTCTGCCTTGGTTTCGGCGTCTGCCTCGCCTAACAGCTTGAGGTAGCCTGCCACCATACGCTTGTAGCCGGCAACGATTTCTTTCCCCTTCTCAGAGTCATCAAAATAGTAATCGCGGTTGGGCAAGCCGATGCCATCTTGCCATAGTTCGGCGATGTTCATCGAACTGTTGCGCGCATCGGGCGTGCAACCCACGGCGAAAAACGGATTGCCTACGCATAGGTGCAGTTTCGCAACGGCCTGGGCAAAAGCCTCGCCGCCGATGTTCCCGAAATCTAAATTTCGGATCTCATCCAACAAGGGGCGGATAGGCTCAATGCCGTCCGCCTCGCGCCGTGCGGAATCCATCGCCAGAGCGAAGTAGTCGCCGATTTTCTGGATGTCGGTACCCGTCTGGGCAGCCGCCCCCGACTGCGATGCCTCCTCCACAATGCCTTTCAGCCGCTCGATGTTCTCATCGTTCAGCACGTCGAATGTGTTGAGCCTACTCTTCTCGCCTGGAATAGGGTGGGTGGCCATCCATCCGCCATTGGAGTATTGGTAGAAATCATCTCCCAAGGAAATCGTTTTATCAAAATCCTGCGGAAGGAAATGCGCTTTCCCGTCATTCACGCTTCCGCCTTGCTGGCATGCCGAAAAGACTAACGACGAACATCCCATAATCAAAATATTTTTCAGATTCATTCTTATAGATTTTTCCAATTCAACCTAAAAACTCTACTGTTTGAGAAATCCCGCCTCAATCAGATAACGCACGATGAACTTCGTAACTCCATCCTCGCCCAGCGTTGCGACATTCACCGAAAGGTTGTAGGTGGACGACATTCCCCACGTCTTATTAGAGTAGAAATTATAGTAGGCGGCGCGGCGCTTGTCCTCTACCGCCATCAAGTTCAACGCCTCGTCAGTGGAGATGCCCGCGCGCGAGGCGATGCGCTCCGCCCGGTCCTCGTCCGTCGAGTGGAGGAAGACACTCACGCAGTGCGGATTGTCCCTCAGCACATAGTCGGAGCAGCGACCCACAATCACGCACGACTTCTCCTCGGCAAGGCGGCGGATAACCTGCGCCTGCATTTCGAAGAGCGAATCCTGCGAGAGGTAGTTGCGCGACTGGAAGCCGCCCGTAACCCAACTGCCCATCCATTGCAAGAAATTGGCAGATACGACAGACGATTTCTCATCCGTCTGCTCGAAAAACTCGGGTGCGAAGCCATACTCCTTCGCCGCCTCCAATATCAACTCCCTGTCATAATATGCGATGCCAAGCGCATCGGCGAGTTTCCTGCCCACCGACCGTCCGCCGGCGCCAAACTGCCGACCCACGCTTATCACCAAATTTCCTGTATTTTCCATATCTTTCGCCTCCTCGTTATTTTGCCAAATCAACTACTTGCTCCTTGTCCTTCATCTTCGAGAACGACTTCATCTCCCTCCGCAGCATAATAAACGCCAAAACGGTGGAAACAGCGTCCGCCAAAGGCATTGACGCCAAAACTCCTATCATCCCGAAATACTTAGGCAAGATAATCAAAAAAGGAATAAGAAGCAACAACTGGCGGGTGGACGACAGCAGCACCGCCACCGACGCCTTACCTACCGACTGGAAGAAATTGGACGTTACCATCTGGAATCCCACCACAGGCCAAGCCAATGCGCAGATGCGCAAGCCAAGCACCGTGAGGCCAATCAACTCCTCGTCTGCCGTGAACATTCGTGCCATATAGTAGGGGAGGGTTTCCGATACGATAAACGCAATGGTGGTGAAGATTGTCGCATAGAGAATCGTAACCCGCAAAACGCTGCGCACGCGCGAGTAGAGTTGCGCTCCGAAGTTGTAGCCCGCAATCGGCTGCATGCCTTGGTTAAGACCCATGACAAGCATTGCGAAAATCATCAGCAAACTATTGACGATTCCGTACGCACCGATCGCCAAGTCGCCCCCATGCTCAGACAACCCCTTGTTGATGAGGATGACCACGAAGCACGCACAGGCATTCAGCATAAACGGTGCCATACCGATAGAGATAATGGAGCGGCAGATGCGCCCATCGAACCGCATAGCAGACCGCACAAAGTGCAGTTCGTGTCCTTTGTCGCGAAAGTGCGCCACCACAACTGCTAAGGCCACTACCTGCGCGATGATCGTCGCCAAGGCTGCCCCGCGGATTCCCCAGTCTAACACGAAAATGAAGAGCGGCGCAAGCACCAAATTAATCACCACCGTCAGCATTGTGATGCGCATAGCCTTGCTCGGATTGCCCGCCGCACGCATCACATTGTTCAAGCCAAGATAGAGGTGCGTAACCACATTTCCTCCGAGAATCACCTGCATAAAGTCGCGCGCATACGGAATGGTATCGTTGCTCGCACCAAAGAAGTAGAGAATCTCGTCCAAGAACAGCAAGCCGAAGATCATAAAGACAACACCCACCACGATGTTCAGAAGCGTAACATTGCCCAGCACCTTCTGCGTGCCGGCAAAGTCTTGCTGTCCCATTTTGATAGACGTGAGTGTGGCGCCGCCTGCACCCACCATCGCACCGAAAGCGGCGGAGAGGTTCATAATCGGCATCGTAATCGCCAAACCCGAAATGGCTAAAGCAGATACGCCCTGGCCAATGAAAACACGGTCTATCACGTTGTAAAGGGCGGAGGCCATCATCGCGGCAATCGCCGGCCCGGAATACTCTAAAAGCAGCCTCCTCACATCGGCACTCCCCAAAGCACCCACCGGCACTTTCTGCTTGCCATTTTTTTCAATTTCTTTTTCTGACATTTTTCACAAAAATCTAACGGACGCTTCCATCGCATCCGCTGCAAAGTTATCGTATGAATCGCAAAATATTGCGCTTTTAACATTTATTGGAAAATGCAATCCCGCTATTGTATCAGCATCTCCTGGAATCGTTCCCGGTTGCCGAAAAACACATCCACATCCACATATCCGTTGATGCCGCAGACGACGCCATCCTCGGTAAACTGCCACATCCTGCAGTCGTGCCGCGGCTCGTCTACGCCATAGTGCGCCATCCAGAAATGATAGCCCTTGAACTCCTCCGTGTCGAACACATCGTCGTGGAAATTGGCGTATGTGTAGATGATTGGCTTCCGCCCGTAGTGCTTTTCCACAGCCTCCAACCACAGCAGGACGCGGCGGCGCAACTCTTTTTTTGAGAGTCGCCCTTTGTATTCCACATCCAACACGGGGAGTAGGTTCCCCTTTTCAAGTTTTGCCACTTGAATGAAGTGTTTGGCTTGAAGCAGAGGGTCGGACGAAACCGAGAAAAAGTGGTATGCGCCGAATGGTATGTTCGCACTCTTCGCGCCTTTGCGGTTGCGGTCGTATTTCGGGTCTTTGATGGTTACTCCCTCGGAGGCTTTGGCGATGACGAAGTCGACTCGCCGGCGTGGAGCGGCGGTGTCTTTGGTGAGCGTCTTAGAGAGTGGGTGAATCCGGAAACAAAGATTCTGCCAATCAATGTCCTCCTGGTAATAGGAGATGTCTATGCCTACCACCTCGTTTTTGGGAAACTCCACCGAGCTGGATTGTGGATTGGTGAAGATGATTTTCTCCACCTTGCGGTAGGCCATCCTGAAGGTGTGCGGCTTGAACAGGTAGACTAATCCGACGATGACGACAAGCAGCACCGAGACAACGGCAAGTGCGTACTTCCAGGCAGAGTGCCACTGCACTTTGCCCGACTTCCTCGCGTGTTCGGTCTTCTTTCTTGTGTTCGCCTTTCGCTCCGCCATCGGTTTGTCTTTCAAGCGAAATAAGTGGGGCGCATAGCCAACGCCTCGTTTTCCTGCTGCTCCATAATTTCACGCTCGCCTTCGCCCTTGTCGTTGATGCCGCAAAGGTGCAGAACGGCGTGAATCACCACACGGTAGAACTCTTCCTCGTAGGGACGCCCCATCTCTTCGGCGTTGCTCTTCACCGTGTCGAGACTAATGACGACATCGCCACTGATGACGTTTCCCTCCGTATAGTCGAATGTAATGACGTCGGTGTAATAATCGTGTTGCAGATATTGACGGTTCACTGCGAGAATTTCCTCGTCATCACAAAACTTGTATGAGATTTCCCCCACCTTGAAGCCGTGTGCGGCTGCCACCGCCTTGATCCAGGCAGAGGTTTTCTTCTTCGGCATTTTTGGCATTGGGATATTTTCGGATTGGTAGTATATCATTGTTTTTCAGTTTGTTTCAGTTCGGATAGCAGTTCTGCCATAGTTTTTTTGAGTGTGGGGTGGAGTAGGTTGGGCGCAATCTCCGCCAGCGGGCGTAGCACGAAGTCGCGCTGTTGCATCAGCGGATGCGGGATGGTGAGGCTTTCCGTGGAAAGCACCATATCCTCGTACAGCAAAATATCCACATCGATGATTCTGTCTTCATAGCCCTCGCCGGTTTTCACCCTTCCCATCTCTCGTTCTATCGCCTTAGCCATTGCGAGGCAAGTCTCGGGCGTTTGATCCGTTTCCACCAGAATGGCAGCGTTGAGGAATTGGTTTTCGCTTTCAAATCCCCAGGGGGAAGTTTCGTAGAGCGAAGAAAGCACTTTCAGGTCGCCCATTAAGGCGCCGATCAGAACTGTCGCGTTCGTGATGTTCTTTCGTTTGTCTCCGATGTTTGAGCCTAACCCGATGTATACCTGCGCCATCGATGGGGTTTTTAAGAATATCGGGGGAATGAGAAACCTCACTCCCCCTTGTTTTCAGTTTGTCTTGAACTTGTATTTCACCTCAGCCAATTCGGCGTTGGCCTTCACGATTTTCCCTTTCAAGCCTGCTTTGTATTGTGCCAGTTTTTTGGCCAAAGCGGTGTCGGAGAGTGCCATCATTTCGGCGGCGAGAATTGCGGCGTTTTGTGCGCCGTTCACACCCACGGTGGCAACCGGGATTCCCGGAGGCATTTGGATGATAGACAGCATCGCGTCCAACCCGTCGAGCATGCCTTTGATAGGCACGCCAATCACCGGCAACGTCGTGTTAGCGGCGATCACGCCCGGCAGTGCGGCAGCCATACCAGCCCCGGCGATGATTACCTTCACGCCACGCTCTTTCGCGTTTTTGGCGAAGTTCTCCACCTCGTCGGGTGTGCGGTGGGCGGAGAGGGCGTTCATCTCGAAGGGGATCTCCATCTCGTCCAAAAACTTGGCAGCCTTCTCCATAACAGGTAAATCGGAGGTGCTGCCCATAATGATACTTACCAAGGCATTCATATCTATTCTATCTGCGTTTTTTCGTTATCCCAAGAAACTTTTGAGCAATCCGTTGGATGAGTTCTGGCGCAATTTGACGATTGCTTTTTCCTTGATTTGGCGCACACGTTCGCGCGTGAGGTCAAAGCGGAGGCCGATCTCGTCGAGCGACAACTCTTGGTATTCGCCCAATCCGAAGCTCATTTTCAGCACCTCGCGTTCTTTTTCGGTGAGAGTGGAGAGCGCGCGGTCAATTTCCCGGCGGAGGGAATCTTTCATAACACTGCTGTCTGCGCGAGGCGAGTCGGTATTCTCCAACACGTCGCCCAAACTTCCGTCGCCATCCTCGCCAAATGGTGCGTCAAGTGATTTGATTTGGTCTGGGATCTCCAATACTTCGGCGATTTTCTCCTCTGGCACTTCCATCTCCTCGGCCAGTTCCTCGACAGACGGACGGCGGCCATTCTCCTGTTCGAAAGCGGAAATGGCGCGTTTTATCTTATTTTGCAAACCCACCTGGTTGAGCGGCACGCGCACGATTCTCGATTGCTCGGAGAGTGCCTGTTGGATGGATTGACGCACCCACCACACGGCGAACGAGATGAATTTGAATCCCCTCGTTTCGTCGAAACGCTCCGCCGCCTTTATCAGGCCGAGGTTGCCCTCGTTGATAAGGTCGGTAAGGCTCATTCCCTTGTTCTGATACTGCTTGGCTACGGAAACAACGAAGCGGAGGTTGGCCCGCACCAGTTTGTCTTTCGCCCTCTCATCGCCATTTCTAATCCGCTGTGCCAACTCTACTTCCTCTTCGGTTGTTACTAGGCCCTCTTTCGAGATGTCCTGCAAATACTTCTCTAAGGAAGCGTCGCGTACTGTGATGGAATTGGTGATTTTAAGCTGTCTCATTATATGAAAAAATTTTAATTCGCAAAATTAACAAATCATTTTCTCAAATTCCGCACGTTTTTTTATTTTTTGGCAGAGGATGTTAAAAAATTTTCTGCCCGGGGGAACAGACTTAGTGGTTGCAGCGTTTGGACGAGTCGACGGTGAAGCCGCCGTCCGTTGGCATAAATTTGCCTTTCTCTTTGAGAAACTGCACTAATTCGGCGGCAGTCATCCCCGATGCAGAGCAGGTGTAGAAGCGTGCGTCTGCTCCGAAATGCTCCACAATGGCTTTCTCCAAACTCTCTTCGCTGTAACTGTTGCCTTGCATCATATCCAGCACTTCATGTCCGTGTATCTCCATAATGATTGTTTTTATTATTTAACGGAAAAGGGAGGCCGCAAATTGCCGCACCTCCCTGTAATTATTTCACACTTTTCCGCCTTAACGGATGTTCGCAATGCTGATGATGTCTGCGAAAACGCCTGCGGCGGTTACCGCTGCACCGGCTCCGTAACCGCGGATCATCATTGGATCCTGATAGCGTGCGGTGTTGATGATAATCTGGTTGTTGCTTCCCCTCAGGTCGTAGAATGGGTGGGAAGGAGCCACTGCCTGCAGGCCCACGCTGGTCTTGCCGTTATCCAACTTGGCAACGAAGCACCAGTGCTTGCCTTCTGCTTCAACCACTTTGCGTTTTTCCTCGAATTCTGCGTCATACGCTTCAACCTTCTTCCAGAAATCGTCTAACGAGCCTTCAAAGAAATCGTTCGGGATGAAGAGGTTTTTCTCCACATCGTCTTGCTCGACGCGGAAGCCCGACTCGCGTGCCAAGATGACCAATTTCCTGATCACATCCTTGCCGCTAAGGTCAATGCGTGGGTCTGGCTCGGCGAAACGTGCCTCCATAGCCATACGGATGGCCTTGCTCAACGGGATATCTTTGCTGATGGTGTTGAAGATGAAGTTCAACGTGCCGGAGAGCACTGCTTCAAGTTTCAGGATGCGGTCGCCACTGAAAATCAAGTCGTTGATGGTATTGATGATTGGCAGGCCGGCACCCACGTTGGTTTCGTAGAGGTATTTGATGCCCCGCTGGCGTGCGATGCTCTTCAGCTCCATATAGTTGTCATAGTCGCCCGAAGCGGCGATCTTATTGGCAGCCACCACCGAGATGTTGTGCAGCAGGAGGTCTTTGTAGACGTTTGCGATAGCGCCACTGGCGGTGCAGTCTACAAACACGCAGTTGAAGATGTTGAGGTCTATCAACGCTTGCTTCACGATTTCTGGTGTTGACGTCTTGCCGTCTTTGAGTTTGTCGCGGTAGGTGGAGAGGTCGATTCCGTCGCGGTCGAGGATATAGTGGCTCACGTCGGCGATACCGATGACTTTCACCATCAGGTTGTTCTGCTTCATCAGCAGTTCCTTTTGCGAGTTGAGTTGCTCTAAGAGGCTACCGCCAACGGTGCCTGTGCCGACGACGAACAGGTTCAGTTGTTGGTATTCTGAAAGGAAGAACGACTCGTGGATGCTGTTCAACGCTTTACGCAGGTCGGCGCGCTTCACCACGCAAGAGATGTTTGTCTCTGACGAGCCTTGCGCCAAGGCGATGATGTTGATGTTGTTGCGGCCGAGGGCGTTGAAGAGTTTTCCCGCCGTGCCGGTGGTCTGTTTCATATTGTCGCCCACAATGGCGATGGTGGAGAGTTCCTTTTCTGCTGAGATGGAGTTGATGGAGCCGACGGTCATTTCCTCGGCGAACTCATCGCTCAGCAAGTCCATCACGAGTTCAGCCTCGTCAGACTGTACGCCGATGGAGATGGAACTTCCCGAGGAGGCTTGCGACACGAAGAAGGTTTGGATGCCGTTGCAGTCCAATTTCATAAAGATGCGTCCGTTCACGTTATGCACGTTCATCATACCCATTCCCTGAATGGTTACCAGTGCGGTATTCTCGATAGAAGAGATGCCTTTGATGGTTTTCTCGTCTTTCACTTCGGAAGAGATGAGTGTGCCGGGGCAATCTGGCTTCTGGATGTTCATAATTTGGATAGGAATGTTCTGCACGCAAGCGGGGTAGATGGTCGGTGGAAAAATCACGGACGCGCCGTAGTTGCAAAGTTCCATCGCCTCGGAGTAGCTCAGGTGGTCTATCTTGTAGGCCTTACGGGTTACAGAAGGGTCGGCGGTCATAAACCCGTCCGTCATCTTCCAGATTTCGATTTGGGATGCGCCCAAGGCGGCGCCCACCAGTGCGGCGGTGTAGTCGGAGCCTCCGCGGCCCAGCGTGGTAACGTCGGACGTGTCGGCGTCCGAAGCGATGAAGCCTGGCACCACCACGCGGTCGTCTGTGTTAGATGAGAATTGCTCTTTGATGAGTTTGTATGTGAGGTCGTAGTCCACATTCACGCGCCCCAGGATATCGTTGGTTTTGATGAAGCTGCGGGCGTCGAGCCACTTGGCGTCGATGAAACGAGCCACGAATAGGGAGGCGATGCGCTCGCCGTACGAGAGGATGGCATCCTCCGTCTTCGAGGTCAGGTCTTTGATTAGGAACACGCCCCTGAGGATGTTGGAGAGTTCTTCGTGGAGGTTTGCCACTTCTTTCAGCACTTCGGCTTTGGCAGCGGAACTAACCGAGCCCTCGATCAGCCCGTTGTGGATGCTGACAATCTTATCCAAAGTTTTGGTATAGGAAGCGTCGCCTTGCACAGCCAAGGATGTTGTCTCTACCAGCATATCTGTCACGTTCTCCACCGCCGAAACAACCACCACTACGGGTTCATTCGCACCCTCGACAATCTTCTTGACTTGCTGCAAGTTTTTTATGGAGCCTACGGATGCTCCACCAAATTTTAAAACCTTCATACCTTATAGTTAGTTTTTTAATACGTAATTTTCCGTTTCCGACTTAACGGTCGGGTGGAAATCATAATTCCTTGCAAAGATAAGGATTTTTAATGTCAAAATGGTAGAAATTTGGCTTGTATGAAAAAGGCGAGCCGTAATCGGTTCGCCTATCTGTATGTTTTCATTCTTCCGTCCCTTTCAGCAAGTCGGGTCGCAGCAGTTTTGTGCGTTCCACCGCTTGTTCGTGTTCCCACTCTTTTATCTTGCGCTCGTTGCCCGAGAGGAGTATCTCTGGCACGCGCCACCCCTTGTACTCTGCCGGGCGGGAGTAGACGGGCGGTGCGAGGAGGTCGTCCTGGAAACAATCCGACAAGGCCGACTGTTCGTCGCTCATTGCTCCTGGGATTAGACGCACAACGGCATCTGTCATAATGCACGCTGCCAACTCGCCTCCCGTCAGCACATAGTCGCCCACCGAAATCTCGCGTGTGATCAGGTGTTCGCGTATGCGGTGGTCAATCCCCTTGTAATGTCCGCAGAGGATGATGATGTTGCCTAAAAGCGACAGTGAGTTTGCTGTTTTTTGGTCGAACAGGTCGCCGTCGGGCGAGGTGTAGATCACCTCGTCGTAGTCGCGTTCCGACTTCAGGTGGGTGATGAGTCTGTCAATCGGTTCGATCTGCATCACCATCCCCGAACTGAACCCGAAGGCATAGTCGTCGATTTTTTTGTGCTTGTCGAGCGTCCAGTCGCGGATGTTATGTACCACGATCTCCGCAAGTCCCTTAGCCTGCGCCCTCTTCAAGATGGAGTGGCTCAGCGGACTCTCGAGCAACTCTGGCACCGCCGACAGTATATCGATTCTCATTCCTTTACTTTAACTTAGACATAAATCGCTGCACGTCGACAACAAAACGCTGATGTTCGGCTGTGCCAACCACATCGCCTTTCTCGTCTTTCGCCTCGATGGAGAAGCCTCGCTTCCGCCCCTCGAAAATGGTGAGGGTTGCCTTTACGGTTATTTTCGCGCCAATGGCGGAGGCTTTCAAATGCTTCACGTTGATTTCCGTCCCAACGGTGGTGCTTCCCTCGGGGTTCTCGCCCGACACGAGGTTCATCGCCGTGTTCTCCATAAAAGCCACTAATGCAGGGGTTGCCAATACTTGGAGGCTGCCCGAGCCCATCGCCGCCGCGGCGTCTTGTTCGCGCACCGTGAAGGTCTGCACGAGTGTCTGTCCGATTTCCATATAAATCTATTTTTTTGAATTAGAACTCCGAAGTGAAGTGGAATTTTATCTTCGGGAAATCCGTTTGCGCCATTTGCAGGATGTAGCCCGAATCGGCGAGGAAGACGTCGCGTCCTTCCATATCCTTGGCCATATACTGGTATTTGCGCTTCTTGAAATTCTCCAATGCTTCGCGGTCGTCGCTTTCAATCCAACAAGCCTTGTAGAGGTTGATAGGCTCCCAGCGGCACTTGGCGTTATATTCGTGCAGCAGGCGATACTGAATCACCTCGAACTGCAACTGTCCCACCGTGCCGATGATTTTCCGCCCGTTGAACTGGTTGGTGAAGACTTGTGCCACACCCTCGCCCATCAACTGCTCGATGCCTTTGGCGAGTTGCTTCGACTTCATCGGGTCGTCATTTTCAATATATTTGAACATCTCTGGCGAGAAACTTGGCAATCCTTTGAAGTGTATGTTCTCGCCCGAGGTCAGTGTGTCGCCGATTTTGAATGTTCCGCCTGAATCTGGCAGTCCGACGATATCGCCTGGCCACGCCTCGTCCACCGTTTCCTTTTTCTGTGCCATAAAGCAGGTCGGGCTGGAGAACTTCAGCAGCTTGTCGAGCCGCACGTGTTTGTAGTTGACGTTTCGTTCGAATTTTCCGGAGCATACTTTCACGAAGGCGATGCAACTGCGGTGGTTGGGGTCCATATTGGCGTGGATCTTGAAGACGAAGCCAGAGAACGCTTCTTCGTCGGGACGCACTTCGCGTTCCACTGTTTGGGTGGGTTGCGGACTTGGGGCTATTTGGCAAAAGCAGTCGAGCAACTCTTTGACGCCGAAGTTGTTGAGCGCACTTCCGAAAAACACTGGGGCGACCTGTCCTGCGAGGTATTCCTTGACGTTCAGTTCGGGGTAGACGCCTTCAATCAGCTCTAAATCTTCGCGTAGTTGGTTGGCGTCTTCTTCTCCCACCCTATTGTCTAACTCTTGGCTTTGAATGTCTTTTATTTCGACATTCTCGGTGATGATTTGTTTGTTTGGGGTGTAGAGGTTGAGTTTTTTCTCGTAGATGTTGTACACGCCTTTGAACTTGTCGCCTTGGTTGATGGGCCAGGTGAGCGGGCGCACGCGGATGGTCAGCTCTTTTTCCAACTCGTCCATAAGGTCGAATGGGTTGTTACCGTTGCGGTCCATCTTGTTGACGAAGACGATGACGGGCGTGTTGCGCATGCGGCACACGTTCATCAGCTTGCGGGTCTGGGCCTCGACGCCCTTTGCGCAGTCCACTACGATGATGACGCTATCCACCGCCGTGAGCGTGCGGAACGTGTCTTCCTGGAAATCCTGGTGTCCAGGCGTGTCGAGGATGTTGATTTTGAACCCGTTATAGTCGAAAGCCATAACGGAGGTTGCAACTGAAATACCACGTTGCTTTTCGATCTCCATCCAGTCTGACGTTGCCGTCTTTTTTATCTTGTTGGATTTTACAGCCCCCGCGATGTGGATCGCGCCACCAAAAAGCAACAACTTCTCGGTCAGCGTGGTTTTACCGGCGTCCGGGTGACTGATGATGGCAAAAGTCCTTCTCCTTTTTATCTCTTCTGCTAAGCCCATATTTGATATTTTCCGCAAAATTACGAAAAAAGGGGGAATAACTCCCACACTGGCTGCATAGAGCGTGTGGGAAATCAATCTTTCACATCCTGCACCAGGCGGACGGAACCCCATCTGTTGCGATCCGCACCGCCGGAACCGTAGCTGCAGATATAGTTTGTTCCAGTGGCTGAGAGTGCGAACCCAGACGCACCGCCGTAAAACAGACTGTAGGCGGGATCGTCCGCATGGCGATCATCCGCCGTGGATGACCAATAAAATGCTGCCTGGTTTTGAAGGACTGGCGTCTCATAATCGTCCAAATCTGTGTCTGCAATCATAAAGCCCGCACATGCCAACGCCACAACGCCTCGCTCTTCCAACAAACTGAAGTCGCTTATGGCGATTCGATTCATTACAACATAGTCTTGAGGAATTTTTTTCGACTCAACCACCGTCAAGTCATCACTTGCGATGCTGAGTTTCATACCATCGGGAACGGTAAAACCTTCCGGAAGAAGCAATAACACAACGCCACCGACATTCGCCAATGTCCAGCGATTATTTTTGATGAGGTATTCCCATTCGTCTTGTGTGAGGGTCCGCCACATATCCGGTGTGTTTCCGCCATTGGAGATTGCGTTGTACACGCCCCAATCGGCATACCGATACTTGCCGTGCATATCATTGCTGCAGACTCCATCAATGTAGTAGTCTTCTTCGTTACTGGAATAATTCCACGGCTGATAGCCGCTCACGCCGCCGCTCCATCCGCTGGCACCCCACCCGAAGTGGCTGATGCACTTGTCCGACTCGGTGTTGCTGTTGGTGGTATTGTTATCGGTGATTGTAACTGTGATGCTGTTTCCCTCCACTTGAAAACTGTAGGTTGGCGCAGCGTATTGAAGGTCGGAGAACCGCCACGTGCCGGCGGCAGTCCCATCCATGGTTTCGTGCGTTCCGCTACTGCTATACTGGAGGTTGCCCTGCGAAAATTTCACATACTTGTTCTCTCCCACTTTGAAGCGGCCTCTCATCAGCACGCCGTCCTGTCTGACGGGGTACGCCATATCCTTCTTATAGGTTTCTGGCACTTCCACTTCTTGCTCTGTGCCATCTCCGTTGGTTGCTT
>CAVGRN010000048.1:0-17630 GCA_963631545.1 Paludibacteraceae bacterium | reverse complement strand
ATTTGTAATCTCTTTTATTGCCTCTCTTATTATTCTATTGCTCATCACGATTCTCTTCCGAAAAATCGCCGAAAGCAGTAACTACGCTGACGCAGCACTTCTCGTTTTCTTCTTCGCTTTCATCTCCATTCCTGCCCTTCTGACGGACAATGATGAAATCTCTATCACAGAAAACCGCACATTGGCAAAGAAACCAGAAGTGAAGAAGATCGAGGAAATCAACACCTACGGACGCGACTACGAGAGTTGGCTCAGCGACCATTTCGGCGGCCGTCAATACTTCATCGGACTCAATAACAGAAAGAATGAACTGTTTGAAATCTCTGATGGAAAACACTTCCCGGGCGCGTTTTACAGCAGAGACAACTGGTTGTTCCTGAAAAACGACGATAGTTTTCTCAACCTCACACTGTACACCGACGAAGAACTGCAAAAAATCACAAACTATCTGAACCAATGTCAACAATGGTGCGACGAACATAACGTCAAACTCTTTTTCTTCTTGGGTCCAGACAAAGACAAAATCTACGGTGAATACTACACCAACCGTCTTACCAAATTCCGCCCAGACAGTGAAAGCAGAACGCAACAACTCTTCAAATATCTAAAAGAGCATAGCAAAATCAAGATTTGCGACCCAACTCAAAAAATCTTGGAAACTAAAGCCCAAAGCGACACCTTGCTTTATTGGAAAAATGACACCCACTGGAATTACTATGGATGCTACATTGCCTACCAAGAACTCATAAAGATGATGTCTGAAGAAATTGACATTCCGACAGTCTACAAGCCAACTTCTTGGGTTTCCGATGTTCACTGTCCAGGCGACCTGAACGCATTCTGTCCTACCATTCCTTTAGACTCGACCACACATTACCTCAAACCCGATTTTGAGCCAATCTCGGAGACATTTTTGGCACCACCTTACTTCGAAAACATGGAGCCAAGTTCAAATTATATCCACGCCGCCAACCCTAATGGTTGCAAAGGCAGAGTCTTAACCTTAGGCGATTCCTTCTCCGACCTATTACACGCCTATATGGAAAGGACTTTCGAGGATAGCCATAAAATTCGCGTTCACTTAGCAGAAAACGATTACAGACATTTCACGGCAGCCGTCCGACAGTATGTCTTGAACAACAACATCCAATACATTGTCTTAGAATCGACAGAACGATTCGTTCCTTTGATATCACAATCCAACTTCTAAAAATAGACACCCTCATACATAAAATCCAGTGTATGAGGGTATTTGCTAAATCCAGTTACAACTCTTCTGAAATCGCATACAACGGCACATTCATCAGCCACTAAATGTATAAGAGAGCGCATTCATATAATTAATTCAACAATAAAATGTTGATTTTTTATATCAAGATTTGAATATTGCCTAACAGTTTGATTTTCAATAACCTTAAGGTTATCAACCACAAAAACAGGGGGAACATTAGACTTATCACTCACATTTTAAGGGGGAATAACAAGCCAACCATTCACATTTAAGGGGGAACGATTTCTCACTCAAAAAATCTTCGTATTCTCCTCTTTATCCTTTATCTTAGTAAATAAAATTTCTTCTTATGAAAATCTTTCACGGAAGCAATATGGTCGTTGAAAATCCTGATATCCGTATCCGAGGCTACGAAAAAGATTTCGGATTTGGATTTTACTGCACTAACATTGAACGACAAGCCCGTCGCTGGGCTATTTCAAAAAGTGGTAAACATATTGTCAATGTTTATGAATTTTCTGACTACGGCGACTGTAAAACGAAAATATTCAAAGAGTCTTCTGAGGAATGGCTCGATTTTGTCGTTGCCTGCCGAAGAGGTATTCAACACGACTACGACATTGTTGAAGGACCAATGGCAGACGACCAGGTATGGAACTTCGTGGAAGATGTCGCTGTTGGCAGAATCTCAAGAGCTGCATTTTGGGAGTTAATCAAATACAAACATCCTACTCATCAGATTTTGTTCTGCACCAACAAAGCCCTCTCGCTTATTAACTTTATTTCTTACTACGAACTATGAAAAACATCTATTTCCAAGACGAGGAAATCACCGATGATGATCTCTTCTTCGTTTGCAGTATGATCGAACGTGTCGCTCGCCATATCAAACAACGCAACAAATATGTAGTGAACAAGATCGGATATGACAACTTGCTTCACCTGCTGTCAGTCGCTAATGTTCTCCATTGCCTGAACCCTAAGCAAGTGGTCGACGATTGGGTTGCAGACTATCAGTTGGAACAAGGTTCTTTCGACATCACAGACGTAGACCCTGACCTCTGCACGATCATTCCTACTCCTTTAGATATGGGGAAAGTCTATATGCGACTTATTCTCCAAACCCGATTGAACGCTGAAGACTACGCTCAAGGTATCCTTCGCGTCTACAACAACGAACTCTGCGAGACCATCGACAACTACAACGGATCCGCCTACTACGAGCCTTCCTACTTTATCGCCCGCGCTTATTTCGAAGGTGGGTTCTAACCGACTTCCCCAGGGCGAGAAATCAATACGAAGTAACCCAAAAATCGAAACCATTTCTTGGAAATTATGCTCAAATGCCAAAAATGTGTAATTTTACACGAAATAGATACCAAAAATGTGTGAAACTTCACATTTTTGGTACTTGAAGAAGGAAAGGAAGAATGTTTGACCGAAAGATTATATCACAACTAAGAAAATGGCAAGCCAAAGAAGACTGAAAGCCACTGATGATTTTAGGTGCAAGGCAGGTGGGCAAAACCTTTGTTTTGAAACGATTTGGCAAGGAGTGTTTTGATCATTGCGCCTATTTCAGTCTTGATGAAGAAGATGGTGTTTGCGACATTTTCCGAAAAACCAAAAGCCCAGTGCAGATTATTGAGCAACTGTCGTTCTTGACAGATGTTCCCATTTTGCCCAACAAAACCTTACTGATTTTGGATGAGATACAAGAGTGTCCCGAGGCTATCACCGCTATGAAATATTTCTGCGAGAAAGCCCCCGAGTATGCTGTTGTGTGCGCGGGGTCGCTATTGGAACTTGCCTTTGGTCATGAAGACTTTTCTTTTCCGGTGGGGAAGGTCGATCACTTGGAGATGTACCCCGTAACTTTTTCCGAATTTTTGGAGCAAAAAGACGCATCCCTTTATCGCTACTATCAGAGTATAAGTGGCTTTGAACCTATTCCCGATGTTTTTTTTCGAGCGACTCTCTCAAGTCTTCACTGCCTATCGTATTTCAGGGGGAATGCCTGAGGCGGCTATGAAAATGCTACTTTTGGACAAGTCTGCCGTTGAAACGGTGCTGAACAACATTCTTAAGGATTATGCTTTTGATTTTGTGAAACATGCCTCTCCGCAGTTGGCAAACCGGATTTCGCACGTTTGGAACTCTCTGCCTTCTCAACTTGCCAAGGAGAATCGTAAGTTCATCTATCAATTAGTGCGTCCAGGAGCGAGGGCAAGAGAGTATGAAGACGCGCTGCTCTGGTTGAAAAATGCGGGTCTTTTATATAAGGTAAATCTTTGCGAAACACCGCAGTTGCCGTTGAAATCGTACGAAAGTCTTAGTGTTTTCAAGATTTATTGCTTAGATATCGGTTTGTTGAGAGTCATGTCAGAAATGGATGCCGACATTTACCTTTCAGACAATCCTGGATTCAAAGAGTTCAAAGGTGCTTTGGCAGAGAATTATGTGTTTCAAAGTCTTGTAGCCCAAGGTGTTAACTGCTCCCGTTACTGGGCATCTGGCAACCAAGCCGAAGTGGAGTTTATCATACAACGAGGTTCCGAAGTGATACCTATTGAGGTTAAGTCTGGTACAAGTGTTACGGGCAGGAGTCTGATAGAATACAACAAAAAGTATTCTCCTAATCTTCGCATTCGCTTTTCCATGCTCAATCTGAAAAAGGACGAATCCTTCGTCAACATTCCTCTGTTTTTGGCAGACCGATTAACGGAACTTCTTGAATCATAGTCTGTTCACCTCTTAAAATAACATTCCCCGTATGCCTTTGAGTATATGGAGATTGCTATGTATTAATGTTTTTGTTTTACCTTACAAAATTGCTCATCTCGCTGCTTCCCGTGATGGTCAGTTTGTGCATGGCTCTTGTGCAGGCAATGTAGAGCAAACTGCGGTCCATCTCGTTGTTGTACTCTTTGGCGGTGCAGTGAGGAACAATCACCTCGTCAAACTCCAATCCTTTGGCAGTGTGGACGGTCGTAACGATGATTCCGTTGGTGAAGGCGGCACTCTCGCTCGAGAGTAAGCAAACTTGGTCTGTGCGTGTCGAAAGCAGTGCGTGCAGGGCTTCTGCCTCCTTCTCCGTCTTGCAAACAATGCCGAGAGAACGACTTGTTTTCTCTATCTCACTGACATATTTGTGTAAATATTCATTCTCATCTTCCTCATTCTTAAAGCATTGCACAGTCGGTGCTTCGCCATGACGCTCTACGGCTTGCAAATCTTCACTCTTTCGAATGTGTTGCGCAAACTCCGTAATCTCATACGAAGAACGGTAACTCTTGCACAGTTTCATCACCTCCGAACCATGCAATACTCGCTGTATATCCATATAATTGGTTGAACTATAAGGATTTACTGATTGCAAGGCATCTCCCAAAATCGTTTTGTTGCATGGGAACAACAGTGAAATCACTTTATATTGAATAGGCGTGTAGTCCTGCATCTCGTCCACCAACAGGTGCTTGACGGGCGATTTCTCCTTGACTCCCTCCATCTTTAGTTTGAGGTAGAGAAGCGGTGCAACATCGGCATACTCCAATCGTCTGTTTTTCGCTTTCTTGAAGAGTTCAGGGCGACCGACCCACTCATAGAACGCCTGGTAGAGGGTCATATCGTTGTTCCCCTTAAACATCTTCTTTATCTCATTTTTTAACTTTGTCTTGTCTGCAGATGTGATTTCAATGTTAGGCATCGCAATCTGAGCCTCACGAATCACATCCTTGGCAATGGCATCGAAACGTGAACGCAACGGCAGACGGTGATAGGATTTGAAACGCTCCTCAAGATACTCTTTTGGTACAGGTATGCGTCCTAATTTCAAATCAGTTGCTTCAAAAAGTGCGTTCTCCACATGCAACACGAATTTGTCCATCAAATCGATAAACTCGACAGACGATTTGAAACGGATTCGCTCAATAAATTTCTCGTCGTGGTTCTCTATCACCTCAGTAACTTGCTCAAAGAAATTTTGGAAGGCAATTTTTTCGCCCAATTGTTTTGCCATCAGTTCCTCAAAACCGCACTCTTCAATGGTCTCCTCGCCCAATTCTGGAAGGACGTTCGAGATATAGTCGGCAAACACTTTGTTGGGGGAGATAATCAAAATATCCTTGGATGTGATTTCTCCCTTGTGGCGGTAGAGAAGGTAGGCGACACGATGCAGGGCGATGGAAGTTTTTCCAGATCCAGCCACACCTTGTATAATAAGTGTTTTTGCCTCCTCGTTACGGATGATTTGGTTTTGCTCGCGCTGGATGGTGGCGACGATGTTCTTCATACGTTCGTCCGATGTGCTGCTCAGTTCCTTCTGAAGAATATCATCTTGGATATTGACAGAACTCTCGAGCATAAACTCCATGACCGAGCGACGTATTCTGTATTGTCTTTTCAGTAGGATATTGCCACTTTCGATACCTTGAGGAGCTTCGTAGTGGGCAGGACCTGTCTCGAAGTCGTAGAACATGGTTGAGATAGGCGCGCGCCAGTCGTGAATCACATTCTCGTTCTTCTCGTTGTCGTAGAACGAGTGGATGCCGATGTAGAGAGGAAGCGGCTCCGAGGCTTTGTCCGATTGGAAATCGATACGACCGAAGTAAGGAATTTCTATCATTTTGCGAATACGCTTCTTCTTCTCAACGATTGCCTCGCTCGACATAACCGCTTGCGTAACATTGTGGCGCACAGCACTTTTCTCTGCGCGATCGAGTTCTGACTGGTTTTCCCAAAGGAAATTTTTGTATTCGCGAAGGTCTTTGTCGTTGTTGACGATGATCTCGTCCAACTGGGTGATGATTTTCTCCAATCGTTTGATGACGCTCTTCATATAGGAGACCTCATCCTGTTCTGTAGGGTTGAAAATAGCCATTTCTTGTGCTTCCTTTCTCTCTTTTTCCGTATGCAAAATTATAGTAAAAGTGTTATTCTCTTCTGATTTTTGAGGGTGAGATTTTCCAACTTACGGGGTGTTCGACAGAAAACGAAAAAGATAGAGAAGCAGATGCCCCTCTATCTTTTGAATATTCCTTTATTCCGTTTATTACGATTTTTTCTGCGTCGCCAGACTCACCACTACAATGGTGATGCAACTGAGAGGAAACGCCAGAATGATAGGGTCTACAAACTTGAACATTCCGTCTGTTACCATGACGTCGGTGCCGAACAACGCTTTGCATACGCCTAACGCAGTGGCTTCCTTGGCATGCAGGAATAGCAGTGCGAACATTGTGGCAGCTACACCTACCCACATGCTGGCGTAGGCACCCCGCTCGGTAACCTTCTTCCAATAGAGTGCACAGAAATAGGCAGGGAGAAACGCGGATGCGCAGATTCCCATGAAGAGCGATGTGGAGATGGCGATGATTGGCGAGTCGTTGCCTTCGCCCAAAGCGTAGCAAATGATGAAACTGATGAGGATGGAAACCAACACCGCAATGCGGATGGCCACCGTCGTTCTCGATTTGCCGTCCTTCTTCTTTGTGCAAGTGCCGTAGATGTCCGCTCCCGCCGCCGCTGCCATTGTGTGGAACTGTGCGCTCAGGGTAGACATACTGGCGGAAAGGATGCAGAGCATGAAGAGTGTCATAAACCAGTTTGGCATCACCCTGTCTATGAAGTACGGAATGATTTTATCAGACGCTTCCACCATATTGACGGATACCGCCCCGTCGTTCTCCCAGAAGTAGAGGTTGGAGAGCGCGCCCACATGGTATACCACGCCGACGGTTACCAACAGGAATACGCAGCCAATCACCACGCCTTGGTTCAGTTTCTTGGTGCTGTCCACCGTCATGAAGCGTACCACTAATTGCGGTTGCGCCAAGCAGCCGATGCCCACGCCCATAATGAGCGATGTTACCAACGTGTACCACTGTTGCGAGCCGAACGCTGGCATCGCCGTCCAACCGCGGTGTCCTACGGCAGCCAGTTTCTCTGGCACTTTGTCTGCCATCGCGCCTAATGCCTCGTTAGCTTCCACAAAGCCCATTCCCAAAGCCTTGTAGACTCCAAACACGAGGAACGCCATACAGATGAACATAATCACCGCTTGCAACGCATCGGTGTACATCACACCTTTCATACCGCCGGCGATGACGTATGACGCCACGATGATGGTGAAAATAAGCAAGGCGAGGTTGAAGTCGATGTTGAACACCTCCTGCATGCAGAACACGCCGCCGCGAAGCACCGCCGCCGCATAGAGCGGCATGCAGATGAAGATGACTGCCGCCACCAAAATCTGGATTCGCTTCGACTCGTAGAATGCGCCGAGAAATTGTGCGAATGTGCCCACTTTCAGTTTCGCCCCCAGCCGCCTTGTTGGCCGGCCGAACACGATAAATGCGATGACCACCCCGACGAACATATTGAGGAACATCAGCCATTGGATGCCCATTCCGAACGTGGCAGCCACGCCACCGAACCCGACAATCGCCGAGGCGGAGATGAACGTCGCCCCGTAGGAGAGCGCCATGACGATGGGGTTCATCTCCCCACCGCCAATCAAAAAGTCTTTAGAGTCTTTGGTCTTTCGATATCCCAAGTAACCCAGAAAAGCGATGGATAAAAAGTAGACCATCACGATGAGGTACATTGTGAAATTTTCCATTTCTACTGTTTTTTATCGTTATCGTCTTCTTTATTCCAATACTTCACTCCGAATATGATGGAGCCAACCACGCATAGTACCGATAGGAGGTACACACTCCAGATTCCTGGGTCTTCGATTCCAAACATAATTCTCAATTAAAGGTTATTCAATTCTGCCTCAGAGAGGTTGTTCAAGCCGTATCGGCGGATCACCTCGTGCGCTGCGTCGACGTTGTTGGTGCGCAACACCACCACTGCCTTCTGCTTGGTCGAGAAACAGTACATATACTCGATGTTGATGCCGGCTTTGGTGAAATACTCCAATGTCTTAGACATCTCTCCGAAGGACGAGTCGGTCGAAATGGCCAAAACTGTGTTGAGGTTTGCGCTCACGCCGTTTTTTTTCAGCACCTGCAACGCCTTAATCTGGTTGCTGGTGATGAGGCGGAGGATGCCATAGTCTGACGTGTCTGCCACGCTGGCGGCAATCACGCGGATGTCCTCCTGTGCGAGGATGGAGAGAATCTCGTTCAGCCTGCCGAACTTATTCTCCAAAAATATTGAAATCTGATCGATTGTCATAATACTCTTGATTTAGTGGTTCTTGCGTAAGTCTTTCACTCTCACCGCCTTGCCTTCCGATTGAGGAAGTGTGCCTTTCTCCACGAGTTTCACCTTAGGGGTGAGGAGCAGCTCGTCTTTCAGTTGGCGGGTGATTTCCTTGGTGAGTGATTGGAGTTTGGTGAAGTCGTCTGTGTGGAGTTCGCCTAATTCCACTTCCACCATCATCTCGTCGTTGTTGCCGACGGTGTCGATAGTGATGAGGTAATTCATCCCCAACTCTTTGAAGTTCATTAAGATACGTTCAATTTGGATAGGGAAGATGTTCACACCTTTCACGATGATCATATCGTCGCTGCGGCCTTTCAATCGGGCGATGCGTCGGTGCGTTCTTCCGCAAGGGCATTCGCCCGGCAGGAAGTTGGTGAGGTCGCGTGTGCGGTAGCGGATGAGTGGCATAGCCTCGCGTGTGAGGGTGGTCAGTACCATTTCGCCCACCTCGCCATCCTTGACTGGCTCGAGGGTGTCTGGGTTGATGATTTCCACGATCACCATATCCTCCCAAATGTGGAGTCCGTTCTGCTCTTGACATTCAAAAGCAACGCCTGGCCCGTTCATTTCCGACATTCCGAAGCAGTTGTAGGCTTTCAGCCCGAGCAACTCCTCGATGCGTTTGCGCTGCTCCTCGGAGTGAGGTTCCGCGCCGACGCACATAATGCGGAGTTTTGTGTCCTTGCGTGGGTCGAGTCCCTCTTCGGCGAATACTTCTGCTAAACGAGTAGCGTAACTTGGAATGGTGTGTAGGACGGTGGTCCCGAAGTCGCGGATGAACTTGATTTGACGTTTGCTGTTACCCGCTGCGGCAGGCACGGTGAGGCAGCCTAATTTCTCTGCGCCGTATTGGTAACCCAGTCCGCCGGTGAACATGCCATATCCCGAAGTGTTCTGGAACACGTCAGTGTTGCGCACGCCCACCATATACATACAGCGAGCCACTTGGTTCGCCCATTTGTCGAGGTCGCCCTGAGAGTGGAGGACGACGGTAGGGTTGCCGGTTGTTCCGCTGGAGGAGTGCAGACGCACGATTTTCTCCATCGGGATGGCTGCCAACCCAAAGGGGTAGTTGTTGCGAAGGTCCTCCTTGGTTGTGAAGGGGAACTTGCGGAGGTCGTCAAGTGTCTTCACACTGTCGACGGACAAGCCTTTCTCGGCGAACACTTTTTTGTAGAATGGAGCGTTAGAGGCGAGTTCCACTGTTTGTTTCAGTCTTTCTAACTGAAGTTTTTCGAGGTTGGGGCGACTCATGGTCTCAATCTCTTCTTCCCAATATTTATCTGTCATTGTTGCTTTATTATTCGTAGTGTATAGCACATACGGTCTGTTATTTTATTGCAATATTTGCAAATTTAGGTTAAATACTTGATTTTATGAAGAGTTTGTACAATCTCCGATTGATTTTCTTATCTCTCGCATACCTTATTGTATACCAATGCTCATTTGGTGCAATGAAAAGGCTTGATTTGTTAATTGTCCGAAAATAAAAAACTAACTTTGTGCGTTGAATAAAAACTCGTCTCTATGAAGATAGCATTTATCGGCGCCGGCAATATGGGCGGTGCATTAGTGAAAGGCTTGTACGCTTCGCGTGCCTGCAAAGCCGAGGATTTGGCAGTGGCAGACGCAAGCGAGGAGGCACTCAAAGGCATCTCTAAAATCAGCAAGAATATCCTCGTTACCACTGATAACCAGAAGGTGGCGAAGGGTGCGGACTACATCGTGGTTGCGGTGAAGCCGTGGTTGGTGGACATCGTCCTCGAAGGCATTAAACCTGTTTTGACCGACGGCCAGGTGATTATTTCCATTGCCGCGGGTGTTGAGTTGGCTCACATCGCAGGCATCGTGGGGGAGAGCCGTGCGCTCTTCCGCGTGTTGCCCAACACGGCGGTTGCCTTGCTCGCCGGTATGAACTTTGTAAGTTCGCGCAATGCGTCGAAAGAACAGGAGGATTTTGTCCTGACGTTGTTAGGCAAATTGGGCAAATCTCTCGCCATCCCCGAAAAGCAGATGACGGCGTTCACTTCCGTGTCGTCGTGCGGCATCGCCTATGCATTGCGCTATTTGCGTGCTGCCACTGAGGGTGCTGTGGAGTTGGGCGTGCGCCCGGATATTGCCCAGGAGGTGATTGCCCAGACGATGATTGGCGCTGCGGAGTTGATTCTGCACAACAAAACGAACGCCGAGTCGGAGATAGACAAGGTAACCACGCCTGGTGGCTGGACCATCAAGGGCCTCAACGCTATGGAGGCGTATGGCTTCACCAATGCCGTCATTCAAGGCATCAAGGCAAATTCATAAGAATTTTCACTTTCGTCATTATTATAATAGGGAGAATTTATCCCCGAAAAACCTAAGCAAGTATGGTAAATGATCAAATTAAGCAGATAGCCTCTCGCATTCGCGGACTCCGGGAGGATTTGGAACTGACTGTGGAGCAGATGGCGGAGTTGTGCGCCGTTTCACCTCAGGAGTTCTCAGAATTGGAAAAGGGCGAACGCGACATTCCCGTAAGCGTCCTGCACTGCATCTCGCAGAAGTGCAACGTCGAGATGACGTCTCTGCTCTTTGGCGAAGACCCCCACATGCGCACTTACTACCTCACCCGTAAGGGGAAGGGAACGGCTATGGAGCGCACGAAAGCTTACAAATATCAGTCGCTCGCTGCAGGCTTCATCGACCGCAAGGCAGACCCGTTTGTAGTAACCGTCGAGCCTAACGATGCACCTATCCACCTCAACTCGCACCCCGGACAAGAGTTTAATATGGTGCTTGAAGGCAGTATGTTGCTTAGCATCAACGGAAAGGAATTGGAGTTGAATGAGGGTGACAGCATTTACTTTGATTCTGCTAAGTTGCACGGTATGAAGGCTTTGAATAACAAAACCGTGCGTTTCCTTGCTATAATTTTGTGAAAAATTTAACCTCCTATAATTATGGTAGAAAAATTTGTTGAGAAAGTCAAATTCGACTCTTTCGAAGATTTCAAACAAAACCTTAAAATAAAGGTTCCAGACCACTTCAACTTCGCTTACGACGTGGTGGATGAGTGGGCTGCGACCAACCCCGACAAGGTGGCTCTCTGCTGGACCACCGACAAGGGAGAACACAAGGACTTCACCTTTGCCGATATGAAGCGCGAAACGGACAAGACCGCCTCCTACTTCCAGTCGCTCGGCATCGGCAAGGGCGATATGGTGATGTTGATTCTCAAACGCCGCTACGAGTTCTGGTTCTCCATCATCGCACTGCATAAAATCGGTGCTGTGGCAATCCCTGCTACGCACCTTCTGACGAAAAAGGATATCGTCTACCGCACCAACGCGGCAAGCATCAAGGCTATCGTGGCAGACGGCGAGCAGGTGATTCTCGACCACATCGAGGCTTCCCGCGCTGATTCTCCTTCCTTGAAGTACTGCATTTCCGTCGGCCCAATCATCCCCGATGGGTGGTTGGATTTCCACAAGGGAATAGACAATGCGGCACCGTTTGTGGCTCCTCCGCGCAACGACAATGACGACATTATGTTGCTTTACTTCACCTCGGGTACCACGGGCGAACCAAAGATGGTGGCACACTCGTTCACCTATCCACTCGGTCATATCGTTACTGGTAAATACTGGCACAACCTTACCGAGCAGAGCCTGCACCTCACCGTGGCAGATACGGGATGGGGAAAGGCTGTCTGGGGAAAACTCTACGGGCAGTGGTTCTCTGGTGCGACGGTCTTCGTTTACGACCACGTGAAGTTTAATGCTGCGGATATGTTGGCAATCATCGAGAAGTATCACATCACTTCGTTCTGTGCTCCTCCAACCGTATTCCGCTTTATGATTCGTGAAGATCTTAAGAAATATGACCTTTCATCGCTTAAATACTGCACCATCGCAGGCGAGCCTTTGAATCCTTCCGTCTACGAGACGTTCTACAAAGAGACGGGCTTGAAGTTGATGGAGGGATTCGGTCAGACCGAAACCACTATCACTATCGGTACATTCCCTTGGATGGAACCTAAGCCAGGCTCAATGGGCCGCCCTAACCCGGCTTACGACATCGACCTTATCGCTCCAGACGGACACTCAGTGGAGGATGGCGAGCAAGGCGAGATTGTTATCCGCACCAATCGTTGGCGTCCTGTCGGTTTGTTCAAGGAGTACTACCGCGATGCGAAGAAAACCGAAGAGGTGTTTCACGATGATGTCTACCACACGGGCGATGTTGCTTGGCGCGACGAGGATGGTTACTTCTGGTTTGTCGGCCGTACGGACGATGTGATCAAGAGTTCGGGCTACCGCATCGGTCCATTTGAGGTGGAGAGTGCTTTGATGACGCACCCTGCCGTTGTGGAGTGTGCCATCACGGGCGTGCCAGACGAGGTGCGCGGATTCGTTGTCAAGGCTACGATTGTCTTGTCAAAAGAGTACAAGGACAAGGCTGGCGATGCGTTGGTGAAGGAGATCCAAGACCATGTGAAGCGTACCACCGCACCATACAAATACCCACGCGTAGTGGAGTTTGTGGACGCTTTGCCTAAGACCATCAGCGGCAAGATTAAACGTACAGAACTCCGCAAGGGGAACTGACAATAACGGATTCCAACTGACAATGCCGTTGGTTGGAATCCTATATACATAACAATAAAGTCAAAGAATGAAAAGGAGAGTTGCAGTGAAGATTGGCAGCAACGTGTTGGCGGCTGCGGGTGGAGGTGTCGATTTGGCGCGCATCCAGCAGTTGGTCGCACAGGTGGCTCAACTTCACAGTGAGGGGTTTGAAATCATCATGATTTCCTCTGGATCGATTGCAGCGGGACGATCTCTGATCAAAGACAATAAGTTGGATGTCGTGTCCGCTCGTCAACTCTTCTCTTCCATCGGTCAGGCTAAACTTATCAGCATCTATCGTGAGTGCTTCGAGGAGAAAGGACTTCTCTGCGGGCAAGTGCTTACCACGAAAGAGAGTCTTGGCACCCGTATGCACTACCTCAATCAGCGCAACTGCCTGTCAGTGATGCTCGAGCATGGGGTAGTTCCTATCATCAACGAGAACGACACCATCTCCGTCACGGAGCTGATGTTCACGGATAATGATGAGTTGTCGGGAATGATTGCCACGATGATGGGTGCAGAGAAACTGATCATTTTAAGCAATATCGACGGAATCTTCAACGGAAAACCTGGAGAGCCAGGTGTTGAGGTGATCCGTGAGGTTTTCCCTGGAAAGAGAGACCTTTCTTCCTATATTCAGATTTCCAAATCGTCGTTTGGTCGTGGCGGTATGCAGACCAAAACGAACATTGCGAGCAAGGTGGCAGACGAGGGTATCGAGGTCATCATCGCCAATGGAAAGAAAGATGACATACTCGTGCATCTGCTCCACGATGAGGATGTGGTTTGCACGCGTTTCTTGCCATCAGACAAGCCAACTACGAGCGTGAAAAAGTGGATCGTTCATAGCGACGGATTTGCCAAGGGCGAGGTGGTCATCAATGACTGTCTGAAGAAAGTCTTCGAGGAGGAGAAAGCCGCCTCAATCCTGCCAATCGGCGTTGTGCGCATTGTTGGCAATTTTGAGAAGGGAGATATTGTGAAAGTGATGGACGAAGAGGGAAACCAGTTGGGAGTCGGTCAGGCGCAATATGCGAGTACCCTGGCGGTGAAGAATATCGGACAAAAAGGTAAACGTCCGATCGTTCATTACGACTACCTCTATCTATTCTAATTTGTTGTATTTGAAACTTAAACTATATGGCTATAAGCGGAATTTTCGAGCAGGTTTGTGTGGCATCAAAAACACTCAATCGTCTGACAGACAAGGAGATAAATGCAGTGTTGATGGATGTTGCAGATGAGGCAGAGAAGCAGACAGAGTATATCTTGGCAGAGAATCAGAAAGATTTGGACAAGATGGACCCTGCCAATTCAATGTACGATCGTTTGCAACTCACAAAGGAGCGTATTGCGGGTATTGCGTCAGATATTCGCAATGTGGCTGGTTTGCCGTCGCCGTTGGGAAAGACGTTGAAAGAGACGGTTCGTCCTAACGGATTGAAAATCAAGCGTGTGAGTGTTCCGTTTGGCGTTATAGGAGTGATATATGAGGCACGTCCGAATGTAAGTTTTGATGTATTCTCCATTTGTTTGAAATCGGGCAATGCCTGTGTTTTGAAAGGAGGAACCGATGCGTACGCTTCGAACGTGGCGATTGTCAATGTGATACATTCTGTGTTGAAGAGACATGGGGTGGATGAGAATGTGGTAGCATTGCTTCCTGCGGGTCGAGAGGCCACGGGAGAGTTGTTGGATGCCGTTGGATATGTTGATTTGATTATTCCGAGAGGAAGTGCGGGGTTGATCAATTTTGTGCGTGAGCATGCAAAAGTGCCAGTTATCGAAACGGGTGCGGGCGTGTGTCATACCTTTGTGGATGAGACGGCAGATTTGAAAATTGCATCGGATGCGATATTCAATGGAAAGACGCGCAGGCCAAGTGTTTGTAACACGTTGGACACGGCGTTGATTCATGAGGAGCAGTTGTCGAATTTGGCGCAGATTTGTGAGCCATTGAAAGCGAAGAAAGTCGTTATCTACGCAGATGAGCAGTCGTACAAGGCGTTGGAGGGCAAATATCCAGCCGAATTGTTGCAACACGCAACGGCGGAGCATTTCGGATTGGAGTTTTTGTCGTTGAAGATGTCTATTCGCACGGTGGCGAATATTGATGAGGCTTTGGCGCACATTGCCAAATATGGTTCGAAGCACAGCGAGGCGATCATCAGCAAAGATGAGAAGAACATTGCGTTGTTCTATCAAATGGTGGATGCTGCTTGTGTGTACGCCAACACGTCGACGGCGTGGACAGACGGAGCGCAGTTTGGCTTAGGAGCGGAGATTGGCATATCGACGCAGAAGATGCATGCGAGAGGCCCTATGGGCTTAGAGGAACTCACGACCTACAAGTGGATTATTGAGGGGAATGGACAGGTTCGTGGATAAAGTTGGAAAAGTGATAATGTAAAGCAAAATACTAATTTTAAATTCGAGAAATCATGGGTATCCTTATTTCTTTGTTAATCGGAGCCGTTGCCGGATTTTTGGGCAGCAAGCTCTTTTCAGGTGCAAGCCACGGGTTGTTGTTGAACATCTTGATCGGTATTGTCGGTGGAGTAATTGGTGGTTGGTTGTTAGGTGATAGTTTGAGCAGTGCCATCAGCATTCCGTATGTTGGTGAAATCATCACAGCCGCTTTAGGTTCAGTGATCCTTTTGTGGGTGATTTCGTTGTTCAAGAAATAAACGGAGGCGAATAGAGGATTGTAGTCCTTTATTTTGGGTAAAACGCTATGATACTTGGTGTCATGGCGTTTTTTTTTGTGGTTTCAACCAAAGTATTTTGACCAGACAGAATCTAACTGGTTTGCAATATGAAATGCCAACACCGGTGGCACCGCATTCCCGATCACTTTGTAGGCTCCGGAGGCGCTGAGACGATAGCCTTTGCCATTTTCACCCTTCATAACAAATTCATAGTCGGGAGGAAAGGTTTGGATTAGAGCGCACTCGCGGGGGGTAAGTCGTCGTTCGGGCAGACCAGCAAGCAGTTCTTCGGCGTGTTTTCCGCCATGTTCGGCAGAGAGGCGACGGAACTCGATGTTGCCGTGGTGCTCCGAGCGTATCGTCGGACCTAATCCGTCCGATTTTATCTCTGTCTGCCCTTGCCCTTTCGCCATAAATTTTGCTTTGGAAAAGGCTCGTTGCGATTCATCCTCCGTATCATCGGGTTCTTTTAAACCTGATAAAACGTCTTGGGTAGTAACAATGGGCAAAAGATTGGAATCCTTGTTCGTCGCTCCGTGCGTAGGCTTTGGATAAGGATTATATTCGTCCGAAATCACCTCAGCACATAGTGCTTTCAACGCATCTTCGGTCAGTGCATCTTTTCGGATTCCAATAAAAATAACACGCTCTCGGCTTTCCGGAACGCCGAAATCGCCTGCGTGTAAGACTTGTGGGGACAACACAATGTAGCCGTTTCCGTCGGCACTGGCAAAGTCTTTTTGGATAATATCCTTCACATCACCAAGGTTGACCAATCCTTTCACATTTTCAGCCACAAAAATCTTGGGCTTCACAATATCGATCACCTGCTTCATCCAGAAGTAGAGTTTGCCACGCGTCTCTTCCGAAGGCTCGTCGCTTTCACGTTTCTTGCCGTAGTCGTCTTTGTCCGAATTGAAGCCTTTGCGCTTGCCTGCCACGCTGAAATCCTGACAAGGGAATCCGCCTACCACCACGTCAATATTCTCTTGGAAGACCTTTGTTCCGTTGTTGTGTAGTTTCACCAATTCCACAATACTCGTTTTGTGAAAACGGCTCTCTTTGTAGCCGAATCGGCGCATGTAATTGGTCCAAGCCACTTGTGCCTCATCTAAGATATCGTTGGCAAAAACGGTTTCAAAACGGTTGCGTTTCAGCATTACCCATTCATCATTCACTTGATGGTCCACTAACGGACTACCCTCAGCAAATGATTTCTTGTGGGCGATAAATTGACCTTCGAAGCCGAGATCCATGCCTCCGCAGCCCGAGAAGAGGCTTAAAAGGTGGAGTGGCTCAACTCCTTCTTTCGGTTTATATATAATTGGGTTTTGAATGCCTTCGAGAAGGTCTGATTTTGGGGTGTTTATTTGGGACATCTTTTTCAAATTTTTTCATTCCTCTGGAGAAATAATTTGCCAGTAACCGCCGAATGTTGGAGAACCAATTCGTTTAAGAACTCCAGCCTCTCTTAGATTTTTCAGGTTCTTTTCTACTCCTCTTGTGGAAATTTCTAAAACCATTGCAATTTCGGGTGCTGTTATTTTGGGGTTGGCGCGGATTAAGTCTAAGATTTTGTTCAGTTTTTTTTGTTTAGTTCCCGAACTATTCGTGTCAGTTCCCGAACTTTTTGGCGTAGTTCCCGAACTATTCGTGTCAGTTCCCGAACTTTTTGGCGTAGTTCCCGAACCTGTTTCCGAACTTTCTACAATGGTTCCTGTACCATCCAAACACCATTTGTGGATGGGGATGGTGATTAGAAACGTAAGTCGGTCGTCGGTTGTTTCAAAGATGGCGCGCGGCGAACCGTTTTCATCCAATTTTGCTTGAATGGTCGGCACGCCTGTTGAGCGACCTTCGGTCAAGTCT
>CAVGRN010000047.1:0-18031 GCA_963631545.1 Paludibacteraceae bacterium | reverse complement strand
GAAGCCTCCGTTACGCTTTTGGAGGCGACCACCCCAGTCAAACTACCCACCAAGCGGTGTCCCCGGATCCCCGGGTTAGGGCCCAGACGGACGAAGGGCCGTATTTCAACGCCGGCTCCCCGCACGCTGGCGCGCGCGGATCGAAGCCTCCGGCCTATCCTACACATCGTCCGCCCAGACACAGCGCTAAGCTGCAGTAAAGGTTCACGGGGTCTTTTCGTCCCGTTGCGGGTAATCGGCATCTTCACCGATACTACAATTTCACCGGGCTCGCGGTCGAGACAGCGCCCAGATCGTTACACCATTCGTGCAGGTCGGAACTTACCCGACAAGGAATTTCGCTACCTTAGGACCGTTATAGTTACGGCCGCCGTTTACCGGGGCTTCGATTCTACGCTTCGCTTGCGCTGACGTCTCCTCTTAACCTTCCGGCACCGGGCAGGTGTCAGGCCATATACGTCATCTTCCGATTTGGCATAGCCCTGTGTTTTTGTTAAACAGTCGCCTGGGCCATTTCTCTGCGGCCGGCGTCTCCGCCGGCGCCCCTTCTCCCGAAGTTACGGGGCTGTTTTGCCTAGTTCCTTAACCGCGAGTCTCCCGTTCGCCTTGGTACTTTTATACCCGACCACCTGTGTCGGTTTCCGGTACGGGTGCGCGCGGCGTATGCTTAGCGGTTTTTCTCGGGAGCCTGATTAGGCGGCACGGATCCCCCCGGGGGGGGAACCGCATGTGGCTCGGCTCGGCCCGCGGATTTGCCTGCGGGCCTCTGCGCCTACCCCTTTCTGCGCGGTATTCCGTCACCGCGCGCCGCTTCCACTTCTCCGTCGCCGCATCGCCGCCGCGGGCAGCGCGGGATTATTAACCCGCTCATCCTTCGGCGTCGCCGTTCGGCTTAGCCTTAGGCCCCGGCTTACCCTGATCCGTATAGCGTTGATCAGGAACCCTTGGTCTTCCGGCGGGGGGGCATCCGACCCCCCTTATCGTTACTCATTCCTACATTTGCCTTTCCGGACGCTCCAGCCGGCGTCGGCGCCGACCTTCTCCGCTGACCGGAATGCTCCCCTACCGATGCGCACAGCGCATCCCACTGCTTCGGCGGGCGGCTTATGCCCGATTATTATCCACGCCCGGCCGCTCGACTGGTGAGCTGTTACGCACTCCTTGGATGAATGGCTGCTTCCAAGCCAACATCCCAGCTGTCTCTGCGGCCAGACCTCGTTAGCCCAACTCAGCCGCCACTTCGGGGCCTTAGCAGGTGGTCCGGATTCTTCTCCTCTCGGACGCGGACCTTAGCACCCGCGCCCTCACTGCCCGGCACACAACCGCGCGCATTCGGAGTTCGTCAGGACTTGATAGGCGGTGAAGCCCTCGCATCCTATCGGTCGCTCTACCTCGCGCGGTCTTGCCGGACGCTGCCCCTAAAGGCATTTCGGGGAGTACGAGCTATCTCCGGGTTTGATTGGTCTTTCGCTCCTACCCCCAGCTCATCGGAGGGCTTTTCAACGCCCACCCGTTCGGCCCTCCAGCGGGCTTTACCCCGCCTTCAGCCTGGCCGGGGGTAGATCACCCGGTTTCGCGTCTGCCCGGCGGGACTGCGCGCCCTGTTCGGACTCGCTTTCGCTCCGGCTCCGCGCCTTAGGCGCTTAACCTCGCCACGCCGGGCAACTCGTAGGATCATTATGCAAAAGGCACGCCGTCACCCCATACGGGGCTCCGACCGCTTGTAGGCGGATGGTTTCAAGGTCTGTTTCACTCCCCTGCTCGGGGTTCTTTTCACCTTTCCCTCACGGTACTGGTTCGCTATCGGTCTCCCGGGAGTATTTAGCCTTGCCGGATGGTCCCGGCTGCTTCACGCTGGGTTCCTCGTGCCCCGCGCTACTCAGGATCCCGCCGCGCCGTCTCTGGCTTCGCGCACGGGGCTGTCACCCTCTCCGGCCGGACTTTCCAGTCCGTCGCGCTCGCCTTCCCCGACGCTTCTGGCGGTCCTACTACCCCGGGCGGGCCTGGACCCGCCCGGTTTGGGCTCCTCCCCTTTCGCTCGCCGCTACTCGGGGAATGACGTCTTGTTCTCTTCTCCTGCCGCTACTTAGATGTTTCAGTTCGCGGCGTTCGCCCCGGCGACTGGCGCCGGTGCCGGGCCTCAGCCCGGCGGGTTCCCCCATTCGGACACCCGCGGATCACAGGGCGCTTGCCCCTCCCCGCGGATTTTCGCAGCTTGCCGCGTCCTTCATCGCCTCCGGGAGCCTAGGTATCCACCATCCGCCCTTTTCCGTTTTCCCTGCGGACGGCCGACGGTCTCCCGACGGCCCGCTCCGCTCCTCGTTACTCGTTTCTTCCAAACTTGTCAAAGATCTTCACCAGTGGAGGATAAGGGGCTCGAACCCTTGACCCCCTGCGTGCAAGGCAGGTGCTCTGAGCCAACTGAGCTAATCCCCCGTAGTCCCAGGCGGAGTTGAACCGCCGACCTCCACATTATCAGTGTGGCGCTCTGACCAACTGAGCTATGGGACTGGCGGCGCAAGCGCACCCGTTGTGCCTCGACCGGTACAGGCAGCGCAAGGATGGGCCGAAAGACCGTCCGCAGAATCCGCGGACCCTCGCCCTCCAGAAAGGAGGTGTTCCAGCCGCACCTTCCGGTACGGCTACCTTGTTACGACTTAGCCCCAATCACCGGTTTCACCCTAGGCCGACCCTTGCGGTCACGGACTTCAGGCGCCCCCGGCTTTCATGGCTTGACGGGCGGTGTGTACAAGGCCCGGGAACGTATTCACCGCGCCATGGCTGATGCGCGATTACTAGCGAATCCAGCTTCACGGAGTCGGGTTGCAGACTCCGATCCGAACTGGGGGGGGCTTTACGCGGTCCGCTTCCGGTCGCCCGGTCGCATCGCCCTGTACCCCCCATTGTAACACGTGTGTCGCCCCGGACGTAAGGGCCGTGCTGATTTGACGTCATCCCCGCCTTCCTCGCACCTTGCGGTGGCAGTCCCCGCAGAGTCCCCGCCTTGACGCGCTGGCAACTGCGGGCAGGGGTTGCGCTCGTTATGGCACTTAAGCCGACACCTCACGGCACGAGCTGACGACAACCATGCAGCACCTCGTCGGCCGCCATTGCTGGCTAATCCCTTTCAGGATTATTCGCCCGACGTTTGAGCCCGGGTAAGGTTCCTCGCGTATCATCGAATTAAACCACATGTTCCTCCGCTTGTGCGGGCCCCCGTCAATTCCTTTGAGTTTCACCGTTGCCGGCGTACTCCCCAGGTGGGACGCTTATCGCTTTCGCTTGGCCACCCGCTGTGTGTCGCGGACGGCGAGCGTCCATCGTTTACCGCGCGGACTACCAGGGTATCTAATCCTGTTCGATCCCCGCGCCTTCGTGCCTCAGCGTCAGTTTCGGCTTGGGCCGCTGCCTTCGCGATCGGCGTTCTGTGCGATATCTATGCATTTCACCGCTACACCGCACATTCCGCCGCCCCCGACCGAACTCCAGCGCGCCAGTTTCCATGGCAGTGCCAGGGTTGAGCCCTGACATTTCACCGCAGACTTAACGCGCCGCCTGCGCACCCTTTAAACCCAATGAATCCGGATAACGCTCGGATCCTCCGTATTACCGCGGCTGCTGGCACGGAGTTAGCCGATCCTTATTCGCGCCGTACCTGCAATAGGGGACAAGTCCCCCACTTTATCCCGGCGCAAAAGCGGTTTAAGACCCGTAGGGCCTTCGTCCCGCACGCGACATGGCTGGTTCAGGCTCTCGCCCATTGACCAATATCCCTCACTGCTGCCTCCCGTAGGAGTCTGGTCCGTGTCTCAGTACCAGTGTGGGGGGCCTCCCTCTCAGGACCCCTACCCATCGTCGGAGCGGTGGGCCGTTACCCCGCCGCCTTCCTAATGGGACGCATGCCCATCCGCCGGCCTCGCGTTTGGCGCCGCGGAGATGCCTCCGAAGCGCACCACCCGGTGTTAATCCCCCTTTCGGGGGGCTATCCCGGGCCGGCGGGCAGGTTGCATACGCGTTACTCACCCGTGCGCCGGTCGCCGGCATCGTATTGCTACGACCCGCTGCCCCTCGACTTGCATGTGTTAGGCCTGCCGCTAGCGTTCATCCTGAGCCAGGATCAAACTCTCCGCTGTATGAATTGCTTTTGTTTGTCTTTTCCTTATAGGCCCAGGTCCGCATCGAATTTCCTGCACTTTATTGACGGTCTCGGTCAGGTCTCCCCGACCGGCCTTTCCTTGCTGCTTATGCTTCCTGTCTCGATCAAATTCCTCAAAGATCTCTCTCCTTGCCAGCCCGCCGGGCCTCCGCCCTGCGTCCGTGCTCCCCTCCGAAAGCGAGTGCAAAAGTAGCGAGTTTCTCCTTACCGACCAAATGTTTTAGAACATATTTTTCAAGAAAAATGAAGATATTTTTTTTTACACTGATAATCAAGAAATTAAAATTCCTGATAAAATTTCAATGGAAACATTGTCCAAGCAAAACCCCCGAAAGAATGGATTCCATCGGGGGTCTAAGACAATTTTCTGGAAGCCAAGTTATGGTAAAATCGACCTCCGAGACAACATTATTTTTTAAAAAGCACTCGGTTTCAGCTTCAACCCAGTAGTCTCATCCAACCCAAACATTAGATTAAAGTTTTGGACAGCCTGCCCTGAAGCGCCCTTCAGAAGATTGTCTATCATTGAAATGACGAGCAACTTCGAGCCATGCTTTTCAATATGCACGATGCCCTTGTTGGTGTTAACCACCTGTTTGAGGTCGGGATTCGCATCCATAACGAACGTAAAAGCCGCATCCTTGTAGAAATCTTTATATATCTGCTGGATTTCCTCAATCGTCAAATCGCACTCCGTGTAGGAAGAGACGAAGATTCCGCGGGCGAAATCGCCTCTCACTGGGAGGAAATTAATGGCATAGTCAAAATTTGGCTGCAACTGGCGCATCGTCTGGTTGATTTCAAGCAAATGCTGGTGGGTGAACGCCTTATATATAGAGATATTGTTGTTTCGCCAGCTGAAATGCGACGTTGCCCCCGGCTTTACACCCGCACCTGTCGACCCCGTGATACCGTTGGTATGCACTTCGCCCTTAATCAAACCCTTGGCAGCCAAGGGGAGCAAACCAATCTGAATAGCAGTCGCAAAACAGCCAGGGTTCGCTATTTTCGTAGCCTTGCGGATACGGTCGCGGTTCACCTCGGGCAAGCCGTAAACAAACCCATCGCTCTCATTGCGGTAATCCTGTGAAAGGTCGATAATCTTCACAGAGGAAGGGACATTGTGCGACTCGAGGAACTTGCGGCTGTCGCCATGGCCGGAGCAGATGAACATAGCATCGATTCTATCCAACGGGAGTTCGTCCGTGAAAGTGATTTCGGTTTCGCCGAATAGTCCCTCGTGCACGTCATACAGCTTGTTTCCGGCGTTGCTGCTACTATTTACGAAAGAGATTTCCACCTGAGGATGGTTCAACAAAATGCGGAGCAACTCGCCAGCCGTGTAGCCAGCGCCTCCGATGATTCCTACTTTTATCATATTTTATCTTTTTGGTTTACAATATATTATAGAATGTTCATCACATTAGAACGTCAAGACGATTTGGTTTTTCTTGACCACATCATAAAGGTCTTGAATGCAGCCGACCTTACAGATTTTCGAACCCGCCTGGCGCGACTGAAAGCACGTTTGACAGCCCATAAGCACACCGCCCAAGTCGATAAACTTCTCAACCTGCTGACGGATGTCTTCGTTATCCTTCATCAAAGCCTCCAACTCCACCCCCTTGCCAAGGAGGAAAATCTGCACTTTATTGTCCCACTCTTGCGAATAGCAAGCGAGGCGAAATGCGTTAAAAACGGTTTCCACATCGTTAGAATAGAGCACGATGCCGATGCTTTTCGGTTCATCGGGATTGTTGTAGCGCACCTTCTCGCTTTCCAAAATCTGAGCGGATAGTTGCGAGAACGCCAACATCAAGCCACAAAGGGAAATTAGAAATTTTTTCATATCAAATTTGATTTTTAGCCATTGATATTCAACCTATAATGATTTAGTACGATATTCGTTGGGAGACATTCCCGTGCTACGTTTGAAATATCGGCAGAAGAACGTGGCAGTCGGGAAGTTCAGTTCCGTAACAATTTCCTTGATGGCAAGATTCGTGTTTTTCAGCAACACCATTGCCTCCTGAATAAGGAATTTCTGGATGCACTCGCTCGGAGTCTTGCCCGACGCCGCCTTCACAGAGATGGAAAGGTATTTTGGCGTCAGTCCCATTTGCTCCGCATAAAAAGCGACGGAGTGTTCCTTGCGGAAATTGTGAATCACCATTTTCACAAATTCGCTGTAAATCTCGTGGTTACGGTCGAGCGAGAGTTTGTTGGTTTCCACGTTAACCACCGACTCAAAGCCGCAGAGTTCGTGCAAGAACGATAGGATTTGGTGCAAAATGATTTCGCGGCGGAAGACGATGCTCTCGTCCTTGCAACATCTCGCAAGTTTGTCCATGTATTCCGAAACCACACACTTTTCGGTAGCCGCCACCGCATGCACCGCCTCTTTGGCAATACAGGCGAGGCGTTTCCATATAGCGGCGCACTGCGTGGTGATATTTTTCATATACTTATGGGAAACGACGAGGAAAGTGCCTTTAAAGTTGTTGAGTTCGTAAAACTCCATCACGCAATCCGAAGCCATCAGCAAGAACTCATTCGCCTTGATACTGAAAGGAGTGGTATCGATAGAGAACTGCACCGAGCCAGACGTACAGAATACGAAGATGAAATACTTGATACGCACAGGGTACTTGGGCTTCGGAATGTAGGGGATATCATCCGCCCGCAGCACCAATACATCATCCTCGAAGATGGAGACGGAAGGGATCCGCCGGAAATCATCCAAGGAAATTATATTCAAATTTTCCGTTCTATGGTTCATAATTTCTTATATTGCCCACAAAAATAATAAAACAAAGCAAATTTGCACCTAAAACGAAGAAATATGTGACATATTATATGTGCAAAAAGTTTGGTAGGGTGATTAAATTAAACGAATTTTGCATCGTGAAATTTTATTAAGAGAAAAAGATATGGATAAGAATGAATTGATTAGTAAAGTAAATACGGTTTTGGCCGATGAGTTTGAGGTAGATGCTGAGGAGATTTCGGCAGACAAGAACATCAAAGCCACGCTGAACTTGGATAGCTTGAGCTTGGTGGATTTGGTTGCGCTGATTGAGGAGGAGTTCAAGGTGAAAATCACAGCACAGGAGATGCCAACCATCCAAACGTTCGGCGACTTGTACAATTTCCTTCAGGAAAGAGCGGCCTAAAACCGACGGTTTCGTCGCATCCAAAAGGACACTTCGTTGAAGCGTCCTTTTTTTATACCCCGAACTACACAGCCACAACGCCGGCGATGTGCGGATGCGGATCGTATCCCTCTAACGCGAAATCTTCGTATTCGAAGGAGAAAATGTCTTTTTTTTCAGGATTAATTTTCATAACGGGCAACGGACGAGGTGCGCGGGTACGTTGGAGGTAGACCTGCTCCAAATGGTTCTTGTAGATGTGCGCATCGCCCAGAGTATGGACAAAATCACCCGCTTTCAGCCCCGTAACCTGCGCCATCATCTGCAACAGCAAGGCGTATGACGCAATGTTGAACGGCACGCCTAAAAAAATGTCCGCGCTACGCTGGTAAAGCTGGAGGCTGAGTCTTCCGTCTGCCACATAAAACTGGAACAGTGTATGGCAAGGCGGCAGAGCCATACGGTCCACCTCTGCCACGTTCCAAGCGGAAACGATTAGACGGCGCGAATCTGGGTTTTTCTTTATCATTTCCACCACATTAGCGATTTGGTCGATCGTCCCGCCGTTGTAGTCGGGCCACGAGCGCCACTGATGCCCGTAGACGGGACCCAACTCCCCCTGCTCGTCCGCCCACTCGTTCCAGATGCGCACACCGTGCTCCTGAAGGTAACGCACGTTGGTATCGCCCGATAGGAACCAGAGCAATTCGTAGATGATGGACTTCAAATGCAGTTTTTTTGTGGTGAGGAGAGGGAAACCCTCCTCGAGGTTAAACCGCATTTGGTGGCCAAACACGCTGATGGTGCCGGTACCCGTTCTATCCTCCTTGGCGACGCCTTCGGAGAGGACTCTATCCAACAAGTCCAAATATTGCTTCATAAGAATCAAAAATTAATATGGTAGCGCAAAGGTAAGGGAAAAATCATTGCACAATGCTTGAAATCTCGCCCTCGCAGAAAATTGTTCTCAGTGCATCACCGGGTTGAAGTTGCGAAGCGTTTTTCACCACTTTGCCGTTTGCCACGGTGATGGAGTAGCCTCGGCGCAGAATCTCGTCGGGCGAGAGGTGTCGCAGTGCGTTTTCGCAGAGTTCCACTTTATGTCTGCCACGTTCGAGGGTGGCGGTTGCCAATGTAACCAACCGTTGGTGCAACAGCGGCAGCTTCCCCTCCTCCGCCGAAGTGCGGTATGCGCATGCGCGGGAAAGGCGACTTGCCCAATCTAATAGGCGATGCTTCTCGTCCTCCGTTTTCTCCTTGATAAGGCGAATGAGTGTTTCCTCCACATCTTGAAGGCGATCAGCCTGTACAAGCATCTGCTCGTAGATGAAGGCAGCCACGGCCGTCGGGGTTTTGCAACGCGTGTGGGCGACTAAGTCTGTAACAGATTCGTCGCGTTCATGCCCGATACCCGTGATGACCGGCAGCGGGAACTGCGCCACACACGAGGCGAGCTCGTACTCGTCGAAAGCCAACAAATCCGTAGCCGCGCCGCCACCGCGAATAATCACCACCACGTCAAAATTATCTTGCATCGCATAAATTCGATCCAAAGCCTCAACCACGCTTGCAGCCGATTTGTCGCCCTGCATCACCGCTGGGAAGAGAGTAGCCGAGAAACGCAAGCCATGGTCGTTGGAGTTGAGTTGGTCGCAGAAATCGCCGTAGCCTGCCGCACCCGCCGACGAGATGACTGCGATACGTCGAATCAACTCGGGCAACTCCAATTGCCGGTTCATATCCCAGACGCCATCGTCCTTCAGTCTGGCGATGGTCTCCTGGCGTTTCCGCGCCATATCCCCGATAGTGAACGTCGGGTCGATATCCTGCACCACGCACGAGAGTCCGTAAAGTTCGTGAAACGAGACGGAAACCTCCACCAGCACCTTCATACCCGTTTGAAGCATATTGCCCGTCGCTTGGAAGAAAGTCTGCTTCAACCGCCAATAAGTGTTAGACATAATGATGGCACGCACTTTAGCCTCGATAAGCCGCGAAGAATCGTTCTTCTGCACCAGCTCGAGGTAGCAATGTCCGTTGGCGTTCTCGCGCACATCGCTCACGTCCGCCGAAACCCAGTAGGTGGTTGGGAAACCCCTTTCCACCACTCGGCGCACGTCGCTCAGCAATGCTTTCAGTGTAACCGTTTGTCTCATAGCCTGAAATCAAAATTCCGGACAAAGATACGACATATCCAACTTGCAAAGACTAACGAGGAATGTGAAAATTGCCAACAAATAGGACGACAGCGGACGCAATATAGCGACACAACTTTCGTAGATTCACAAAATTATGTACTTTTGCCCGATACGAGGAAAGCGGGGATACGCCGCACGGAAATCCCTGCCGAGGTGAAATTCGGCAGATTCGTTCCACAATAAAAACCGAACTGAAAGGTTCTTTTAAGAAAAGAAAAATTTATGGCATATAAGAGGAATGTGGTCATCACGGGAGGAGCCGGGTTCATCGGCTCGCATGTGGTGCGTTTGTTTGTCAACAAATATCCAGACTACAAGATCATCAACTTGGATAAACTGACCTACGCTGGCAATCTTGCCAACTTGAAGGACATTGAAGACCGCCCCAACTATAAGTTTGTGAAGATGGACATCTGCGACTACGAGGCGTTCGGCCAACTGCTGAAAGACGAACAGGTGGACGGCATCATACACCTTGCCGCCGAAAGCCACGTGGACCGCAGCATCAAAGACCCTTTCACCTTCGCCAAAACCAACGTGTTAGGGACACTTTCCCTGCTGCAAGCCGCTAAAAACTACTGGGAGAGCCTGCCCGAAAAATATGATGGGAAACTCTTCTACCACATCTCGACCGACGAGGTGTATGGCGCACTGCAACTGACCCACCCCGAAGGCATCGACTCAAACATCTCTGCCCACAAGGTGTATGGCGACGAGTTCTTCCACGAGTACACCAAGTACAATCCACACTCGCCCTACTCTGCCAGCAAGGCCGGGAGCGACCATTTCGTGCGGGCGTTCCACGACACCTACGGGATGCCGACCATCGTCACCAACTGCTCCAACAACTACGGGCCGTACCAGTTCCCCGAAAAACTGATACCACTCTTCATCAACAACATCCGCCACAAAAAGAGCCTGCCCGTCTACGGCAAGGGCGAGAACGTGCGCGACTGGCTCTTCGTGGAAGACCACGCCCGCGCCATCGACCTGATCTTCCACAAAGGGAAAGTGGCAGAAACGTACAACATCGGCGGATTCAACGAGTGGAAAAACATCGACATCATCAAAGTGGTGATTAAAACGGTAGACCGACTGTTAGGGCGGGAAGAAGGCGAAGACCTGAACCTAATCACCTACGTTACCGACCGCGCCGGACACGACCTGCGCTACGCCATCGACTCCACCAAACTCAAAACCGAACTCGGCTGGGAGCCAAGCCTCCAATTTGAAGAAGGAATCGAGAAAACCGTTCGCTGGTACCTGGACAACCAGGAGTGGATGGACAACATCACGAGCGGCGACTACGAGAAATATTACGAAGAAATGTACAAAGGAAAATAACGTTAAAAAACAACTCTCAAAATGAAACGACTAATTTTTGGAATAATCTGCATTGTTGCAACCGTTTGCGCCAACGCGCAAGACGTAGACTACAAGTTCCGCACCAACCAGGAGGGAGAGTGCGAGATCATCGACTCGGTGGAAATCAGCGTATCCAACAAAGACTGCTACCGCATCGTCAAAGACTGGCTCTACTCCATCAGCTGTGTAAGCCTCTCATTCTCAAACGAGAAGAAGGGGAAATCACTCACCTTCAACAACGTGTTCTACACCGAAAAACGCTACAACAGTTTCTCCGGCACCTACTCTAACAACCTCTCCATCAACTGCGACGTCAAAATCGAAAACGGCAAACTCTACTACCGCCTCTACGATATGTCGCTCATCAAAGCATACGCCGGATACGGCGCATCGGCAATGAACTACCCAATCGCAGAGAGAATCAAGAAGATTGAAATGGCGAAGAAGGAGAAAGTGCGCCTGCAAGCAGACGAGGCACTATCGCGTTCGGAAAAGCGAGATGCCATTGAAGAGCAGGATGAGATACTTGCCGATGCGGAAATCCTCAGCAAGGCATACGACGTGCTGTTTGAGAGAATCGCCAACCTCGTTTCCCTCATCAAGTGGTAAAAAACAAATAACGAAATACGAAGTGCGCCATCCAAGACCATTCGTGGTAGGGTGGCGTTCTTTTTAATAGTAAATCACACCAAAATGGAAAAGCGAAAAATCGCCATCGTGGCGGGCGGAGACCAATCCGAAGCGGAAGTCTCCCTAAGAAGCGCGGCAGGACTGCACTCCTTTATGGACAAAGAACGATATGATATCTACATAGTCTCCATCATCGGGACAGACTGGCACGTAAACTACGGCGACCAGCAACTGCCGATAGACAAAAACGATTTCTCATTCACAGCACCCGGCAAAGGAAAAGTAAAGTTCGACTTCGCCTACATCACCATCCACGGCGTACCAGGCGAAGACGGCAAACTGCAAGGCTACTTCGACCTGCTGCGCATCCCATACTCGTGCTGCGGCGTTCTGGCGGCTGCCCTCACGTTCGACAAGTATGTGTGCAACCAGTATCTACACTCATTCGGAGTGCCAATCGCAAAATCCGTTTTACTGAAAAAAGGCGAAAAAATAGACGAGCAGGGAATCTCACAAAAATTAGGTCTGCCGATGTTTGTGAAACCCAACGGCGGCGGCAGCAGTTACGGCACTTCCAAAGTGAAGGCGAGCAGCGATATTCAAGAGGCCGTGCGCAAAGCGATGAAAGAGAGCGACGAGGTGATCATTGAATCGTTTATGGCTGGCACGGAAATAACCTGCGGCGTGTATAAAACAAAGGAGAAAAGCGTTGTGTTCCCGATAACGGAAGTGGTGAGCAAAAACGAGTTTTTCGACACAGACGCCAAATACAACGGAGCGGTGGAGGAAATCACACCAGCGCGCCTGCCACAGCAACTCACCCAAGACGTACAACAACTCACCGCACGCATCTACGACCTCATCGGGGCAAAAGGCATCATCCGCGTTGACTACATCATCACCGGAGGCAATCAAATCAACCTCTTGGAGGTGAACACCACACCAGGTATGACTGCCACAAGCTTCATTCCGCAGCAAGTGCGCGCCGCCGGGTTGGACATTAAAGACGTACTGACGGACATCATTGAGAACGAGATGGAGTAATGAGCCATCCGGTATAAAAACAAAAAAATCGGGGAGCAAAAGAGTTCCCCGATTTAATTATACACAAAAATGAAAAACGGTGCGTCGGAACCAACCAACGCACCGCCGTTATCAAATATAACTATGAGTTACTTAGCCAAATAAGCCTTCACATCATCGTTGTGAATCATCTTCTCATCGAAGTAGTAAGCGCCGGTCTTAGGCGACTTCACCATCTTAATCACTTTTGCGTAAGAACGACCCTCACCTTTCTGAAGGGTTGCGACAACTTTCTTTGCCATAATCGGTACGAATTAAAATTACTTAATCTCTTTGTGAATGGTGTATCTTTTGAGGATTGGGTTGTACTTCTTCAACTCCAATCTATCTGGGGTATTCTTCCTGTTCTTCGTAGTAACGTAACGGGAAGTTCCTGGCATACCGCTATCCTTATGTTCAGTACACTCCAAAATCACTTGAACCCTGCTTTCTTTGCTTTTCTTTGCCATAGTCTGATTCTCCTTTAAATGTTACCTTTCTTTGCGGCAGCAACCAACGCTGCGTTCAAACCGTTTTTGTTGATGGTGCGAAGCCCCTTTGCAGAAACTTTCAACCAAATCCAACAATCTTGCTCTGGCCAATAGAATTTCTTTGTGAACAGGTTCACCTCGAATCTTCTTTTTGTTCTTCTTTTAGAGTGAGAAACATTGTTCCCATTCATCGCTGTCTTACCAGTAATTTGACAAATTTTCGACATTTCTGTTTTAAATCTTTAAGTTATTACTCATAAAGCAGGGTTTCATTCTCTCTTCTGATCTCTCTTTCGAAAGCAGCGTAACTATCAGAAAAACAATTAATGTCACCTCTCCTTAGTGGTGCGGAATTTATCGCAGACTTTCACCTTATCCACATAAAATTCCGGATTGCAAAGGTACGATTATTCCAAGTTATTAACAAATTCTTCGGCAAGAAAAATCGCCTCGCGAGCCGCCAACGCGATGTTTTTTTCGCGCGAGAGGGTTAGATGCAAGCATTTTGCCTGCACGCCACTGGCTCCTGCCACCGCAATCCACACCGTGCCAACGGGGGTTTCGGGCGTGCCTCCGTCGGGGCCAGCGACACCCGAAACAGAGATGCCAAGATCGGTATCCATCAGCGTCCGCACATTGGCCGCCATCTGTTCCACCGTCTCGCAACTCACCGCACCCTTCTCGTCCAACACTTTCTGATCAACATGCAACACATTGTGTTTCACTTCGTTGCAATACGACACCACACTTCCTTTGTAGAAAGACGAACTGCCAGGGTGCTTTGAAAGAAGCGTGGCGATGGTGCCACCCGTGCAACTCTCTGCCGTAGAAACTGTCAAGCCGAGCGACTTCAGCTTGGCAGAGAAACGCACCTCGGGAAGGACTGATAGATCGTGATTATTTTCCATAAAATCCATTTTGAAGCCACGAAGATAGTCATTGACCACAATAAAAAAGGAACATATAACGGAAAAAAACTACCTTTGCGAAAGATTTTTGAAATCACACTTAGACAAATAAAAAAAACATAATATGGCACTACAATGTGGTATCGTGGGTTTGCCAAATGTCGGAAAATCCACTCTTTTCAATTGCCTTTCCAACGCCAAAGCGCAAGCGGCGAACTTCCCTTTCTGCACAATCGAGCCTAACGTGGGCGTCATCACCGTACCCGACGAACGTCTCAACAAATTAGCGGAGATAGACCATCCGCAGAGGGTAATCCCGACAACCGTCGAAATTGTGGACATCGCCGGATTAGTGAAAGGTGCGAGCAAGGGCGAAGGCCTCGGCAACAAGTTCCTCGCCAACATCCGCGAAACAGACGCCATACTGCATGTGCTGAGGTGCTTCGACAACGAGAACGTAACACACGTGGACGGCTCGGTAGACCCCGTGCGCGACAAGGAAATCATCGACATGGAACTCCAACTGAAAGACTTGGAAACCGTTGAGAGCCGCATTCAGAAAGTGCAGAAACAAGCGCAGACCGGCGGCGACAAAACTGCCAAAGCCGTGTTAGACATATTATTAAGGTATAAAGACGCATTGTTAGCCGGCAAATCCGCCCGCACAGTGGAGCTCACCAAAGAGGAGAAGCCGTTAGCAAAAGACCTCTTCCTGCTGACGACAAAACCCGTGCTTTACGTCTGCAACGTCGACGAGGGCAGCGCAGTTTCTGGCAACAAGTACACGCAAGCCGTGGCAGAAGCCATCAAAGACGAAAATGCTGATATGCTGATTGTCGCCGCAGCTACAGAGGCAGACATCGCCGAGTTGGAAACCTACGAGGAGCGTCAAGAATTTCTTGAGGCAGCCGGACTGAAAGAGTCGGGTGTGGCACGCCTCATCCGCTCCGCCTATAAACTGCTTGATTTGCAGACATTCTTCACATCGGGAGCAGACGAAACACGCGCTTGGACATTCCACCGCGGTATGAAAGCACCGCAGTGCGCCGGCATCATCCACACAGATTTTGAGAAGGGATTCATCCGTGCGGAGGTCATCAAGTATGAAGACTATGTGCAGCTCGGCTCGGAAACGGCGTGCCGCGAAGCCGGGAAAATCTCCATCGAGGGGAAAGACTATGTGGGACAAGACGGCGACATTATGCACTTCCGCTTCAACGTCTGAAAAAAATTCACCTGAATACTATGACCAGGAAAATTCAACAAGTGCTGGCTTTGGCAACGTGCCTGCTCCTCTTCGCAGTGGCTGCCATCAACCGCGACGGGCGGCTGTGGGGACACGATTTGCAAGCAGAAAACAGCAAGAGCCTCCCACAGATAGCCAACGACACACTCACGACCTCCGCAGATGGCTCAATTGTGGTGAACACCGCACCTCTCGGAAAGAACATCGTGGGATATGGAGGACGCACGCCGTTGAAAATCCACATCAAAGACGGGGTCGTAACGCAAGTTGAACTGCTTGAGAACAATGAGACACCCGACTTTTTGGAACGTGCCGCCGTCATCCTCGACCATTGGGAGGGACTGCGCGTGGCAGACGCGCTGACACAGGAAGTGGATGCCGTGTCGGGCGCCACCTACACCTCTAAAGCACTCATCGGCAATATGCGGAAAGGGTTGGAGTATGTCCTCTCATCGTCCGTTTCCTCCTCGTTCGACGATGAATTTTCTTGGGAGATCGAGGCAAAACAGATCGCTGCATTAATAGTTATATTGATGGCAGCCATAATCCCTATCTTCCTGAAAGACAAAAGATATCGGGTGATACAACTGATACTGAACGTCGTTGTGATAGGCTTTTGGTGTGGCACGTTCGTCTCCTACTCTCTGCTGACGGGCTTGGCCGCCAATGGCATACACTCGGTAGCGGCGGCAGTGCCAGTCGCCATGGTGCTGATAGCCTTTGTCTATCCGCTATTAGGGCGGCAAAACCATTACTGCACGCATATCTGCCCGCTTGGCTCGGCACAAGAGTTGGCGGGAATGGTTACGAGGAAACGTCTAAGCACACCTGCCAAAACCGTCCAATGGCTCACCAACTTCAAAAACGTGTTGTGGGGTGTGTTATTGGCATTGCTTCTCACGGGCATCTTCACGCAATGGACAGACTATGAACTGTTCGCCGCATTTTCGTTTCAATCCGTTTCGGTGGCGGTAACGATTGTAGCAGTGGTGTTTTTACTACTGTCGGTATTCGTCCCCCGCCCCTACTGCCGGTTTGTCTGCCCAACGGGGACACTCTTCAAACTATTGCAAATAGAAAAATAACAAAACCTAAAATTTAGCGCAATGAAAGCATCCGTGGTTCTAAATATCGCATTGGCAGTGGTGCTGGTGATATTGTCCGTCAAACTAATAGAGAAGGACGATGCGCCACAAACCTCCGCAACCGAAGAATACGCAAAAGAAGCAGAAGCCTCAACAGGCGAGTTCCAATCGTATGATGTGCAAGAGGATTTCCAAACCAACCCTTTCACCTACTTTCTTGGCGACGGATTGCTCCTAACCGCCGGAGACAGCACGGGGAGCAACGCTATGACCATTGGCTGGGGCGCGCTTGGCACTCTCTGGGGAAGGAACATCATAACGGTTTATGTACGCGAGAACCGCCATACGCACCAATTTATGGAGAAGGGGGAATACTTCACCATAATGACCTTCAGTGACAAGCAGGTGTTAGACTATATGGGTACAAAAAGCGGCCGCGACGGCGACAAGGCGAAAGCCCTCGGGCTGCACACCCACTACACCGAGAACGGCGCACCCTACTACGAGGAGGCAGACGAAGTGATTGAATGCCGCACGATGTACAGCCATACATTCACCCGAGAGGATTTCCGCAACGAGGTGCCGCAACAATTCTACGAAACCCACGCCGAAGGCGGATTCCACACTGAATATACCGGCGAAGTAGTGGGGATGATGAGGAAAAAATGAAAAAGATAAGTTACTTTAGCTTCTTCCCGTCAGAGAATGCATTTCCTACTCGACTGCCCAAAGCAACATATCCGTTGTGGATGGGGTCGAAAGTGATGAGGTGCATTTTTTCAACATCTGGCTTGCCGTCCTCAGCGAGGTATTTTTCATCACAGACGATGTTAACGATCTCAGCGACAATGTAATAGCCCTCTGCGCTCTCGTCAATCTTCTGTTTGATTCGGCACTCCAAGGTCATTGGAAAGTTGGTGAAGATAGGGGCATTCACTTTTTCTGCTTTGACAGCCGTCCAGCCTGTTTTCTGCATCTTGTTCGGGTCGTTCTTAGCACTAACAATACCCACAAAGTCGGAAGCCACCATCGTCTCCGTAGTTGCAAAAGCCACTGAGAAATCGCCATTCAGGTTAAGGTTCTCTGTTGTAGCGTGGCTACCCATTGAAATCATAATCTCGTGGAAATCCCATTGACCGCCCCAAGCAGCATTCATCGCATTAGGCTTTCCATTTTTGTCGTAAGTACCGATAATCAGCACAGGTTGTGGCAAGAGCCACGCTTTTGGTGTGAAGTTTTTCATATCATTTCGTTTTTGAGTTATAATGGAACGCAAACTTACGGAAATTTTTCAGTAGGAGCAAAGAGTCATAATATTGTTTTTAAGTTATTGATATACAACAAATTTACTGTCCAATGAAAATTTTATTGCGGATTAAAATTCTAAAATACGGACATACACCATTAATAGAAAGGTCCTTGCCATTATCCCCCTTCCGAAATCTAACAATTTCAAACTGATTTGGATTAAACTTGTGAAGGAACGTAATAGGAACCCCCATTAGACCATCGTAGTCCGACGGGATATTCTGCGTTTTATCCACATTAATGCCATTGCAATTGTCATAACGAGGGTAATCCTTCTCATTGCCAAGATACGTCTTTGTGAGGGCAATCTCTTCACATCGCAACGGAGAGTCTAAGTTAGTCAACCACAAACAGTTGTTAGGAGATATCATCTTGTTTCCATTCTCGTCAGTTTGAGTTTCTGTACCATAAAGCTTATAATGATCAGGAA
>CAVGRN010000046.1:0-19105 GCA_963631545.1 Paludibacteraceae bacterium | reverse complement strand
ATTCAAAACGAATCGAATCGGCGATTCAAATGAAACGAATCGGCGATTCAAACGAAACGAATCGGCGATTCAAATGAAACGAATCGACGATTCAAATGAAATGAATCGACGATTCATTTGAAACGCAATAGTATTGCGATTTTCTTGTCCCGAATACCGATTTAGATTCGTACCTTTATTCCAACGTAAGTTCTAACATTTTGCTCATTGCATACGCCGCCCTCCGTTGTGTGGCTCGGCTAAACTTGACGGAGGATGAGTGAATATTATGTTGTATAGCGGGCAATAGGCAAAAAAAGAGGGCGCATCTAAGGATGCACCCTCGGAGTATTAGAAGTCGGGGAATTACATCATTCCGCCCATTCCGCCGCCCATAGGAGGCATTGCGGGAGCAGGTTTGTCGCTCTTCTTCTCGGCGATTACACACTCAGTTGTAAGCATCATGCCGGCGATAGAAGCGGCGTTCTCCAAAGCCACACGCGTAACTTTGGCAGGGTCGATGACACCAGCGGCGAAGAAGTTCTCGAACTTGTCTGTGCGAGCGTTGTAGCCGAAGTCGCCCTTGCCCTCGCGCACTTTCTGTACGTAAACTGCGCCTTCCTTGCCAGCGTTAGCGATAATCTGGCGAAGTGGCTCTTCAATAGCACGTTTGATGATTTCGATACCGGTAGTCTCGTCTTGGTTGTCGCCCTTCAAGTCTGCCAAAGCCTCGCTTGCACGGATGTATGCGACACCACCACCAGGAACGATACCCTCTTCTACAGCGGCGCGGGTTGCACTCAATGCATCGTCCACGCGGTCTTTCTTCTCTTTCATTTCAACCTCAGAAGGGGCACCAACGTGAAGCACTGCCACACCGCCAGCCAACTTAGCCAAACGCTCTTGGAGTTTCTCCTTGTCGTAGCTTGACTTGGTTGTCTCAATTTGTGCCTTGATTTGGCTGATGCGCTCTGCGATGTTCTCCTTTGCGCCTGCACCGTTGACGATGGTGGTATTGTCTTTGTTGATGGTAACTTTCTCGGCGGTTCCAAGCAAATCGATGGTTGCGCTTTCCAACTTGATGCCCTTCTCCTCGGAGATGACGATGCCGCCAGTAAGGATGGCGATGTCTTCCAACATTTCCTTTCTGCGGTCGCCAAAGCCAGGGGCTTTAACAGCGGCAACCTTCAACGCACCGCGCAAACGGTTGACAACCAATGTGGTAAGTGCCTCGCCGTCAATATCCTCAGCAATAATCAGCAGCGGACGGCTGGATTGTGCGGTAGCCTCCAAGATAGGAAGAATCTCTTTCAAGGAAGAAATCTTCTTGTCGTGAATCAAGATGTATGGACTGTCAAATTCAACCTCCATCTTCTCAGTGTTGGTTACGAAGTAAGGTGAGAGGTAACCGCGGTCGAACTGCATACCTTCAACCACATCCACCGTAGTGTCCATACCTTTGGCCTCGTCTACGGTGATGACGCCCTCTTTCTTCACCTTAGCCATAGCGTCGGCGATGAGTTTACCGATTTCGCTATCGTTGTTGGCAGAGATAGTAGCGACTTGCTCGATTTTGTTGTAGTCGTCGCCAACCTCTTGTGCCTGAGCCTTGATGCTCTCAACCACTTTGGCAACGGCTTTGTCGATACCACGCTTCAAATCCATTGGATTTGCGCCGGCTGCCACGTTCTTCAAACCTACGTTGATGATAGATTGAGCCAATACAGTTGCAGTTGTTGTTCCGTCGCCTGCGTCGTCGCCGGTCTTAGAGGCAACCTCTTTGACGATCTGCGCACCCATGTTCTCGTAAGGACACTCGAGTTCGATCTCTTTTGCTACAGACACACCATCCTTTGTGATGTGAGGAGCACCGAATTTCTTCTCGATGATTACGTTACGTCCCTTAGGGCCAAGGGTTACTTTCACTGCGTTTGCCAACTCGTCGACACCTTTCTTCAAAAGGTTGCGGGCATCTGTATCGAATTTGATTTCTTTTGCCATGATTCTTATTATTTAAATTTATTCGGGATTAATGAAACAACAGTCGGGCTTCAAAATTAGATGATAGCCAGAATGTCGCTTTGGCGCATAATGAGGTATTTCTCGCCATCCAACTCCAACTCGGTGCCGGCGTATTTTCCGTAAAGCACGTTGTCGCCTTTCTTCACCACCATTTCCTCGTCTTTGGTACCGTTGCCAACAGCAAGAACCTCGCCTCTCAGCGGCTTCTCCTTTGCGGAGTCTGGAATGATGATACCACTTGCCGTCTTCTCTTCTGCTGCAGCGGGTTTAACTAAAACCCTGTCTGCCAATGGTTTGATGTTCATTTTACTTACTTATTTGGTTTTTGTTATCAATCTTATAATGGTTGTCTGTCCACTGTTCGTAGGCGCAACCGCTAATTCTCTTTCATAATTTGTGCCAAAGCCTTTTTTTGTCATCTTTGTCAGATGATGACTGACAAAGTGTCGCATTGAAGTGAAAAACCTCTGGGGTTTTGCCGTTTGAAAAGGTATTTTGTTATCTTTGCCACCCGTACTGCCTTGCGACTCGTTTCGTGGGCGTGCGGATGAATAATCATCATTTTAACTTAAAACATTTTCTATGGGATTATTAGAAGGAAAAACCGCGCTTATCACTGGTGCGGCGCGAGGTATCGGAAAAGCGATTGCGCTTAAGTTTGCAAAGGAAGGCGCGAATATCGCGTTTACGGATTTGGTGATCAACGAGGCTGCCCAGGAGACGGAGAAGGAGATTGCCGCTTTGGGTGTGAAGGCAAAGGGTTACGCTTCGAACGCTGCCGATTTTACGGAAACTGCCAATGTTGTTGCTGAGGTGCAGAAAGAGTTCGGCTCTATTGATATTTTGGTGAATAATGCGGGAATCACGAAGGATGGCTTGATGCTTCGTATGTCCGAGGCTCAGTGGGACGCTGTCATTGCGGTGAACTTGAAGAGTGCCTTCAACTTCATCCATGCGTGTCTTCCAATTATGATGCGCCAGCGTTGCGGCTCAATCATCAATATGGCATCGGTGGTGGGCGTCCACGGCAATGCGGGGCAGGCGAACTACGCATCGTCTAAGGCAGGGCTGATCGCTTTGGCGAAGAGCGTTGGACAGGAGATGGGACCGCGTGGCGTGCGTGCCAACGCAATTGCTCCTGGCTTCATCGACACGGCTATGACGCAGGCTTTGCCAGAGGAAGTACGCAACGAGTGGATTAAGAAGATTCCTTTGCGCCGTGGCGGAACCACCGAGGACATCGCCAATTGTGCCACTTTCTTGGCATCTGATATGTCGTCTTACATTTCTGGTCAGGTGATTCAAGTAGATGGCGGAATGAATATGTAAAGAGGATTTCGTAAATCCGTTGATTATTATAAATTTGCAGTCCGGAAACCCGGGCTGCATTTTTTGTCTTGTAACAAAGTAAGGCGGATGTGCGGTTGGCGGTGCCATCTGAGTGAGTCGGATTCGCCGTTCGGGTGGAATCCAACTTGTCCGGGTTGATTAAAAAATTGATTCTAAAAAACATTTTTTGACAGAAGAAAATGAAGAACAAGTACGTTGATCTGATTGAGCAGTCGTTCGAATTCCCCAACGAAGAGTTCAGCGTGGTGAACAATGACTTGCATTGGTTTAACGTTCCTTTGATGGATGTGATTAAACAGTATGGTACGCCGTTGCGCATCGCCTATCTTCCGCGTATTGGGCAGAATATTCAGAAAGCCAGGCGTTTATTCAACGTCGCAATGGCTAAGGTGGACTACCAAGGCAGTTACAACTATTGTTTTTGCACCAAGAGTTCTCATTTCTCCTTTGTTATGGAAGAGGTGCTGAAGAATGGCGTGCATGTTGAAATCTCGTCTGCTTACGATGTCAACCTTTTAGAGTGCCTGCATGAGTCGGGACACTTGGATAAGAAGCGATTTGTGCTTTGCAACGGTTTCAAAATTCCCCAGTACACCGAAAACATCCAATCTCTCATCCGTCAGGGATTTGAGAATGTGATTCCGATTTTGGACAACAAAGATGAGTTGGGTATGTTGCTCAAAGACTTCGATATGCCGTTGAATGTCGGCATCCGAATCGCCGCCGAGGAAGAACCCAAGTTCGATTTCTATACCTCGCGGTTGGGCTTCCGCGTTACGGACATCATCCCGTTCTACAAAAACCATATTCAAAACAGCAGCCAGGTGAAACTGAAGATGCTGCACTTTTTTGTGAACACGGGCATCAAGGACACCTCTTATTACTGGAATGAACTCAACAAGGTGATTAACCTTTACTGTGAGCTGCGGAAGATATGCCCCGACTTGCATTGCTTGAACATCGGCGGAGGCTTCCCTTTCCAAACGCACATGGATTTCTCGTACGACTACGAGTATATGTCCGAAGAGATTGTCGCAACCATCAAAAATGCCTGCGCGCAACAGGGCGTGCCGGAGCCAGACATCTTCACGGAGTTCGGCTCGTTCACCGTGAGCGAGAGTGGTGCGATGCTCTATTCCATCGTCAACCAAAAACAACAGAACGACCGTGAGCTGTGGAATATGATCGATAGTTCGTTCATCAACACTATGCCAGACACTTGGGCGTTGAACCAACGCTTCCCGTTCCTTGCCATCAACAACTGGGACCAGCCTTACGAGCGTGTGCACCTTGGCGGTTTGACTTGCGACAGCGAGGACTTCTACAATGCGGAGGTACACTCCAATGCGATTTTCTTGCCTAAGATACAACATGGGCGGGAGCAGTTCATCGGATTCTTCCACATGGGTGCATACCAAGAGGCGTTGAGCGGATATGGGGGCATCAAACACTGTTTGCTGCCTGCACCTAAGATGGTGGTGATTGATTTGGATGAGAACGGCGAATACTACACTAAGTTGTTCGCAAAGGAGCAGAGTTTCAAATCTATGTTGAAGATTTTGGGCTATTAAGGGGGAATATAAACGTCTCGCATTGAGTCTCTATGGAGAAAAAACGTCGGAATTTCCTTATAAAACTCTTAGTTGCAGTGGCAGTCGTTTCGGTAGTTGCGGCTGTTTGTGCAAGTCGGTGGCACGTCTGGTTCGGCAATCCGCCGGAGCCTGCGTATGTTACCGAGCAGACCTTTTCGCGCATTCTGCTGACGATGGGCGAGGATGCCGATTCAAGGTATGTAACCTGGATCTATGATACGGTGGCACATCCAAGTTGGTTGGATTATTACGTTGAGAGCGATTCTGCGTTGCATACATTAGAGGCGAAGAGCGAGGTCTTTGTGTCGCGCTCGGGCAAGTCTGCCTTCTATAATGTATTGCTTAAAGATGTTACTTCTGCTGATGTCTACCATTATCGGATTCGCACGGAAAGGGACACTTCCACGTGGATGACTTTTAGGAATGACGAAGGGAAAGATTACTCATTTCTCTATTTCGGAGATGTCCAGGACGAGGTGGAAGGCGGGTTCGACACACTTCTGCCGAGAGTGATTGGCGGCAACGCCGATGCAAGATTCTTGCTTTTCGGCGGAGATTTGATTGAACGCCCGATGCATCAGTATTGGAATGTGGCGTTCAGCGCGTTAGACACTTTCGCGGCGAAATACCCGATTGTGGCAGTTCCGGGCAATCACGAATACTTGAAGCACGTTCCCCGTTTGTTGGAGGAGCGTTACCCGTTGACGTTCTATTATTTTAGGAAATCGTATGACGAGTGTGCGCAAAATGCGCTTTACACGTTCCAGGAGGGCGACGCGAGATTCTACCTTTTAGATTCAAACAAGGATTTTTGGAAATTCTTCGCCCAGCGTTCGTGGCTCGAGGAGGCACTGTCTAAATCGACTGCCAAGTGGAACATCGTGGTGCTGCATCATCCATTGTATTCGGTAAAAGGAAAATTGAATAATTTGATGGCAAGGCTTTTCTTCAACGATGTGGTGGAGAAGTATAATGTCGACGTTGTGCTACAAGGTCATGAGCACGTCTACGCTCGGTTTAATGTGGAGACAGATGATGATGGTAATATGGCTTCGCCGTTGAGGCTCGTTTCATACGCTTCGCAAAAAGATTATGCGATGGATTTTGTGGGCGATGTGGTGAAGTGGGGTACTGCCGACCGTTATTACGAGCGGTTCACATTCAGTGGCGACTCTCTGGTAATGAGGACATTCGGCGCGGACGGAAACTTGTATGACCATCTTATCATTGTGAAAGATGGCAACGGCAGGCGTTTGGTGGATAAAGGACGCAGCATACCGCAGCGCATCTACGTTTCCGATTGGTTCAGGCAGAGCAAGAAGCCGAAAAGGGTGAAAGCGTTTGAAGAGAGCGTTGAGGCGTGGAAACACGACCATCCATCGGAGATTCTCGAGGCCCGCTGATGCGTCCGTCGCGTGCGGATTCCGCTCTTATTTGCCGTAATGCAAAAAAATATTAAATTTGCGAGATAAAAATCATACTATTATATTAGGATGGAATTGAATTCATTGACAGCCGTATCTCCAGTAGATGGCAGATATTGGAGCAAGTCGGAGCCATTGTCCGATTATTTTTCTGAGTATGCGTTAATCCGTTATAGAGTGCTTGTCGAGGTGGAGTATTTTATCGCATTGTGCGAGCTTCCGTTGCCTAACCTCCGTGGTTTCGACGCTTCTAATTTCGCCAACTTGAGAAACATCTATAAGTCTTTTTCTTTGGAGAAGGCTCAGCGAATCAAGGATATAGAGAAAACTACCAATCACGATGTCAAAGCGGTTGAGTACTTTTTGAAAGAACAGTTCGAGGCTCTTGGCTTGCACGAGTTCAAGGAGTTCATCCACTTCGGACTCACCTCGCAGGATATCAACAACACTTCGGTGCCTTATTCTATCAAGGCAGCGATTACGGAGGTGTACCTTCCTCAAATAGAGAAGCTTATCAGCGAGTTGAACGCCCGCGCCGAAGAGTGGAAAGAGATTCCGATGTTGGCAAAGACGCACGGTCAGCCAGCCTCACCGACTCGTTTGGGAAAGGAAATTATGGTATTCGTCAATCGTTTGCGTGTGCAAGTCGACCAGTTGAAGACGCTTCCTGTAAGTGCGAAGTTCGGTGGTGCGACGGGTAACTTCAACGCACACCATGTGGCGTATCCGGAGCATGATTGGCGTGCGTTCGGAAACCATTTCGTGAACGATATTCTCGGTTTGCAACGAGAGCAGTGGACAACCCAAATCTCCAACTACGACAATTTGGGAGCCATTTTCGATTGCTTGAAGCGCATCAATACGATTATGATTGATATGAACCGCGACTTCTGGCAGTATATTTCTATGGAATATTTCAAGCAGAAAATCAAGGCAGGCGAGGTAGGCTCTTCTGCGATGCCGCACAAGGTGAACCCGATTGACTTCGAGAATGCAGAGGGTAACCTCGGTATGGCGAACTCCATCTTCCAGTTCCTTTCTGCAAAATTGCCCGTTTCGCGTTTGCAGCGCGACTTGACCGACTCTACTGTGCTTCGCAACGTGGGCGTGCCTTTCGCTCATACGGTCATCGCCATCCAAAGTTCATTGAAGGGAATTGGCAAGTTGCTGTTGAACGAGAAAGCCATTTCTGCCGATTTGGACAAATGCTGGGCGGTTGTCGCCGAGGGAATCCAGACAATTCTGCGCCGTGAGGGCTATCCAAACCCATACGAGACTTTGAAGGCATTGACTCGTACCAATGAGGGTATTAACGAAAAATCCATCAAAGACTTTATCGAGACTTTGAATGTCAGCGAGAGTGTGAAAGCGGAACTCCGCGCCATCACACCTCACAACTACACGGGCATCTGATGCGCATGTGGCAGTCCCATCTTAGTTTTTGTTTATGGTGAAGATTTCTGATTTGCAGTTCGTCAAACTGATAAAAAGGTTTGTCGGGCCATACAAGTCGAACGTGGTTTTGAACATCGTCTGCAATATCTTGTCGACGGTGTTCAGTGTGTTCTCGTTCGCGCTGATTGTGCCGATCCTCCAGATTCTTTTCAAGACGACGGCGGTGCAGTATGCGTATATGCCGTTCGATTGGAGTTTTGACGTCATTAAGAACAATGCCTATTGGTGGGTGTCGAACTATATTGAGCAGAACGGTGCGCAGTCTACGTTGCTGCTATTGGGAATGTTCCTGATCATCACGTCGTTCTTGAAAACCGGCGTGGCGTATCTCGCAAGTTATTTCATTATCCCGATGCGGACGGGCTTGACGAGGGACATCCGAAAGCAGCTCTACGATAAGATTGTCGACCTCAATCTCGGCTTTTTCGACAAGCAGAAGAAAGGCGACATTATGGCGCGTATGATGGGCGATGTTACGGAGGTTGAGGCTTCCATTATGAGTTCCATCGAATTGCTGTCCAAGAATCCGATAATGATCATCATCTACTTGTGTATCTTGCTGATACTGAGTTGGAAACTGACGATTTTCGTCCTGATTCTTTTGCCAGTGGCTGGCGGGGTGATGGGAAGTGTCGGGAAGACGTTGAAGAAGCGTTCGAGGGTGGCGCAGAACCAGTCGGGCGAACTGCTTTCGCAGATTGAGGAGACTTTAGGCGGGCTCCGTGTCATCAAGGCCTTTAATGCAGAGAAGATGGTGATGAAGATCTTCTCGGCGATGAATGAGCGACTACGTAAAACCACCAACAGCGTGAACCGTCGTTATATGCTTGCACACCCGATGAGCGAGTTTCTCGGCACGGTAACCATTGCGATTGTCCTTTTCTTTGGCGGCGTTTTGATTCTCACGGACAATAGTTCGCTTTCCGCCGCCGAGTTCATTTACTATTTGGTGATATTCTATAGTATCATTAATCCAGCCAAGGATCTCTCGAAGGCGGTTTACAGCATTCAAAAGGGTAAGGCCTCTTTGGATCGTATAGATATGGTGCTTCAGGCGGAAAACCCACTGAAGGAGGTGAAAAATCCAGTTGCGCCGAAACCTTTCGCGGATAAGATTGAATATCGGAACGTAAGTTTCAAATATACAGACGAATATGTGCTTCGCGACATCAACTTGACGATAGAGAAAGGCAAGATGGTGGCTTTGGTGGGGCAGTCGGGTTCGGGAAAATCCACTATGGTAGACTTGCTTCCGCGTTTCTATGATGTAACGGAGGGCGAGATTCTGATAGACGGAGTGAACGTGAAGAATATGACGCTCTACGACCTTCGGTCTTATATGGGCAACGTCAACCAGGAGGCTATTTTGTTTAACGATTCCGTCTTCAATAACATTGCTTTTGGCGTGGAGAACGCCACAGAGGAGCAAGTCGTCGAGGCGGCTAAAATCGCCAATGCCCACGAGTTTATTATGGCGATGGAGGAGGGTTACCAAACAAATATCGGCGACCGTGGCAGTCGGCTGTCGGGCGGTCAGCGGCAGCGTCTTAGCATAGCCCGCGCCATTTTGAAAAACCCTTCGGTGTTGATTTTGGACGAGGCTACCTCGGCGTTGGACACCGAGTCGGAGAAACTCGTGCAGGCGGCGTTGGAGCATCTTATGCGCACGCGCACGTCCATTGTCATTGCCCATAGATTGTCCACCGTGCGCAATGCCGATTTGATTTGTGTGATGCAAGACGGAAAAATCGTGGAGCAAGGTAAGCACGAGGAGTTGATGGCACTCAACGGGCATTATGCAAAACTGTGCGCTATGCAGTCGGTGTAGTTGCCCTCGTGATGGAGGAGATTCGTTCATCTTTTCTCTAAGAAAGAGCCTCAGAAATAGGGGATTTTTTTCTCCCAATATGAAAAAAGACGCTTTGTTACAAGTTAGCAATGAATTTTTATTCGTTTTTTAACGGATTTTATTATATTTGTTCGCTTTTTGTGTGATTCTTTAGCCAATTTTTGGTTTATTTGTCTATTCGCCATCGGCCGTGATAGGTGCGGTGGGGGGTGATGATAGTGTTTCGCACAGAATCGTGTGAATGAAAAAGTACCATTACTACATTGAAAAACATATAAATTATGAATGCTATGAGAAACACGAAAGTCAGTATGGGTGTGGAACGGATGGCTCGTGCGAGTGTTCTGTTTCTGGTTCTTATGTTCGGGTGGGTGCAAGGAGCGTCCGCTTTGACTGCCTCTGTTAACGTGTGGAATGGCTCTTGCGATGCTGTTGAAACAGGTAATTATGTCGTCTTCACAGCGTCAGAATATAGAGGGCAAATTAATTTCTCCGGAGCCTATTTCAAGTCAACTGATTTTAGTTCCGGTGTTGTAAACAAAAGCTGGGGAAACACTGGTGGGTATAGTATTCAGCTGGAGAATTACTCTGGAAAATTCTACGCTTGGTATAACCCCAAAGACAGCACATTAAAAGTTGTTGAGGGGGTGGTAACGGGCATCATCGATGTGCAGAGCGATCCGGTATGTTATAATTCGGGTGCGGTTATCCTCTCGGCGGTGGATGTCAATGCAACCGACCACACGTTGCAGTGGGGAGAAATCGCTCCTTCTGCGACAGACACCATTTGGAAGTCGGCGTATGACAACACGATGACAAATTTGTCTTACGAATATACTTATACTGAGCCGTTTACCATTGTTACGAAGGTTACGGAAATCGCAACTGATGAGATCTACATTCATAGTACAAAGATTGAGCCGACGCTTTATGGATGCGGTGTGGATATGACCTATTCCGACAGGGCTTTGTGCTTAGGCAATGCTTTGACGTTGGGTTGCACCTATACCGGTGCTGCCAAGTATGAGTGGAAAGATTCAAATGGTAATTTGTACGCTACAACGACAACCGCTTCGGCGACATTCAAACCGCAGGAGGCTGGCACATACACGTTTGTGGTTTATGCCGATGGTATGAAAGCGGCAAGTGCTAAGGTCATTGTTATGCCTATGTCGGACTGTAATATAACCGTTGAGGTGGCAGATGCGTATGTTTGCCTGGGTAACACCACAGAACTCTCCACAAATTATACAGGTGCGGCAGAGTATAAATGGTATGACGAAAATAACACTCTTGTCGGCACAACCACCGATCCAAAAATCACCGTTGCGCCGTCCGTTGGATCTTCCTACACGCTTTATGCGGACGGATTCCTCGTTGGCTCAGTAACGCCTCGCGTGATGGAGTGTACTTTCTTTATCGCTTCGGAGTATCCTATTGCCTCATGCTTGCAGGATAGCAACACCCTGATGGCTGCCGGCACCGCGATTTTGTCGAAAATCACTGATCCTACTGCCTTTGTTTGGGAGGTGAGCAACGATAATGCTACATGGAGGAAGCTCAATGAAGGTTCATACAAGTTGCGTGTGGCTGCAGACTCGTCGCGCTACTACCGCGTGACGTACGGAAATCTGTCCGAGGTGTTGTACTACGAAAAGCCTAACTGCGCCGATAACGTATATTGTAACGGATTGGAAACGAAGACCCTTTTCTACGAGACTTTCGGCTTCTTCATGGCGGCAGATGTGTATGTGTCGGGGAACTCGCTTTTCCTCTCGAAGATCGATGTGAACCACAAATCAACTGTCGAATTTAATTCGGATGGTACGCAAAGCGTCGCTAAAAACTATGAATCGGGCGCGAAATATTATACGGCAAGAGTAACGAACGGAGATACTTTGATGGTGGATACTACGGCAACGAACACATTCTACATCAGAAACTTTGTCGCTCCGGATCCATTCGGATATGTGGTGCCTGCCACGAAGTTTGAGTACCCTGATAGCAACAATGATGCAAACCAGTTCGTCGGTACCAATGGACACCTGTTCTTGTCGGAAAACCCGATGCTTGGAAAATATGAAGCAGACACTTGGGTGCGCAACGCGGGATTGCGTCTGCAGGATGGTTATTATGCCATTGTCGCTAACCCTGACACTTGCGACCAGAACAAGAATGGCGACGATTTCGTTTCGTGCAGCGACTATACCGGCAACAAAAATGGTGCGATGCTTTTTGTAAACGCTGGTAGAACGGAAATTTCCAAGGCTGCCATTTATGCGCAGAAAGCTCCTTTGTCTTGCCCTGCCGACAGGTTCAACTTCGGTATGAGTATTAGAAATGCCACTGCTTCGGATGGTACTACGCAGAAAAACCCTGTAAACTTGACTGTCTGCTTGTTGAAGGAAATGACATCCGCATCTCAGGTGTTGCCCGATGCCTCAGACGAGAATGTTTTGGCAATGCTCTCTACGGATAACATTGAGGCGGGAACGGAGTGGCAGCGGTTTGATAAGTTTATTGAGTTGAGTGAAAAGACTGACAAGGTCTGGGTGGTTATCTATAACAATGGTGTTTCGGGAGATGGAAACGATATGTTGCTCGATGATATTTCTTTCTCGGTTTGTATTCCAAAGGCTGATTTGAAGGCGATTGTGGATGGCGACACGCTGACGGACGAGGTGGTTTCTTGTTCGGGTGATGAAATCCTCCTTAAAGCGTCCCAATCAAGTGCCTATTTGTTGAGTCCTGTCTACATTTTCCAATATCAGACGGAGGAGAATGGAACCCTTGTTTGGAAAGATCTTAAAGATTATGAGAATGACCCGCTGTTGATGATTTACGATACTGCCACGGTTTCTACGAAGGAAAAGAATTATTGGGGCGACGTGAACTACCGCGTCATTATCTCCGATGATAGAAGTGTCGCTCGTAGAATTGCCGATGGCGATTTGCAGCAAGTCACAGAATGTGAGTTTACTTACCACCAGGCTACCACTAACATCGTTATCCGCAACACCTATGGTGGCGAGATGGCTCCGCGCGATTCCGTCGCTTTCTGTAACATTGAGGGAACGGAGGTGGAGATTGTGGGCGAACGTCTGATCACGATGCCAGACCACGAGTGGGAAATGTCTTGGTATTTGGCGGACACAACCTTGCTCTTTAAAGAGAATGTTAAGGGACACGCTACTGACACGCTCCGCTTCACCGTCCTCGCAGGCGATAAATGCGAGTTGAAGAAGGCGAATGGCACGGTGTTGGGCGAGTTCGCCCTTTCCGCACTCGATTCGCTCTTCTTCCAAGCGAAAGATGAGGGCGACTGCATCTTCACCCAGAATATCGTAACGCACGCCAAGATGAACCTCAACTTGACGACGGACGAGGCTGAGTATGTGGATTGCAACTCCGTTACGGTGGCTATCACGAAAAATTATTCTGAGCCAGGTTTGACATTCGATTGGTCGAGTGTGGCAGGCACTGCAACCGCAGTTGATGAGGTAACGCAGACTTTCGTTCCTGATAACCTTGAGAAGTACTCGTCTATCTCAGGGATTGTGAAAGTCAAGCCAGTTAATGTGGCAGACAAGTATTGCTTCTTGCAGGATTCCATTGAAGTGCCTTACACCGTCCACAATGGACATTATAAGATTTCCATCACCCCGAGCAAAGATCCTGTGTGTGTATCTTCCAATGCGAAGGCTTACGACACGGAGGTGTTGACGCTCACCGCAAACGTGGTTTCCACGGGCATGGAGGCTGGCGAGGCTGAAAAACTTCAAGATAAGATAAAGTCTTACCAGTGGAACATTGTGTTCTCGGATGGCTCGATTATCGACACTACTACTGCGACCAAGACGCTCTCGTTCAGTAATAAGGACCTTTTGGATGCATCGCTGACGCAGATTAAGGCCCACGGTATGAACGCTTACATCGTGGCATCTACTACGGATGTCTGCCAAACTTTGGTGCAGGACACTGCTGGTATGGGAACGAGTGTTGAGATTCGCGAGGGTGGCTTCACTCTTGAGTTGGAGTCGGTGGATAAGGTTTGCTTGAACACTGATAAATCACATCAATTGAAGGTGGTTATCTCGCCGGAAACTGCTCTTAGAAGCATACAAAGCCTTGATTTCTACCACAATGGTACGAAATTGGCTGATTTGGCTGTGTCGGACGATACATTCTTTGTGGATATGAATTCAACCGCTTATCCAAGCATTTTCACTGCTGGCAATACGGAGCAGTACAAAGTGTCCGTCTACGATGATGTCTGCCGCAGCCAAAACGAGTCGAATGTAATAACGGTGCGCTACAATGGTTATGATTGGAACTTCAATGAGCCAGATTCTTGTTTGGTGGAGGGTGGTAATTTCTCCATTATCGCAACCATTGATTCGGCGAATGCCGTCAACCACATCGACAAGTACGTTTGGAAGCTGAACGGGTCGGAGGTTACGATGGGCAACGGCTTCAAACTTGATTATCCTGTGTCGCAGAGTATGATGGGAACATTCAGTTTGACAACTACCGATGATGGTATCTGTCCGGCAGTAACCCACGAGTTTACTTCTAACATCTCCGTGCGTTACGAGGTGAGCCTTACTTCGGAAACTGATAAGATTTGTTCAACAGAGAGTGCAACGGTGAAGTCGGTTGTTACGCCAGCCGCTTCGCGTGAGTTCATTAAAAGATATGTGTGGAAGGCTGTCGACACCTTGGGTGTGGAGAAGATCATTCTTGACGGAACACCAGCCGATTCTAACATCGTGTTGAGTGCGGCAAACTTCCCTGACTTGTTCACCGCTGGTAACTCATTCTCCATCTATGTGGAAACGGAAGATGGCATTTGCGACAAGGCAACATCTAACAACAAGTTAGACTTTGACGTGAATGTTCCGTTTACGTTGTCGCTCACATCTGGAACTGATAGGTTGTGTTACAGCACGGGTACGAAAGCCGAGTTGAAGGTTACGGTTGACCCGGAGGCTGCCATCCGCCACATCGATAAGTTCACTTGGACGGTTTCTGCCAATGGCGTGGATAAAACTACTGAAACAACAGGCACTACGCTTGATTTGGCAACCCTCTCAGGTTGGCTCGACCCTGCCGACAATGCGAAATACTCAGTCTACGCTTCCGATGGTATTTGTGTGGTAGATCAAGTTTCAGATGCAATCCAAATGAGCATCAACACGCCATACACTGTCGACTTGACATTGGATAAGAGCAAGGCGTGCGAGACCGAAACAGTTATCCTTATGGGTTCTAACTCGCAATCGGCTGACGCCAATAAGAATTACTCTTACCAATATCTCATCACGAGAAATGGTTTGGACACGACGATTCAATACCTTGCCAACGATCCACTCTTGGCGCAGGATGATTTGAACGCTCGTTCGGGATTCACGCCAGGTGAAGTCCTCTCCTATCGGCTGATTGTGAACGATGACGATGTTTGCGGTCCGAAGGAGTCCGCACCTCGTACTGTTACGGTGCAGACGCTTTTCAAAGTCCACATCGAGGCTGAGAAAGACACGCTTTGTAAGGGCGATGATATGAAAATGTCCATTGTTTCCTACACGCCGGCAGCCGCTGAGCAATTCGTAACAATGTATTCTTGGCAGAAGGTTAATGCCGGTTCGGTGGGCGATTTGAGCAAACCGCTCTCGGAAATTGCAAATGAATCGGGTATATTTGAATATTTTGTGAATGTTTCCGATGGAATTTGCTACGGAAATGATAAATTCGCACCTCTACAATCTGACACAGTTACAGTGAAGGTGAACGAGCCTATTCAAGCAACGCTCGCTGCATCCTCTTCTGTATTCTGCTTGGATTCAAGTTCAGACCCACTGACGCTGACGGCGACCTGCACCACGGGCGAGCCGATCCGCTACGAGATCTTCGCAGAGGATGGCTCAATGCTCAATGGAGAGGATTCTAAGGATATGTCGCACAGTTGGAGATTCTCTCCATCAAGAGAACACCACCAGTACACGATAAAAGTGTACGACGGCGTTTGTCCAGCGGTTTCTGACCCATCGGGTGCGGTTTCAATCGACTTGTTCGACCCAATCAAGTTTACCGTGACGATACCAGAGGAGGACAAGAAGATTTGTTTGGGCGAGACGGTTCATCTCTCAGTGGTTCTTTCACAAGGAAATCCAACCTCCTACACATGGGAGAACCTTGCGGTAGAGAGTCCGCACGTCGTTTCGAACACTACGTTGGAGGATGTGCCTTTGGCAGCAGGTTTTGTCAACTATAAGGTTACCGCTACGGATGGCGTTTGTCCAGATTATACGGTGGACGACCAGCAGGTTGAGGTCTTTGAACAACCTGTCATTGAGTTGCAACTCTCCAAAGAGTCTGCGGTGATTGGCTCTACTGTCGATTTGACTGCGGCGATTGTGAAAGGTGCGCCAGTTGTGTATGAGTGGTTGGGCAACGCCAAGCCATTGGCTTCGTCTGAGGTGAACTACCTTAATGATGTTCTTCCTTCGTCAACCACGAAGTTCGCTGTTTATGCTTCGGATGGGGTTTGTCCGGCAGCATATTCGGAGATGGAGATGGAAGTCCAGATTCCAACCGCCTTTACGCCTCACCACAAGGATGGCTTGAACGATGTCTTTATGAGAGGCTTCACCCTTGAGGTGTACGACCGTTATGGTATGAAGGTGTTTGAGGGTGACGATGGTTGGGACGGTCGCAAGGGTAATGTCATGGCAGACCCTGGCACGTACTATTGTAGAGTGATGCTCAAAGATGGCAAAGTCTACAAAGGAACCATCGAGATTGTAAAGAATGATTAATCTTAGATAAATATTGATTGGTAATATGTTAACTAAAATGAAGCGATTGTCGCTCTTATGTTTTGTCGCCTTGATGGGGGGAAATGCATATTCCATCCATAAGGAGTTTACGGAGGGGTACGAGTTGGGCTCGTCTCAAGTGAACACTCCGCAACAGGAACGTCCTATGTCGTTCTATAAGGATGGAAAGGTGGTTTATTTTGTCGGCGATACAGCGTATTCGGCTGTGATTGGCAACTCTTATGAGTTGGAGAAGGTGGAAGTCTGCCCTGAATTGACCGGATTGGGTATCCGTGGAACGTTTGCCTACGACCCTCGTCGTCGCACCATTTACTTTGCCCGTTTAGATGAAGTCGGTAACTCCGACCTTTACGAGGCGCAATTGATGTCGGGGACATTCTCCGAGCCTAAGATGTTGAAAATCGAAGGTTTGGATAAAGTGAGAAAGCAGGTTAGAGGTTCTTCTACCGTGATGGGTGGGTGGACATACCGCTATAATAAGATTTCTGGATTCTTCAACCCTACGCTGGCTGAGAACGGAAATAAGATTTACTTCTCTGCCGATTTCCCAAAGAAATCATACGGCGGGAAGGATATTTGGTTCATTGAGAAGGACAAGCGCGAAGACTCGCCCTACGAGTGGAAGATGCCGGAGAATGCGAGCGACAGCGTGGAACGCCTCAATAGCCAGTCGCGAGAAGACTATCCGTTCATTGTGGGTGATACTGCTATGTACCTCACTTCCGACCGTCCCGGTGGCTTCGGCGGAATGGATGTCTATGTGTCATATAAAAGAATGATGGAGTTTGATGTGTTGGACACTGCAACCAACGAAATGGTGAAGGTGTCGCGCAAGGTTTGGACCAAGCCAACCAATCTGGATTCGGTATTCAACAGTAGCGCAAACGATTACAACTTCATCGGTAACAAGCAATTGGTTATGTTGATGTCTAACCGTACAGGCGGCAAGGGCAAGGACGATATTTGGGTGCCACGTCCGTTCAGGGCGGAGCCTGACTTCGACTTAACCCCAGAGGTGGCGATGACGGAGCCTAAGGGCTTCCACTGGGTGCTCTTCTTCTTTAACTTCAACGAGTCTAAGATGTTGCCGGAGTACTTGGTGCAGTTGGACGAGTTGGTGAGCGCGATGAAGGAGTTCCCTGGCGTGAAGTTTGAGGTCAGCGGACACACCGACTCCCGTGGTTCTGACGCCTACAATACGAAATTGTCTGATGCCCGTGCTAAGTATGTGAGAGAGTTGCTGATAGAGCGTGGTATGAGTCCTGACGATTTGGTCGCTGTCGGACGAAGCTTCCACGACCCAGTGATACCAAATGCACAGACGGAGCCGGAGCATGAGCAGAACCGTCGTGTAGATATTAAGATTTTGGATGAGTAATAAGAGTAGAAGAATATGAAAAAGATTATATTTGCTATATTGTTGTTGTTTGTGGGGGGAGCGGCATACGCTCAGCGCGACCTGATGTTGTCTCAGCAGTTCTTCTCGAGGCTAAACATCAACCCATCTGCTACGGGTAACACGGATGATGTCGACATCTTCCTGTTGGGACGTTGGCAGTGGATGGGCTTGGAGAACTCTCCTAAGTCGGGCGTGCTGAATGTTACGAACTATTTCGAGACGATCCGTTCCGGCCTTGGCCTTTCGGCTTCGTATGATGATTTGGGTATCTCCAATCGTACGCTGAATGTGAAAGCCGCCTACGCTTACCACATGAACTTGAACGAGAGTATCTTGATGTCTTTCGGTCTTTCCGCCGGCATCCTTTACCACTACCTCGACCCTTCCAAACATATTTGGTTGGATCCGCAGGAGTTGCAGGAGGAAACGCTGAACAGCGGCGACAAAATATCGGAGGTGAAACCCGATATGGATTTCGGTGTCGAGTTGGCTATGCCGAAATTTATGTTCGGAGCGTCCGTTGTGCATCTACTCTCGAATGAGGAAAACGTGTCGACAACCTTGCCTGGTCGCCAGTTCAACTGGTACGTCCGTGGACTTTTCTCTTTGTCCGAGAAGTTCGACCTCGCTCCGGCTCTGGTCTTCACGCACAGAAACTCGACGAACCGCGCGGAACTTAACTTGATGATGTTCTGGAACAGACTTATCTGGTTCGGTATCACTTACCGCCCAGACTTGAACGGCGTTTCGTCCTTCTCTTCCAATATGCTGCATTTTAATGTGGGTGTTGAGTACAAAAAATTCCGTTTCGGCTATGCGTTTGAATTGGGATTGGGCGACATCTCCGATGTCTCTTCCAACTCGAGCGAAATTATGCTTTCTTATCGCATAGAAAAAACATCGAAGAAAACTGTCCGTTTCTTGGAAGATTAATGTATTTTAGTTGTCTCTTTTACGAAGTAAAGGTTCAGAGGTTTAGTATGATTTATGATTGGGTTGAAATTGTAATTTAGAACTAAAAGACATATCGGTTATGAGAGTATTAAAGACTATAGGACTGGTTTTTGCGGGCTTATCCCTGTTCGGGAGTGCTATGGCGCAGGAGGAGATTGTCTGCGACCAGTACCATTTTAACTATTATTTGGTGAACCCGGCGGTGGCAGGCGCAGAGCGTTGCACGCACTTGATGCTGACCGGCA
>CAVGRN010000045.1:0-19494 GCA_963631545.1 Paludibacteraceae bacterium | reverse complement strand
ACTCGCTCGTGTAGAGTTTCTTACCCTCCAACGTGTCGTAGGTGAACTTCACGCTGTCGATTTTTGCCACCGGGGCGGACATCGCACCGTCGTCCCCATCCTGGAACACGTGCATGCGCAACTGCGTCTCCGCTGCGGCGAACACCACAGCACTGCCGGCTGCTATCGCTAAGAGCGAAGTGATTTTTCGTTTCATGTTTTTATATTTTAGTTACAAATTTTGCTTCTACAATTCCCCCACTCCACAAATCGCCCGCCACGCACGAAACTCTGTTCCAACCCCCGTAAGTTGGGACGTCCCTTGTGGGATGACCGTATGTAGTTGATGGGCTATGCATATCGGGGGCAAAGGTAGGGGATTTCTGTTACACACGCCAATAAAGCGGTGGGGAAATTTGTTGCAATGTCCCTTCCGCCGTGTCATCCAATTTAAATTCAAGAAATATAATGCTTTCAGATAATTATAATGAAGAGTTTATAGTTCGTTAATCTTTTGAAGCAGAAAATCCTCAATATTGATATAATGAATACCACATTCGTCAGTCCACGGAAGAATATTGTCGCGCACCACGACAATTTTGGCGTAAGAGTCATCTATGCGGTTGAGCGAGTTGACCTCTTGCAGGCGTTTTTCCTCGTCGGCTACCGTGAGAGCGGATTGGATATAGTAACGCTTTTCGGCGCGATTGACCACGAAGTCCACTTCGAGTTGCGAACGCACTTTTCGACCATCTGCGGTGTGGTTGTACTCCACCACCCCGACATCAATATTGAACCCTCGGGCAACAAGTTCATTGTAGAGGATATTCTCCATAATGTGCGTTTCCTCCTGTTGCCGGAAGTTGAGGCGAGCGTTGCGAAGTCCGATGTCCGTAAAATAGTATTTGAGGGGCGTGTCAATGTAGGAACGCCCCTTAATGTCATAGCGGTACGCCTTAGCGAGAATGTATGCGTCAATGAAACAATCGAGGTAAGCGGAGAGGGTTTCATTCTTGATTTTCAATCCTTTGACCGATTGAAACGTGTTGGCAAGCCGGGTTGGGTTCGTAAGAGAACCCACGGCAGAGGCGACAACATTGAGCAGTTCGTCAAGCAATTCAGTGTCAGCGCGCAAACGATTACGCTCGATGACATCACGCAAGTAAGTGAGTTTGAAAAGGTCTTGCAGATACTTGGCTTTCTCCTCGTGGTTTCGTTTCTGCAAAACCATCGGCATGCCGCCATAGGTAATGAACTCACGCCAAGCAAAACGTTTGTCCAAAGGATAAGCTACATAAAACTCGTCGTAGGTGAGGGGCGTGATGTGAATCTCTTCGCCACGGTCGCGGAAAGCAGTAGCCACATCGGACGACAGCATTTTGGAGTTGCTACCTGTAACATAGACATCCACATTCGGCAGGCTTTTCAGTCCCAAAAGCACATCCACGAAAGTGATTTTGGAATCCGCCTCAGGGGGAAGATGGGGATTTCTGATGGTCTCCACCATTTGAATTTCATCCAAAAGAATGTAATAGACTTTCGTGGTGTCACCCACCATTTCTCTGAGGTATTTGCCCAATTCCAAAGGGTTTCGGTAACGCACATTGACGTCACTGTCTAATTCGAGCGAGATGATTTGTTCGGGTTGTACACCATCTTGCAACAGATATTCACGGTACAGCACACCCAGAAGGTACGATTTTCCGCATCTTTGTATTCCCGTGATGATTTTGATCTGACCATTCTGGCGACTGTCTATCAACCGCTGAAGGTTTCTTTTACGTTCTATTCTCATAATCGTAGAGGGTAAAAGTGCGGATATCCGCGTTTTTACCCTCTAAGTATTTTTTCAACTCCTATATCATCGTAGAACATCACCCGCCTTTATGAAACCTAAATTCCCTATTGACCAATAAAGGTCTGTATGCCGACTGGGTGCTTCATCATAACGTCTCTGCCTTTGTAGTTTCCGCAAAATCAATTTGGGAAAGCACTCTTTCCTAATTCCATAATTCTTTAATCCTCATTCCTAATAAAAAAAGCGGTGTGCCACCCCAAGGCAACACACCGCTTATACTTAGCTTTTTGTGAGGAACTAACTCTTCGGTAGGCGAGTTTCCCATATTTCTATTGAGCATCTTGAACCAACCGGACTGCCCAACCGTCGGATCGAGAGCCGTTGCCAAACAACATCAAATACTCAGGGCAGAACATAGCGAGGGAAGCAGAAGACGACCAATAGCCGCCAATAATACCTTCAGGGAACACATTACCCAACCGGCGTTTGCCGCAAGGCATCGCCACAACACCTAACTTCTCTATCTGAGAGAACTGCTCGAGGGTGTAGGTGTTAGAATAACAACTTGATTCCATATAACTACTTGAACTTACGTCCGACATATATTCGAGGGCTTCATCAGACAAATTGCCTGTGCCTAACACATCCATGGTTATGCCTTCGGGTGCCTTGAAATCCGCAGGAATTAACATGAAGCACGGGTTATTTTTATCCTTGATGCAACCCAACGTCCATTTGTTATTCTTGAACAGATACAACCACTCGTCCGTGGTGAGCGTCCGCCACTGGTTAGGCTCGTCACCTCCGTTGGAGATGGCGTTATACACTCCCCAATCCGCATTGGCGTAGTCGCCTGTCAAACTATTAGGGCAATAATCAGAATCTGCTGTTGATGTCGACCAAGGCTCGTATGCATTTGCTCCGCTGTTCCAACCGCTCGTTCCAAAACCGAAGAGGTCGATCCAATCGAAAGAGGTGGGAGAAATGTGGAAGTTGTCATCTCTGATGCAGTCGTACTGGTTCTCTGCGAAACGCCAGGTGCCTTGTGCGGTGCTATCTGCCGTTTTATGCGTGTCCATAATGGCGTTGAACTGCAGGTTTCCTTGCGAGAAGTAGACGCGAGTTGTGTCAGAAACCTTGTAGGCATAGCGGATGGCACCGTTTTTCTTCGTGACAAAGTTGATGTACTCTGCCGTGTAGATGAGCGTGTCCTTTTCAATCTTGCTCTCGTCGAGCTTCCACTCATTAAATTCGTAGGTGTTGTTTTCGGTCGCCTCGCGGGATGGACGGAGGGTTATCTCAAAGTCGTAGGAGTTCTTGAAGGTGTCTATCTCCTTTCCGTCATAGTCGTTGAGGATGATGGTGTAGACGCGCTTCGTGCTGTCGTAAGACGCCATATAGGTCGCATTGCCGCTCACCTCTGCCAACGTCGGCTTCCATACAGGGGTGTAGTCGTAAAGCTTCGTGCTTTCCTTGGCAGGGATTTCGCCGGGAGGGGTAGGCATCGTGCCGTATTAAAGAGAATCCTTGGCGAGGGTGTCTTTGTTTACCCCCAAGAAAACGACCGCGTATTTGCGGATCGTCGAGTCATAGTCTGCCGTGTAGACGACCTCCTTCTGTGCCTCCACGATTTCGGGGGTCCAACCTTTAAAGTCGTAGGTGTATTTTGCCGTCTGTGCTCGCTCCGGATTCTTCTCGCTCCGTCTGCACCATCGCAAAAACCGCGATGCTACACACTACCACTGCCATAACACTTGTAAAGAATCTCTTCATTATATCTATTTTTAGTATTACACTGATTCTCAGCCATCCAGCTCGCCACCAATTCCACCACCCCCAAAAAACCGCGCAAAACTACACAATTATTCCGAAAAATCGGATCACAAAACATTTAGGAATTTCTCACAGCAAAAAATTCAAAGTGAAATACCTCGCTCCCACACATCTATCTTCTCTACTATCGTTTTTTTATATTACTTTTGTAGTTCAATCAAATCGGGAAAGACAGATGAGGAAACTTCTTTTCATTGCCATCGCATCTATTTGTGCATCATATTGTTATGCGCAAAAGTCGAACGACTACTGCCGTCAGGATAAACTATTCTCCGAGGGAAAGGAGTTGTATGATATGGGACAATATGGCGCGGCGTATCTGAAATTCGACGACTACCTGCTGAATTTAGAGAAAGACCGCTCGCCACTCTACGGCGAAACGCAATACTTCTTAGCCAGCTGCGCCTACGAGATGGGCGCACGCGACGCACGGAAACGCATCGAGGCTTTCCTGAAAGACAACCCCAACTCGAGCTACGCCAACCGCGCACACTTCCTGAAAGGCTCCATCTACTATAACCGCCAAGACTATGCCGAAGCCCTTAAAGACTTTGAGGAATGCGACGGCAAACTGTTAGAAAAGGACGAACGGGAAGACTACCTCTTCCGCAGCGGATACGCCTATTTAGAGAATAAATCAACAGACAAAGCCAAAAAGAAATTCGTGGAACTATTGGAAGAACCAACGAAATACGACAAGTCAGCCCGCTACTACAAAGCCTACATCGACTACACCAACAAGGATTATGACGCCGCCTACCCCGTGTTCGAGGAGATGCGCAACGAAAAAGGATACGACAAAATCGTCCCTTACTACCTCTTCCAAATCTACTACGCACAACGCAACCTCGACAAAGTGCTGACCGAAGGCGAGAACCTCCTGAAAAAAGACTCCACCAACGCCAACAACAAAGAGGTCTACCGCATCCTCGGCGAGTGCTACTACCAACGCAAAGACTACGAGAACACCATAAAGTACTTGTCGCTCTACCAGGAGACAAGCGACCAGGTGATCCGCAACAACATGTATATGCTCGGCAACTCCTACTACCAGGTGGGCGACTTCGTGGACGCCATAGACTGCTTCCAGGCCGTAACCTCCGTGGAGGACGCCATGGGGCAGAACGCATACCTCTACCTCGGCTCCTGCTATGTGAAAGACGAAAATATGAACAACGCCCGCCTCTGCTTCGAGTCGGCCGCCCGCATGGACTTCGAGCGCAACGTGAAAGAGGAGGCGCAATTCAACTACGCACTGATCGTCTACCAACAATCCTACTCGCCTTTCAACGAGTCTATCACGGCATTCGAGAATTTCCTGAAAGAGTTCCCCGACTCGCGCTACAAAGACAAGGTGTACAACTACATGCTCAACCTCTACCTCACCACGAAGAACTTCAAAGAGGCACTCGCCTCCATTCAGAAAATCGAGAATAAAACACTCCCAATCTACGAGGCACGGCAGCGCATCACCTACAACCTTGGCATACAAAACTTCAACAACAGCCAATACGACGAGGCGATAGAATCGTTCACCGAATCACTGAACGACGCGAAGTTCAACAACGAGTTGGCCGCCTCCGCAAGGTTCTGGCGCGGCGAAACCTACTATAAGAAAAAGGAGTATGACAAGGCAACGGCAGACTTTTCCAACTTCGTCAACTCGGTGGGCGCCCGCTCGTGCAAAGAGTTCAACTTAGCGCACTACAACATCGGCTACGCCAACTTCACGAAGAAGGATTTTCCAACCGCACTCTCGTGGTTCCGGAAATACGTCAACCTGGAGGAAGAGAACAAAACGCTCATCGCCGACGCAACCAACCGCATAGGCGACTGCTACTACAACCAACGCGACTTCGACAACGCCGCCAAAAACTACGAAACCGTCTACGCACTGCGCGGACCGGGTGCAGACTACGCCTGCTTCCAAGAAGGCTTCATCATGGGTCTGCAGAAAAACTATACGGGGAAAATCTCGACAATGGAGAAACTCATCAAGTCGTTCCCTCAATCAGAATATCTGGCGGACGCACAATATGAAATCGGCCGTTCCTACGTAATGATGGGCGACAAGAACAAAGCCATCTCCACCTACGACAAACTCAACAAAGAGTACCCCCACAGTCCGCTGAGCCGGAAAGGCCGCCTGCAAACCGCTATGCTCTACGACGAGATGAACGAATACGACAAAGCCATCGGCACCTACAAGGAGATCATCGCCAACTTCCCGACCAGCGCAGAGGCTAAAACCTCCATCGCCGGACTGAAAAACATCTACTTCGAGAAAAACGATATCCAAGGCTATGCCGACTATGTGGAAACATTAGGCGGAATGGTGAAGTTCGAAAAGACGGAGCAAGACTCACTCACCTACCTCGCCGCCGAACGGCAATACGAGAAAGGCGAGTACAACAAAGCCATCAACAGCTTCACGGAGTACATCAAGAAGTACCCAACCAGCACTTTCACCGACGACGCCCACTTCAACATCGCCAACTGCTACTACAAGTTGGGACAGAAAGAAAAAGCCGAGCCAGAATACCAATACATCGCCCTGCAAATAGGGTCGCCTAACCGCGAACAGGCCCTCACACACCTCTCGGAGATACAATTCGACGCACAACGCTACGCCGCCGCCATTGAGACAATGACCACCCTCGACAGCGTGGCACAAAACGCCGAGAACCGCCTGGCGGCACGCATCGGAATCCTGCGCAGCAACAACCTATTAGGCAGGACAGACGCCACCATCGCCGCGGCAACCACCATCATCAACAGCGACAAACTCGACCCGAACATCACCCGCGAAGCCGTCTACACCCGCGCCAAGGCGGAAGAGGTGAAGGGCGACTCATCAATGGCATACAACGACTACCTCTACCTCTCCGGCAACAGTATGGACGAGTATGGGGCAGAAGCCAAATACCGCATAGCAGAATACTGCTTCCAAAGAGGAGACCTGAAAAAGGCAGAGAAAGAAGTGTTCGACTTCATCGACAAAAACACACCGCACCAATACTGGCTCGCCAAGAGTTTCATCCTCCTGGCTGACATCTACGAGAAGCAAGGCCGCGACTTCGAGGCGAAGCAATACCTGCTGAGCGTGCGCGAAAACTACTCGGGCGTAGACGACATCTCGACCGAAATAAAAGTCAGACTCGAAAAAATAGAAAAGAAAGAGGCTGAAAAAATCGTTAACGAAAAGAATTAATATCAGATATGACGAAGCGTATATTCATCACACTCAACTTGTTAGGAGTATTTTTCTGCGCCCTCGGACAAGAACAAACCAACGGAGCAGAAGAGACGGAAGAGGCGACTATCCTCCGGAATGTCGAAGTCGTCAAAGAGTACACCCCCGTCATCAAGGAAGCCGGGAAAATCAGCACCATGCCCGAACTGAAAGACGCGGCAGTGCAGAAAAAAACGTATGACTTCTCCGTCTGGACCACCCCGTTCTCCATCAAACCCAGCACGCTCCCATCGTTAGACTACGCCCTCGTAGCACCCGAAAAGGAGAAAAGCGCAAAAGAACATTACGCACGGGTGGGCGTCGGCACCTATACCTCGTTCCTGGGGGAACTCTACACACCCATCGTCAAAAACAACAAAAACCTGTTAGACTTCCACGTGCTGCACAACTCATCGTTCGGCAGCGTGAAGCTATCCCCCGACAGGTATGATGACCTGAACTCCGAAATTAAAAGCAAAGCCACCACCTGCCGCACACAAGCGGAACTCGCCTACAAACGTTCCATCAAAAACAAAGAGCTCAGCGCAACCATCGACGCAGACAACAACAACTTCCGCTACTACGGCTACGACACCGAAATACGCAACCTCGCCAACGCCGGCGTGGAGAAAACCGACAACGACTCCGCCAAGCAGACCTTCAACCAATTGGGCGTGAACCTGCGCTTCCGCAGCAAAGACTTCATCTCCAAGTGGAAATATGACTTCTACGCCGACTACCACATACTCGGCACCAAGCAAGACCTGCGCGAACACACCATCCACACCAACCTATATGGCGCATACAGGTTCGAAAACTCGTCGCTCCACATCACATTCGATATGCACAACATCATCGCCGACGAGCCTGACGGCTGCGAACTCTACCACTACGGAAAAGGCACGAGCGAAAACAACTACTCCGTCATCAAAATCGCACCCCGATACTATTTTTCTGGGAAATTAGGCGAAATCTCCGTCGGCGTGAAAGGAATCATCCTCACCAACCAAACGGAAAGACGAAAGGGCGGCTTCACATCCGACGTGTACGGAAAAGCAAAACTCATCAAAGACATCCTCTACGTGTATGCCGGCGTTACGGGCGACTACACCATCAACTCCTACCGACAAGTGACGGAAGAGAACCCCTACGTGATGCTCGATATGCAGTTGGAAGACACCACGCTCCGCACCAAAGTGGAGGACTCCTATATGCCAATGGACGCATACGTGGGACTGACCGCCAAAATCGCCAAACGATTGGATATGAACCTGCACATCGGCTACAAACTGATTGAGAACCCCCACTTCTACATCAACCACACTGACACGACCGACGGCGGCACCATCCACAACCGATTCGACGTGGTATACGACAAAAGCGTGGACAAGAAAGGGGCGGTGAAATACAATACCGTCGGGCTGTTCAACGCCGGACTCTCCGTGGCGTACGACTGGAACGAGCGACTGAAACTCCGCTTCGACGGCAAAATGAACAAGTGGGTGCTGAAAGACCTCGCCCGCGCCTGGATGCAACCCAAGTGGGAGATGACCCTCGAGGGCAGCTACCTTGCCAACGACTACCTGCGCTTTCGCTTAGGCTACAACCTGAAAACCGGCCTGTACGCACAAGTGAACGGCAGCGAAGAGCGGATGCCCAACGCCCACAACCTGACGGTGGGAGCAGACTACAAACTGCTGAACTGGCTCAACCTCTTCATCAACGTAGACAATGTAGCCAACCAGAAATACGAAAAATGGTACGGTTACACGCAGCATGGCATCAACCTGATGGGCGGCGCGACCATCGTGTTCTAACCCCCACCGCAGCATGTTCAACCTCCTCGTCATAGGATTTTTCATTTTCATCACCAGCCTGCTTTTTGGCGGCGGCGACAAGAAAAAAAATGTGCAATCTGGCAACCGCCAGCAGCAATTCTCGGGCGGAGTGCCGTCATTGGACGCATCGCTCACCTTCATCATCGCCTGCACTATGCTCTCCGACGGGAAAGCCACGCAAAACGAGCTGAAGGCCGTAAAAAAATACCTGCTGAAAAACTTCGGCGAAGCAAACGCAAAAAGTCTGCTCCTGAAACTGCGCGACCGGCTGAAAGCCTTGGAGGCAGACGGCACAGCGCAAGACATCCGCCCCTACTGCATCCGCATCAACCAACAAATGACCTACGGGGAGCGACTCGCACTACTCTCCACCCTCTTCCAAATCTCCATCGCCGACGGCAACATCTGCGAGCAAGAAGCCACACTGCTGCAACTCTACGCACGCTTCACACGCATAAGCACCATCGACTTCCTGCACATGCAGACCTACTACACCTACGGCTACGAGTGGAAGGAGCAGCAAGACCAACGCGGACGGCGACAGCAACAGCAAACCCAACAACAAAGCACCCTCAAAGACCGCTCATGGGCGTTGAAAGTGTTAGGACTCACCGAAAACGCCACGGAAAAGGACATCAAAAAAGCCTTCCGCACCGCCGCACTGCAATACCACCCCGACAAGCAAGTGGGCGCATCGGAAGACCAAATCAAAAAAAACACCGAGAAATTCAGAGAGATAAACGAGGCATACAACCTCCTCACGAAGAAATGACCACGAACGTATAACCCATAGTCCAAAATCCGGTATGACACCCTATATACTATTCGCCACACTGCTGATGGCAGCCTCCATCTGCTCAGTCCGCCTCAACGAGCGAAGCCAGAAATTGCTATACATAACGCTCTGCGTGCTGTTAGCACTCTTCATCATCGTGAGAGACTTCACCATCAACATTGATTACGACGTGTACAAGATGCTGTACAGGCGTTCGCCGTCCTGGGATTTGTTAGTGAACAACCTCGACAAATACCGCGACACCATCAAAACGGAGTTCAGCTATTCCGCTCTCTGCTCCTACCTTAAAAGCACAGGGTTGGAGCGGAAGACGCAGTTCGGCATCCTCTTCGGACTCTACGCACTGCTCGGCGTGTGGGCGAAGACGCGCGGCACCTACCTGCTTTCCGACTTGAAGTTCCAAGCCCTGTTCCTCTATTTCTGCAACCTTTATCTGCTGCAAGAGATGACCCAGATGCGCGCCGGCGTGGCCATCGGCTTCATTCTGATTTCAATCTATTACATACAGCAGGGAAAGTGGTGGCAAGGAATAGCCTTGATATTGGTGGCGAGTTTCTTCCACACATCAGCACTCATCGCACTGGTGTTGCTGCTGTTCAAGTCGCTCCACGCCGACGCGAGGGTGTGGATAGCAACCTTCATCGTCTGCATCGTCATCCACCTGCAAGTGGACATTTTGAAACTCATCGATTTCATTCCGTTCGAATATTATCAGTTCAAATTGAAAGCCTACATTGATTTGCAGGCAGAAGAAAACTTCGAAATAAACTACTTCAATGTGGTGTTCCTTTTGCAGATAGCGGTCATACTGTTGGGATTCGCCTTCAGAGAGCGGTTGGAGGCAGACTTCAAGTATATCAACATTATGCTCAATATGTGCAGTTTAGGAGCGTGCAGCTATGTATTCTTCGGGCAGATACCGGGGTTTGCGTTCCGCATCAACGAGGTGCTGGCTTGCCCGCTCTTCATTATGATACCCTGCCTTGCGAGGCTTTGCAAACCCAAGGCACTCGCCGAACTGGTGGTCTACGGCGTCGGGTGGGGAATGCTACTCATCAACATATTCCACTCAGAGTTGGTGTTGGAGTACAAAACGCTCTGGAACTAAAAACGCACAAACAAACGGAAAATGGCAGAAAAATAATATCTTTGTATGCTGATTTTGTGGATTTTAGAAAAACATTCACAAATGTTCAATCAGTTGTGTGAGGATGTAGGCTAAAAACCCTATGCATTAAAAGGAATTTCACCGTATGAATATTCAGAGAATCAACATACGCAACTTTCGCGGATTTGAAGAGCGAACATTCTCGCTCAACCCCAGATTGGCGTTAATCATCGGGAACAACACTTCTGGGAAAACCTCGTTACTTCATGCGCTGCAAGTCGCCTTGGGAGCATATCTAAAATGCCTGAGCTCCCTTCCGACGGACAAGGCATACGGCTGCAATTTCACTCAAAACGACCGATTTCTAAAATACAATCCACAAACCAAAGACTATATGCCCAACGAGGGCAGCACGTTAGTCGAAGTGGAAGGCGAATTTACCAAGACAACATTTGAGAATGGCAACATCGCCTTGGTATCCGAGGCGGTGTCATGGGGGCGTGAGCTATCCGGGAACTCGACAAAATTAGTCAAAGACCACCTGAGTAAGATTGTCAAAGAAATGGAGAACCTACGCAGAAGCGACGCGCCGCAATCCACATCAGTATTGCCCCTTGTGCTAAGTTTCGCCACAAACCGCATAGACAACCAGTACAGAGCAGCGACAAAAAAAAAGGAGAAAGAATCCAAAATGGCGAAAGCCTATAAATCCGCACTAAAAGACACTGTGGATTTTCAAGGTGCTTTCGATTGGTTGTACCGTTACGAGCGAAATCTTAAAAATGGCATAGTGACGGGGGGAACATACGACTCGTTCATCAATGCGCTATACAAAGCGATACCATCGCTGAGGAATATCCAAATCGACACTAAAAACAATGAGTTTTCCGCCACCGTGAATGTACGGGATCTGCCCCCCACCCATCAGACATTTGAACACATGAGCGACGGCTTTAAATCCGTCATCTGCATTGCCGCCGAGATAGCGCACCGCTGCATCGAACTCAACGGGTTTCTTGGCGCAGAAACGGTTGAAAAGACCCCTGGCATCGTTATGATAGATGAGTTGGAGCTTTACCTGCACCCAAGGTGGCAAATGCATATTTTGGAAGATTTACAATGCGCGTTCCCTAACATCCAGTTTATCGTCACGACGCACTCGCCCTTTATCGTGCAAAGCGTAAGAAAGGAAAACCTCGTCGTTCTCGACGGGATAACTAACGGGACAGACCCAATATACCGAAGCATAGAAGAAATCGCTGAGTCGGAGATGAATATGTCCGACGTCAAAAGAAGCCAGAGATATCGGGAAATGGTTGAACTCGCCGACGAGTATTACGAATTAATTTTGTCGCAGAATGCCAACGGGCAAAAAACTGCAGACATAAAAAAAAGATTAGACGAGATTGAAGCGGAATACAGCGACAATCCCGCCTACGTGTCTCTTCTACGAGCAGAAAGGAATTCAAAATGAGACCCGTACAGAAAGCGATGGTAGGCAGCCTGGTTACAGTGGAGGGACAAAGCGAAACCATAAAGAGAAGCTACCATCCTTACAAAAACGCAAAGAAACCGCTCTTAGCCAACATCGGCGAATATTGCTCTTATTGTGAGGTCCGCAACCCAAGCGACTTGCACATTGAACACGTTCAGCCCAAAAGTACGCACCCAGAAGCAGAAGAGACGTGGTGCAACTTTCTTTTAGCATGCAGTACATGCAACGGGAATAAAGGAGCCAAAGATGTCGCATTAGACAACATTCATCTTCCCCACCGCAATAACACCTTCTTAAGCTTCCAATACTTAGACGGTGGAGTGATCCGAGTCAACCCGAGCTTGTCTTCAATCTCCCAAAACCACGCAAAGGCGCTTTTGTGTTTAGTCGGACTTGACAAAACACCTTCTGCCGACCGTTCCAACAGATGGAGCAAACGATTTGAAACTTGGAACCAAGCGCAACGGTATCTCTCAAAATATCACGATGGGAAAGTGGACGTTGACACGATTATAGACTTAGCAAAGGCCGTTGGGCATTGGTCTATTTGGTTCACCATCTTCAAAGGAGAAGACGAAGTTTTGAAAAGATTGATTTCAGACTTTGAAGGAACCGCCAATGCTTGCTTTAATGCGGACAATCATTACGAACCCATTTATCGGAATCCCAACAATCCAGACCCAGTATAAAAACGGAGTACAAAACGCTCTGGAACTAAAAACGCATACTTAACATAAATGATTCCCTACGTAGCACTTGCCCTTTTACTGAACATCGCCGCCATCTACGCCGAGAGGTTAGACGGACGGTGGCAAAGGAGACTCTACATCGCCCTCGGCTGTGTGTTGTGCGGCTTCATCCTGCTGCGCGACTTCCACGTGTGCCTCGACTTTAACGGCTACGAGGATCTCTACTACAAAGTGCCGTCTATGGAAACGCTCTTCAACTCCTTTCTCGAGTATGTGGAAGCAATCCGCACAGACCTAAGCTTCTCCGTGCTATGCTCGTTCCTAAAAACGACAGGCAACAGCGAACAGACAAACTTCATCATCATCTTCAGCCTCTACGCCATTCTCGGCGTGAGCCTCAAACTGGTGGGCATTCGCAAACTGTCCAGCTTGACTTTCCAAGTGCTATTCCTCTACTTCTGCAAACTATACCTGCTCAACGAACTGACGCAGATACGCATCGGCGTTGCCATCGGGTTGATTTTCGTTGCGATATATTTCCTCCAGAAAGAAAAATACTGGCAGTTTGCAGGCCTCGTCGCATTGGCGGCGTTCTTCCACTTGTCCGCCCTGATGATGTTCATCCTGCCCCTGTTCAAGCGTTGGGAAGCCAACGCCAAGGTGTGGGGCGTCCTGTTCCTGCTCTGCGTAATCAGCAACGTGTGCGACTTCAACATCCTTAACCTGACGAAGTTCATCCACAACGACTTCTACCAATACAAACTCGCAAGTTATATGCTCTACCAACGGCAAACCAACTACGAACTGAACTACCTCAGCGTATATTTCCTACTGCAAAACGCCGTCATCATCCTTTGCTTTGTCTTCCGGAAAGAAATGGAGGCAGAAACCCCCTACCTGAACATCCTGCTCAATATGTGCTGCCTCTCCTCTTGCTGCTTCGTATTCTTCGGACCGTTGGCGACGGTTGCCATGCGCATCAGCGAAGTGTTCAACTGCACCATCATCTTCCTCATCCCGCACATCGCACGGATTTTGGGGCGGATAATCGCAACCGCAATCGGCGACCGGAAGGTGGCAATCGGCAAGTGGACCGGCAACTGCGACGAGCGAGCCGGTCAATGGAGCAGGTGCCTCTCAATGGCAATGGTCTTCACCATCGGCTGGGTGTTGTTCTACATCTACGCATTCCACTGCGTGCTAATCTTAGACTATAAGACACTATGGCAATAACAAAAACCTTCGATTTCATCGAGAGATATTCGTTCTACGCCTTTGCGTTTTTCTGCTGTTTCCCTCAGAAGATTTCATCGGTGTTCTTCATCATCTGGGGATGCCTTTTCATCCTCGGGAAAGTCATTCGGGCATGGGGCGGCGAACGTATTTTCGTCGCACCTCGCAAGCAACAGTTCTGCGTGTATCTGCTCTTGGGCTTTATGCTGTGGGGACTCGCCACCGCGCTGTATGCCGACAACGGCCAGTTGGTGCTGAAGCGCATCTTCGAGCAAAGGCTCTGCCTGTTTCTCTTGCCGATATTCTTCCTCCTTGGGGGGCGGCGGTGCGACTTCAAGCAGGTGCTGCGATACTTCATCCTCGGCAATCTCACATTCATCATCGCCTCGCTGATCTTCATCGGGCAACGATACTGGATTGGGCAAGACATCGACCTACTGCGCGACTTCCTCACCTACGCCACCATCATCTTCGGAGAGATGCTACACCGCACCTACTCCAATATGAACATCATCATCGCCCTCATCGGGTTAGTGTTTCTGCTGAAAAACGGCAGGCGGCAGTCTGACCGCCACCTCGCCTACGTATTCCTACCTGCGGCGTTCTTCTTCTTCATCGTCAACAACTCGCGCGCCGAAACACTCGCCCTGATGGTTCTCGCAGCGATATACATCGCATTTCTCTCGATGAAATCGAAGAAAATCGCACTCTCCGCCATCTGCGCTATGCTTCTGTTAGGCGGAGCGGTGTTCGTCTTCTTCCCACAAAACCGTATGGTGGAGACCATCACCCTCCTCGCCAACGGCGACGAGAGCCGTCCACACGACCCCCGCTACCACATCTGGCAATCCGCCACTCAACTGATTGCTGAAAAGCCCATCCTCGGCTACGGCGTGAACAATTTTCAGGAAACGCTGACGCAGCACTACAACGACACCCACTTCTACGACGGCTACCTTCACAATTACGGGCCGCACAACCAATTCCTCGAAGAGGCGTTGGAATACGGATTGGGCGGTGCGTTGCTGCTCCTTGCCTTGTTGGTATGCTTCGCCCGATTCTGCCGGGAGGAAGAGCGGAAATTCTGGCTGGGATGCGCCATTCTGCTTTTTGTCACAATGCTATTCGAGAGCATTCTGTCGCGCTACTCGGGCTGCGCCACATTCGCCCTGCTCACCATACTGCACAGCTTCGGGAGGGAGGAGGACGCATACGAATGTCCGCTCACACGCAAACCCGTATTGATTGCCGCCGCTTGCCTCGTCGCACTCGGTGCGGGCAGTTACTGCCTCGCCACGTTGGACAACCGATACGACGTGGGGAAATCATACCTCAACACCTCGCTGTTTCAAGACGAGACCATCACGGGCAAGGTCTACCGGCTACGCAAAGACAAACTCAACAAAACCGTCGTCCGGCTGACAGACGGGACACTCGTCGACCACACCATCTACTACAAGACATTCGCCTACTTCCACCTACGCCCCGGCCAGAAAGCCACATTCACAATCGACTGCTACGTGTCGTCCGACTTTGTTGGGAAAATCGTGCAGGTAACCGCCGAAGACATCTACGGCGGCACCATCGCCAGCGATTGCTACAATCTTTGGGTACACGGTCAATGGCACACCCTAAGTTTTGAAACCACCAACACCGAGCGCATCGTGCTGTTAGTGAACATCGTAATGAACGAAAGCACCAACCAATATTACCGAGGTTCCATCATTCTGAAAAATCCAAAACTCACCATTGAATAGCCTATGACGCTCCTACTCATCACAATATGCATTTTCGCCGTTTTCATCGGGCTTTTCTGCTCCAAAGGAGATGTCATGGAACCTGCCGCCGCAACGGGACTGACCTGGACGCTATCCGCCCTCTGCCTCGCCACACTTGGCGGAGAGTTACCTCCTCTGAGCGGCAACCTCTATCTCTGCCTCGCCTGCTGGATTGTATGTCTATGCGCCGCCGCACTCATCGCAGAACGATTCACTGGGAAGAAAGGCATTGCACAAACCACCGCACAGGCAACGCCCAACACATACGTCTGCAACATCTATCTCGCACTCGCCATACTCTTCCTACCCGTATTGGCAGTGTTCACCTACCGGGCGATAACCCAAGGGACGGCGGGCAACTGGGCTGCCGACCTGCACGCCGCCGCACTGGGCAAGGGAGGCGGACGCACCACCCCCTTCGGCGGAATCTTCGTCGTCATCTGGATGGCGTCATACATCTTAGAGTTGATACGGTTCGACGGAAGGAAGAAATGGCGGTTGGCAGTGTCGTTCGGGTGCTTCTTTCTCTACGCGGCGGTTACAATGTCGAAACTCTTTCTGCTATACATCTTTCTGTTTGGCGGTGCGATACTGCTGATGCGGCGGAAAATCACGCTGCGCCAGGCCCTCGGCGGTGCGAGTGTCTTAGTGCTGCTCTGCTTGCTGCTGCAATTCGCAAGGTGTCTCGATCTGGGCGAACTCAACAAATCCATCCACTACTATGTGATTGGCAACCTCTATGCATTCGACACGCTCACGCCCGGTGCGGCGGAGCATTTCGGCGAAAACACCTTCCGCATTGTCTATGCCCTGCTGCACAAGCTCGGGCTCTCCTCCATTGAGCCGGTAAACACCTTCCTGCCCTGGGTGGAAGAACCGATACCCACCAACACCTACACTGCGCTGTATCCGTTTTACGTGGATTTCGGGTTGTGGGGCGTGTGCTTTTTCGCCATATTCACCGGAGCCGTATATGGCTGGCTCTACAAAAAGGCGACTATGGGAAGCACGCTGCACATCGCACTCTACGCCGTCGCGCTGACCATCATCGTTATGCAGTATGCGGCCGACCTTTTCTTCACCACCTTGACGGGCAACATCAAACTCGCAGTCCTGCTCACCGTGCCATTCGTCTTGTCGGAGGGGAAAGCAAAAGAGATATTTTCAAAACTGAGGGGGAGAAACACGCGCCGTAAATCCTAAAAACGCGTATCAGTTCGACACCCGTATGTACTCCCCCGTGTCGATAATTTTTGTATAAAGTTTCAGGATGCTTTTGGCGGGGCCTTGCAAAGGTGTGCCAGTGCCGTATGAGAGGTCGAATTTCGAGCCACACTGGGCGCAAGTGGCGTATGGCATTTTGACGGTGAGGGTTACGGTGCGGAGGTTCTCGTAAGGGCAAGCCAAGTCGCAGCAACCAATGTCGCCGTTCAAGTCCCTAAAAATGCAAATTCCGCCAAACCCCAACTGCGTGTTTGTAGAGTAGACATCATCATTGGTGTAGGTTACGCAGCGATTGACGGTGGCAAGCGTTTGGTATTCGCTGTAAGAGGTTTTCACATAGACGGGGTAGTCTGCGATAGTCGATTCATCGTCTTTGCAGGCGGACAACACGGCAAGAACGCCGAGCAAGGAGAGTTTAATGCACAGTGATTTCATTGTCCCCGAACAATATGACATCGCCAGAAACGATTTTGGCACGCTTGCGCAGTTCCACTTCGCCGTTTCGTATCACCATCCCATCGGTAACCACACGTTGCGCCTCAGCGCCGTTAAACACCACATTGGTGGCCTTCAGCAGTTGGATGAGTTGGATGAACTCCTGGCCTTCGCGCAGGTCGAAATCGATTTTTACCATTTTAGCCATTATGGATTAGAAGTTAAGTGCGAGGCAAAGGTATAAAAGAAAGGGTCGGCAGCCAAGCCGCCAACCCTTTTCGTATCTTGGATATTCCAGATTACTCGGAAACAACCTCGAATTTGATCTCTGCGGAAACCTCTTTGTGAAGTCTCACAGTAGCCGTGTAAGAACCCAGCTCCTTAACATTGTCTGTGATGACAATGCTCTTTCTGTCGATCTCGAAACCTTGCTTAGCCAAAGCGTCAGCGATTTGGATGTTGTTGACAGAACCGAAGATGGTGCCGGTAGCACTGGTTTTAGCAGGGATGGTGAGAGAAACACCGTTCAACTTAGCGGCCAGAGCCTCGGCCTCAGCCTTGATCTTAGCCAACTTGTGGGCGCGCTGTTTCAAAGTCTCCTCCAACATCTTCTTAGCAGAAGGAGTTGCGAGGATACCCAAACCCTTAGGGATGAGATAGTTGCGGCCATAGCCGTCCTTTACTTTGACGATATCGTCTTTGTATCCCAGATTATGAATGTCTTGCAATAATATGATATCCATTGTCTTTCCCTCCTCTTTTTATTTCATCAAATCGGTTACAAATGGAAGCAAAGCCAAGTGGCGAGCTCTTTTCACTGCTTGAGCGACCTTTCTTTGGTATTTCAAAGAAGTACCCGTGAGTCTGCGAGGCAGGATCTTACCTTGCTCGTTCAAGAATTTCTTCAAGAACTCTGGGTCTTTGTAGTCGATGTACTTGATACCGCTCTTTTTGAAACGGCAATATTTCTTCTTCTTAACCTCTACTGATGGAGGAGTTAGATATCTGATTTCTGATGAATTCTGAGCTGCCATAGTTATGCCTCCTTCTCTTTAGCTGATTTTAAACTCTTTCTTTTTGCCGCATACTCGATTGCGAACTTGTCCAACTTGGTGGTCAAGTAGCGGATGACCTTCTCGTCGCGGCGATACTGTGTCTCCAACTTAGCAATGAGTGTAGGCTCTGCCAAAAACTCCAAAAGGCAGTAGAAGCCAGTGGTCTTTCCCTCGATTGGGTAGGCCAACTTGCGCAACCCCCAGAGTTCCTCGTTCACGATGTTCGCACCGTTCTCCACGAGGAGTCCCTTGAAATTCTCAACCGTTTCCTTCATCTGGTTCTCAGACAAAACGGGAGTCAAAATGAAAACGGTTTCATACTGGTTTAACATACGTTTTAATGTTTTTTGATTAGTGAAATTTTGTTTTTACTAACGAGTTGCAAAGGTAAGTGTTTTATTTTGAATATGCAAGCGTGGCGAGGCTTGTTTTTTCGCAGTGCGTTTTTTCGCCCCCAAGACTCACATCACACCATTTCCCCGAAACATAAGCTTCTCATTCCTCATCCCCTAATAGAAAAAGGCGTGCGACACACTACGGCGACACACGCCTTTTCATTTCACGCAATTACTACTGAACATCCTGAACAAGGCGGACGCTGATCCCGAGGCACCGGTAGGAAACGATGTAAGATACAACTCTCGTCGATCTGAATTGGAAAATCCAGGCATAGTAGGAATTGAACGCAGAAGACGACCAATAACCTCCTACCCCATCAGCGTCAGCGGCAAATTCCACCATCGCTGCTTCGCGGCTCCCGGCGCAAGGCAACGCCACAACACCTAATTTCTCAAGGGCAGTGAACTGCTCTGTCGTGTAGGTGTTCGTTGATGGAACAGTCAAATCCATAGAGTCCTCCGTCAAGTCAGCTGTGCCAATGACCTGCACAGTTGTCCCCTCTGGCGCAGTAAATGTCGCTGGTATCAACATATAACACAAGTATGAGTTACTGCCATCCTTGATATATCCCAGCGTCCACTTATTGTATAGGAAAAGATACA
>CAVGRN010000044.1:0-20163 GCA_963631545.1 Paludibacteraceae bacterium | reverse complement strand
TTGAATCGCCGATTCGTTTCAGTTGAATCGCCGATTCGATTCGTTTGAATCTATTACTATCCGCTAAAACAATACATTCTAAGAAAGTGTAGAGACTGGTGTAGTACAGCCGGAAAGATCCTTCGGTGTCATTTTTAGAAAAAACATGCGGGGATTACAAGCGGATAAGTATGTACTACTATAGACGGAATATCGACATAGAACTAAAAAACTGGAGCGAAACCAAAGAGCGGAAGCCCCTGTTGCTGCGTGGGGCGAGGCAAGTGGGCAAGACCTCCGCGGTACGTCATCTGGCTGAGAGTTTTGATTTCTTTGCAGAAGTCGATTTCAACGAACGCAAAGACATTCATTATTTGTTCGACGGGACGTACTCTCCGCAGGAGATTTGCAGTCTGCTCTCTTTGCAACTGCATATTCCCATTGAACCAGGCAAAACACTTTTGTTTTTCGACGAAATTCAGGCATGCCCTTCCGCCATCAACCGACTCCGTTATTTCTACGAGAAATATCCAGAGCAACATCTCATCGCGGCGGGTTCGTTGCTCGAGTTCGCATTGGGAAGCCTCCCTTCGTATGGTGTCGGCCGTATCCGTAGCATTTTCATGTACCCCTTCAGTATGGAGGAATTTTTCTGGGCGACAGGCAACACAGCCCTCGCTGAGTTCATACGAAAAGCCTCTACTTCGAATCCTATTCCAGAGGTGCTGCACGAGCAAGCGGTTCGCCTGCTCCGCCAATTTTTGGTGCTTGGTGGCATGCCCGCTGTCGTTGCGGAGTTTTGCAAGACAGGCGATCTTTTAGAGTGCCAACGCATCCTCAGCGAATTGGTGCAGTCTTTTCGTGATGATTTCGCCAAATATCGCGACCGCATTCCCTCTATGCGCATTGAAGCAGTGTTCCGCTCCGTCGCCGAACAAGGTCTTGGAAAGTTTGTCTACAGTCATGTCAACTTAGAGACCAACGCCACGCAAATCCGCAAGGCACTCGAAACGCTCATCCTCGCCGGACTGGTTCATCCCGTAACGCATACTTCCGCCAACGGCATTCCACTTGGCGCAGAGATAGACGAGAAATACCAACGCATGATCTTCGCAGACACTGGGTTGCTACAATGTGTGCTGGGGCTGGATATCACCGAATTCTTCAATACCACTTCGGATATGCAAGTCATCAACCGCGGAGCCATCGCCGAAACATTCGTCGGAAACGAAATCATCAAAGCCGACTCTGTCTACCAACGCACACCGCTCTATTGCTGGCACCGCGAGAAGAACGGAAGCAACGCCGCGGTCGACTATGTTGTGCAACTCGGAGGTGAGATCCACCCCGTTGAGGTGAAATCCGGCACAAAAGGGTCTATGCAAAGCCTACGCCTATTCCTTCAACAAAAAAACATAGCCTGGGGCATCCGCACCTCCCTCGAAAATTTCTGCGAATATGACGACATCAAAGTGTACCCACTCTACGCTTTGAAAAACATCTTTAATTTTTACTTGCAAAAATAATGCTCTGCCACCTCGCTATAAGTCAATGATTTAAAGAACATTTTAGCCGTGATTGTTCTAAATTTCGTCGCATACACTTACCTCCAAAGCCATATTTGAATGGATAATATCTAATGTTTGCTCTGGCATTTCAAAGCCCAGAATATCAAGTATGCGACGATTGATTCTGTCGCGATAGGTGCGTGGATATTTGATATTCTCCTGTACCCCCACATTGTTTTTCGTTACGATGAACTCGTCGGCGCGAGCAATCATTTCCGTGGCAACTTCTTTGAAAAATTGCTTGTCTTCATCACTCAACTTCTCAAAAAACAACGGCAATTGGTATAGCAACCCCTGCGGATAGGTGATTCCACCGTCATAAATTCTCCACCACCAATAAGCGAATGATGAGTTTACCATACAAAAAACATAATTAAACACCACCTCATCGTCGAATCGGACAGAGATCTGTCCCTTACGTGTTAGCGGTTTAGCGGACGCCACCGTGAAATATCGACACGTATTTGGTATATGAATTTCAAAATGTCCGTAAGGCCTAATATAGCCGCCAAGGGGTAGTGCACTTTGCTGCTTCCAACGCAAGAAAAGTTGTTCAAGACGAACATCGCATTTTGAAAACATACTATTACGCTGGTCCACCTGCTGATAAGTTTTCCCAACTGTATTCTCAAGCGTCTCGCATTGAATCAATTTCTCTCGCTCAATAGCCTTGAAACGAATTAAATGACTGAAACGAAATCCCTTACAATCTGTGCGGTTCTGAACCACCGTTATAGCGGCGCGCACCGCATTGCTCGTGTTTGAATTGAATATTCCATGCTTGCGTCCACAAAAAATGTTGCCTGGAACATTATCAAAAGAAACGACAAAGCCATTGCACTTGTTCATGACGCACCGTAACGGATAAAATTTATTCCCCCCGATAAAACTATATGGGGTAATAATGACTGAACCCTCACTTTGCAACAAAATCTTCTCCATAAAAGCAGCATAAAGCTCTTTTGTTGAAAGTACAGTCGATGTTTGTTGCCACTCGAAAGGTACTGATGAAAACGCCGAATAGGGCGGATTTGAAATGACTTTACTATGCTTTGGCAAGACAAATTCCCGTGACAAAAAGTCACCACAGTGAACATTGATTTTCTGCTGTAACTGTCTTCCGTAGCGCACCGCAATAGTGGTAACGCAAATTTGCAAAGCCACGGAGTCCATATCGTAGAGGTGTATTTTGCCATTTTCAAGCAAGTCAATGGCACGCTCCTCCCCGACATAATCAAGGTAAGCCAAAATTAGATTGCCCGTTCCGCAAGCCACATCGCAGATGATGTCGCCTGGAACAGAATCAAACCACTGCGCCATAACCATTGCCACATCGCGCGGAGTGTAATATTGTCCACTCTCCTTTTTTGCGTCTTTATCGCTTGCAGCAAGACCCGCCTCGTAGAGGTTCCCAAAACTTTCAACTGGGAACGCACTATTCCCGTTCGATTGCAAAACATCAAAACAGATCTGATTCCAAGTGGCCTTCAGTCCTATCGATTCTACGCTACTGATGTATGATGCTTCATTCATGCAAATTGCCTAAAATTAACTCATCTTCCAACACAAAGGTAAAGATATTTTCACCCTAATCCAAATAGAAAGGCCAGGCCTCAAAGAAGCCCAGCCCTACTCTATTCTTCACGCAACACGCGGTTACTTCACATCCTGCACCAAGCGGACGGAAAGACCGTAGTAGCGCCATGAAGAGTACTCAAAGCAAAACTCTTCTCCTGAGATGCTGACGATATACGAAGACGAGGAGTCTGTTGCGGAAGTAGACCAATAGTAGCCGGCGGTTCCAGTTACGTAGATATACTTGTCAGAACGATGTCCGGCACATGGAAGTGCGACCGCGCCCTGAGCCTCGAGTTGCGCAAACTGGTAGTCTGCGATGTCGTTTGTCTTTGTGAAGTCGATTGCGACATCGTTACCATTGGCATCCTTCTCGGTGAACTTGTGGCTGCCACTCCTCATCCAACAATCCTTCATCGTCTTGTTGAAAGTCAGACCCTTTGGCACTTCCACTCCCTCTGGGAGGAGGATAGCGCAAAGCGTGCCGGCAACCCTACCGATAAACCAATCGTTGTTGCGGAAAAGATACATCCACTCGTCCTCGGAGAGCGTGCGCCATTGTTCTGCCGCGCCGCCACCATTCGAGATGGCGTTGTAGACACCCCAATCAGCGTATTTGCAGCCGCCTTCGATGTTCGCAGTGGCAGAGTCACCCGGTTGGTAGTTGCCACCGGTCTTATCTGTCGACCATGGTTGGTAAGCCTTCGCGCCACCGCTCCATCCGCTCGTTCCCCACCCGAAAAGGTCGATCCACCCGTTGTAGGTTGAGTCGGCGTTTGCATTGCCATCGCCGATATAATCGTATTGGTTTTCCGCGAAACGCCAAGTGCCTTGGGCAGTGCCGCCGTCGGCTGTCGCATGGGTGCTTTTGTCGCCAGCGTTATATTGGAGGTTCCCTTGCGAGAAGTAGACGTACGACTCGTCGCTCACCTTGTATTTGGCACGATTCAGCACACCATTTTCCCAATGGTTCTTATTCCAAAACAGGATGCTATCCACCTCGCTGACCAAAATGGAATATTTAGAGCCATCGCGTTGCAGCAGCGTCATCTCGTATGCATCGCTTTCAGCGTGCAACGGCAAGCAGCAAGCCACAGCAAAGCCGAATAATATGCCAAATACCTTCCTCATAAATCCTTATTTTTTAATGAAACGGAACACCTTGCCGTCTACCAACAGGTTGTAAACGCCGGCTGGGAGGCTCTCTACAGACACTTTCGTGCCTTGAGCCGAACGCAAGATTCTTCCTTGCAAGTCAATCACTCTCAAAGAAGTGTTCTCGTCTGCACCGCCAACAGTGAGTTCATCCTCGGTTGGGTTAGGGTAAACGGTGAAAGATGTTGCCTTTGGATCCTCGAAAGAAACCTTTCCCTCTTTGAAAACGATCTTACGGACCTCGGACAAGTTGCGCTTTGCCAACACTGTCTTGCCATCTGTTCCGTAAAGCACCATTGCGGTTTCGCCCTCAAACTTCCACGAACCGATCTTGTCTATTGCAGTACTTTCCTCTGCACCCGTCAGCGGAACGATAACCAAATCCGTCGCTCCCATTGGCAATGCTACTGCCAAAGCGAACGCACACATCAAGTTTCTAATTTTCATATTTCTCTGATTTTTAAAGATTAATTTCTATTGATTAGTATGTCTCCCACTAAAATTTTTTAATTCCCGAACAGACTTTCCCGTCAAACCAAGTGAACAAAGACAAACTCACCCGTTTTTGCCGCGGACTAAGCCAGGCAATGAAACGAACAAAAAAATGCCATTCACACCGCAAAGTTAAAAATTTTTATTGAAAAACAAACTTATAAAATCTTTTCAACAAAAAAGTGGAATATCACGTTCACAATATTCCACTTTTAACTGTCGTCAAGCCAACTTGTGGATAATCAGTCCCGAGCGGAGTTTCGGCTCGAACCAAGTGGCTTTCGGCGGCATAATGTTACCGCTGTCGGCGATGTCCATAATTTGTTTCATCGATACTGGGTAGAGAGCCAAAGCCATACGCATCTCGCCGTTGTCCACACGACGTTTCAACTCTTTCAAGCCGCGCAGACCGCCGACAAAGTCGATTCGCTTGTCGGAGCGGAGGTCTTTGATGCCTAAGATCTCATCTAAGATAAGTCGGCTTGAGATGTCAACATCCAACACGCCGATTGGGTCTTGGTCGTTGTAAGTGCCTTTCTTGGCTTTCAGGCTGTACCAGTTTTTATCCAAATAGAGAGAAAACTCGTGCAACTCCTGTGGTTTGTATTCCGCCTCGCCCTTCTTCGCCACGTCGAAGTTTTTGGAGAGGGCTTTTAGGAAATCCTCGCTGCTCAGCCCGTTCAAGTCTTTCACAACGCGGTTGTAGTCCAGTATGGTGAGTTGGCTGGCAGGGAAAGCCACTGCCATAAAGTAGTTATACTCCTCGTCGCCTTTGTGGTTAGGGTTTTGCTTGCGTTTCTCGTCGCCCACTAAAGCGGCTGCGGCTGAGCGGTGGTGTCCGTCGGCGATGTAGAGCGACTTCATCTTGCCAAACTGTTCCGTCACGGTGGCGATGTCCTTATCGTCGTCAATCAACCAGAATTTATGGCCGAACCCGTCGATAGGAGCGATGAAATCGTACTCAGGGGTTTTGGCGGTGTAGCGTTTCACCAAGGCGTCGAGTACGGCGTCGTCTGGGTAAGCGAAGAAAACCGGCTCGATGTTGGCGTTGTTCACGCGAACGTGCTTCATACGGTCTTCTTCCTTATCTCTTCGCGTCAGCTCGTGCTTTTTGATAACGCCTGTCATATAGTCGTTTACATACGCACCGATGACGAGTCCGTACTGCGTTTTTCCGTTCATCGTCTGGGCGTAGATGTAATACATTTCCTTCTTGTCTTGCACCAACCAGCCTTTGTCTTGGAACTTTTGGAAGTTCTCGGCAGCCTTCTCGTAGACGCGTGGGTCATACTCGCTTGTCCCATCGGGGAAGTCAATTTCCGGTTTGATGATGTGGTAGAGAGACATCTCGTTGTCTCCCGCCTCTTCGCGAGCCTCCTCCGAGTTCAACACATCGTATGGGCGGCTTTCAATCTTCTCGACCAACTCCTTTGGAGGGCGAATACCTTTAAATGGTTTTACAATTGCCATATCTTCGCAATGTTTATATTTTTACGTTATTACATCTATTTCAAATAGTTACGCATCGATGGTTGCGTATGTCGCATTATCCTCGATGAATTGGCGGCGCGGAGCCACATCGTCGCCCATCAGCATAGAGAATGTGTAGTCTGCCTGAGCCAGATTCTCGATATGCACTTGGCGCAGCTTGCGGTATTTTGGATCCATAGTGGTTTCCTTCAACTGCACGTCGCTCATCTCTCCCAAACCTTTGTAGCGTTGGATCTTCACGCCCGACTCTACTCCGCCGCCGTACTTCTCGACGAAGTCTTGCTTCTGTTTGTCCGTCCAACAATACTCCTCCACTTTTCCTTTCGAGCATTTGTACAACGGAGGCGCAGCGATATAGACATACCCCTGCTCGATGAGCTCGCGCATGTGGCGGAAGAAGAAAGTCAGAATCAGCGTGTCGATGTGGCTACCATCGACATCGGCATCGGTCATGATGATGATTTTGTGGTAGCGGAGTTTTTCGAGGTTGAGTGCCTTAGGGTCGTCCGCTGTTCCGATGCTGACGCCGAGGGCGGAATAGATATTCTTGATTTCCTCGCTGTTCAACACACGGTCTATCGTGGCTTTCTCCACATTCAGGATTTTACCACGGAGCGGCAGGATGGCCTGGAACTTTCTGTCGCGGCCCTGTTTTGCCGTACCACCTGCGGAATCTCCCTCGACGAGGAATATCTCGCAAAGTTCAGGATTTCTGCCGGAGCAGTCTGCCAGCTTGCCCGGAAGTCCGGCACCGCCGAGCGGCGATTTGCGCTGTACATTTTTGCGGGCATTGGCGGCGGCGATTCTGGCGCGGGCAGCCAGCACCACCTTGTCGACAATGAGGCGAGCCTCCTTCGGGTGTTCCTCAAGATAGTTTGTGAGTGCCTCGCCAACGGCTTGTTGCACGATGCCGGACACCTCGTCGTTTCCTAACTTCGTCTTTGTCTGACCCTCGAACTGAGGTTCTGCCACCTTTACGGAGATGACAGCGGTCAGTCCCTCGCGGAAATCGTCTCCAGAGATTTCAACTTTCTCTTTTTCAGGGATTTTCAGGTCATCGGCATACTTCTTCAAAGTACGGGTCAACGCCGTGCGGAATCCCTGCACATGTGTACCGCCCTCGGTGGTGCCAATGTTGTTGACGTAGGAGCAGACGTTCTCTTTGAACTCCGTGTTATAGGTCATTGCCACCTCGACTGGGGTGCCGTATTTGTCTGTATTAATGTGGATTATATCTGGAATGAGGTGTTCACGCAGCGAGTCGAGATACTCGACAAATTCGCACAAACCCTTCTCCGAGTAGAAGACGTCAGATCGGAATGTGCCGTCCTCCAACGGGCGTTTGTCCGTCAAGGTGATTCTGACGCCGGCGTTCAGATACGCCAAGTCGCGCAAGCGCGTGGCGAGAAGATCATAGTGATACTCGTGGACGGTGAAGATGGTGCTGTCTGGCAAGAAAGAAACCTTCGTTCCCGTATGGTCTGCCGTTCCTACCTCGCGGACGCTGTAGAGCGGCTTTCCGTAAGCGTATTCCTGTTGGTAGCGTTTGCCGTTGCGGCACACTTCCACCTCCAACTTTGAGGAGAGTGCGTTGACGCATGACACGCCCACACCGTGCAAACCGCCGGAAACCTTGTATGTCCCCTTATCGAATTTACCGCCGGCGTGCAACACCGTCATAACGACCTCGAGGGCAGATTTATGCTCCTTCTCGTGCATATCCACGGGGATACCACGGCCGTCGTCCTGCACTGTTATAGAATTATCTTCGTTGATGGTTACCTCAATGTGCTTGCAATAGCCTGCCAAAGCCTCGTCGATGGAGTTGTCCACAACCTCATACACCAAATGGTGAAAACCTCGCTCGCTAATGTCGCCAATGTACATCGCAGGACGCTTCCTGACCGCCTCCAATCCCTCTAAAACCTGGATGCTACTGGCGGAATACGAATTTTTATCTTCTGACATAAACTATATTCTTGAAAAAGAAATTTGCTTAATTTATATAAGAGCAAATATAACAAAAAAACCGCACTTCCGACATGACGGAACGCGGTTTTTTTATTCTTAGTGAAAGACTTACGATTATTGAAGCCCCTCCAAAATGCGTTTGATGACTGTTTCTGCGGAAATCTCGCGATTGGCTGCCTCGGGGATGACGAGCGACTGCGGACTCTCAATCACATCGTCCGTCACAATCATATTGCGGCGCACTGGCAGACAGTGCATAAAGAACGCATTGTTGGTTAAAGCCATCTTCTGTGCGCTGACGGTCCAACTCATATCTTTGCTGAGGATTTTACCATAGTTGGGGTCTTGATATGCCGACCAATTCTTCGCATAGACGAAGTCCGCGCCTTTCAACGCCTCATCCTGGTTGTACACCACTTTCGCGCCGCGCACGAACTTCTCGTCCAACTCATACCCCTCGGGGTGTGTGATGACGAAATCGACATCTGCCTCGTTCATAAAATCGGCAAATGAGTTTGGCACCGCCTGCGGAAGTGATTTTGGGTGGGGCGCCCAGGTCAGGACGACTTTCGGGCGGGCCACTTTCTTATGCTCCTCGATGGTAATCAAGTCGGCAAAGGCTTGCAACGGGTGCGCAGTGGCAGACTCCATGCTGAATACCGGTTTCCCGGAGTATTGGATGAACTCGTTGAGGATGGTCTCCTCATAATCAAACTTCTTGTTTTCAAACTTCGCGAACGAGCGTACGCCTATCACATCGCAAAACTGCGCCATCACGGGGATAGCCTCCAAGAGGTGTTCAGACTTGTCGCCGTCCATCACCACGCCACGCTCGGTCTCCAACTTCCACGCGCCTTGGTTCACATCTAAGACGATGGTGTTCATACCCAAGTTCATACCCGCCTTCTGCGTGCTGAGGCGTGTGCGCAGACTGTTATTGAAGAACACGCAAAGCAAAGTCTTGTTTTCGCCCAAATGCTTATACGCATAACGGTTCTTCTTTACCTCCAAGGCTTCTTGCACCGCCTTGTTCAAGTCGCCAAGGTCTGATGCCATCAATAATTTTCTCATACAGAAAATATGTTATCGTTTACAGGTTCATCTCCTCGCCACGGGACAGGCAAAGCCTGATAGCGCACAAGAGATGGACATTCTGGCGCAAAGTTACAAAATGTTATCGTTTCAGAATCAATTGGCGGTGCGTCAGATTGTCTGCCAACACGCGCAAAGTGTACGCGCCCGAGCGGCAAGCCGAAAGATCCAAGGAGACAGACGAACCGTCTGCCGACTTTTGCAACACCACTTTGCCCAGCTGGTCGTACAACTGCACGCTCACGTGGGAGGCGTTCTCCACTTGGATTTCGAGGATATCCTCCACTGGGTTAGGATAAACCGCCACGTCGGCCACAGACTCTGGGTAGTCGGTATCGACAGACGAGCCGCAAGTTTCGGACACGGAGCCGTTTGCCCGACCAGGAGTCGGCTTGAGGATGAGGGTGGACGATGTCCCGTCGCACGAGGTTATGTAGGTAGTCCAATTATCAGAATTGTCGTCTACCCTTCCATACGAGGTGTTTTGATCCATCGTTGTGTATTCCACTTCGTCGATTGTGCTGCTTGTGTTGCAGCCCGAATACATATAGACGCCGAATGTGGAGCCCGTTTCAGACTCGCTCTTGGTGTTAGCCAATTTGAAGTTGGCGTGATGCACGCCGCGGAACGAGTTGCCGTCTGCCCACACCACGAAATGTGCGCCAGGAGCCAATTTCGTTTCGTTGTATCCGTAAGGGATCATACTCTTGGTTGGCTTTGCGGAGTTGTCTGTGATGTAGAGACCTGCCAAGTTGATGGTGTCCGAGCCGTTGTTGTAGATTTCGAACCAGTCTGGGTGGTTGCCATACTCGTCCACAACGTCGGTTTCCGAGTTGTTGGTGGATGCAACCTCCGAGATGAGGAGTGGCAACGTAGGGCAATCCGTGCTCTTAGTGAAGTGGGCGACAATGTTCTGTGCCGATGTGAGCGACGTTACGAGTATTGGCTCGCGCAGCACATCGGTAACCGTTCCGCCGGCGTAGTTGGCAGTGAGGGTGAGTTGGAACGTGAGGTCTGAACTGGTTACAACATTTTGGTGGATTTCCACCGCGATGGTGTTCTCGCCCGTTTTGAGGTATTCTTTGATATCGGAGAGCAGAAGTTGGAAGCTCGTCGTCTCGTCGTTCTTGTAGTCGGTTGCCAGAGTGGAATACTCCACATCGCCCTCGATGTTGTCGCGCTTCACCTCGTGTCCGTTCAGGTAGAGGACGTAAGCGTCGTCATACACGAGATTGACGTTCAAGTATTCGATTTCGTAAGGATTTGAAAGTGTGAATTTATTGCGGAAGTAGGCGGTGATGTACTTGTTGCTCTTGTCGCTGCCATAGTCCAACACAGTGTTGTATGACGTGTTGTCGGTTGCGTAGCCCATTTTTCCGTAGCCGGTGCTCCACTTAGCGTCGTTGTAGCCGCTTTCCGTCCAGGAGGTGCCAGTCAGTCCGCCGTCTGCATAATAATACTTCCAGGTGGATGTTTCCGTGAGTTTTTGTTCTGCCACGGAGCCGTCGCCAGCCTCCCAGTAGTCGAACTCATAGCCGGCAGGGGCGATTGCCTCCAACTTCAACGTCTTTCCCGTGAAATATTTTCCGGAGAAAGAGGAGGCGTTGACCAACTCGTCGTTCATCATAAAGTGCGTGTTTGGCGCATCCGACGAGAAGGACAAGTCGACCAAAGAACCCAATCCGTAGTAACTCTTCAGGTAAGAATACATATAGGTAGGGCGATTCTTGGCGAACTGCACCATCGACTTAGCATTGTCGAGCGAAGTAAGGCTGAGGCCGTCGAATGCGGCGCAATGCTCGTCTTGCACCTTTGCCGCAAGGCTGTCCCAGACGGCTTGCACGCGGTCGTTCGTGAATGTCGTGCCTAAGTGAATCAGGTTTCGGTTGAGGAATTTCTCTTTGAAGACCTCGTTCTGCATCAGGTGCTTGAAGATGGTAACCTTCCATTGCGAAGCGTCGTTCGAAACGTATGTGCTGCCGCTCTTGTTGCCGTTAGCCCAATTTATCTTGGAGCCCTCGCCCATCGTCCACTCGATTGAGTTCAGCGTAACATCGCAATAGTTGGTTGCGTAAGCCCCGTACAGTCCCAACCCGAAATCGGTATCGTAGACAATCCAGCGGAAGCGGCCGTTGTCCTTCTCGCGCCAGAGTTTGCAGTTGTTGGCGGGCCAGTCTGTGTTGACGATGAAATGCTCGAACACGAGGTAATCGATGTACTCGTTCATATCGATATACTTGCAAGCGTTGGTGTAATAGTCGCCCGAGGTAGGGTTCCCGTTCTCCAAAACGCTGACCATCTCATCGTAGGTGAGAGAATCGCCCGAGGTTGCGTGGACACCACCGTTGGTGATTTTTATCACGTCGATGTTCTCGTCGTCCAAGCCGTAGTTAGCCTCAACGAAGTCGCCGTTTGTACGCTCGCGCAACCCCATCAATCCTTTATATTCTCCGTTGATGTAGTATGCCACTGGCTCGTATGCTTGGTAGTCGATGTCCATCATCTTTGCCAAAGAAACCATATAGCCGTCGCGGCAGCGCACATTGTATTCGTCGTATGCGTTTCCGCCGTTGCGGATGTGGACGCTTTTGTATTTGTTACCCACCTTGTCTTGGAAGAAGTCGTAGCCCAAGTTGCTGTTGCTCGAGCCAGTCTTCTTACCAGCTTTCACCTTGAACGATTTAACATCGTAGCCGCGGGAACAGCCGCCCATCACGCCTATTTCAGCCTCGTGTGTTACCACCTGTTTTCCGTCAACGATATACTCGAAGTTAACGGGGCGGTCCCAGTCTTGCATAAAGTTCGCATTGCCGGTGCCTAAGCACGAATTTTTGATTGGCGCGCCATTCGTACCCTTAACAGCGATTCCGTAGGTGTCGTCCGTCAACCACTTCTCGTCCACCACCAATGAGACGATAGGCACGGTGAAGCCGTTGCACGACTTGTGCGCATCGTCCATAAAGATGAATGAACCCGTGGTGATGGCGGAGGAGAGGTAGCCATCGGCGTATGCCTTGGCGCGGATCACCATATTTGAACTGAGCTTAATGGCGGAAGAGTAGACTTTTGCGGAGCTTGAGCCTTTCAGCGGCTCGGTGCCGTCGGTGGTGTAGTAGATAGTCGCACCGCTTGTGGCAGACGATAGTGTGAGCGAGGAAGATGCCGTCTGCACGCCCGGGGTTGCGCCCGAGAAGGTTGGCTGTGCGCATCGCTTGCTCGTAAGGTTAAGGAACGTTTCTGTGTTTTCCGCCAATGGAGAAGGCTCCATATAGCCGCCGTTGCCGTATGACACGTGCGCCGTCATAGCAGGATAGCGAAGAGAAGAGACGCTGTTGCCCGAAGCATCGTAGAGGAAGAGTTCGCCCCCGTCGGAGTCCAACTTGTATGGCGCATGGCCGGCAGTGGTGCTAGCACCGTCGAAGAAGACTAATTTGTAGCCGCCCGCAGGCACCGAAACCGATGTGGTGATGTTCCACGTCCACTTCAGCTTATAGACATTTTTACTGGTGCATTTGTTGTGGACAATCTTGTAACCATTCAGATTGACCGCCGACGAACCCGAGTTGTAGAACTCGACGTAGCCAGAAAAATTATACAGACTCTCATCCATATAGGACGAAATATTGCATGGCATAACCTCGTTTATCGAGACTGCGGCAGAGGCAATATATACTGGGAGCAAGCACAGCCCCACAAAAAACGTTCTCAGTCTTCCCATTATATAATATAGTCTAAGTTATACGTATCGGCGACTAAACCGACGATAATTCACACCAGCATACCGCTATCCAACTCCGAATCATATCCAATCTCATCCCGCAGATCTTCAATTATTCTCCCAAACGACATCTTTCCTGGATGGCTCAATCTTTCTCTGCCTCGGCTCAGTCTGCTAACGCCTCAGCGAACACATCTTTAATCCATACAAACAAAATAATCTCGTCCTCTCGGAGAACACACGACTCTTGTCAAATATCAATACACTATGTACGGCACGAATGTAGCGGAAACAAACGAGAAAACAAAAATTTAATTGACTTTTCTTAAACTAAGAATATACAGGTTATTGATTATCAGCGAAATAAAAATTCGCATTTTCAACCAAAGAACAAATATGCAATAAGAATGGCAGCAATGATTCCGCCAAGGTCTGCCACCAAGCCGGCGGTTACCGCATAACGCGTTTTGCGAATGCCAACAGAACCGAAATAGAGCGCGACGATGTAGAAAGTGGTGTCGGCGGAGCCTTGGAACATACACGAGAGCCTCCCGGCGAACGAGTCTGCCCCGTAGGTCTTCATCGCCTCGACCATCATCGCCTTTGCGCCGCTTCCGCTCAGGGGCTTCATCAGAGCGGTGGGCAGGGCGTCGACAAAACGGACGTCCGAGAAGAAGAAGGAGAAAACGGACTGCATACTATGCACCAACATATCCATCGCCCCCGAGGCGCGGAATACGCCGATGGCGACGAGCATCCCGACAAGGTACGGAAGTATCTTGACCGAGGTTTCAAAACCACTCTTCGCCCCCTCTATGAACGCATCGTAGACATTGATGCGCTTGTATGCGCCCACGACGATGAACGTCATAATGACCAGAAATAGTAGGAAGTTCCCTCCGATTTTAGAGACGAGAAACGCCGTCTGGCTATCCAACTGCGAGAAGCCATAAACAAGAAGCAAGATGAAAAGGACAAGACCCGAAATCCACCCAATCACCACCTTGTTCCAGATGTTGAGCCGCTGGCGGATGCCCACATAGAGTATCGCCGTGATGGTAGATGCGAAAGTAGCGATGAGCAGCGGTATGAAAATGTCCGTAGGATTGGACGCACCCATAATGGCGCGCTGCGCAAGGATGGTAACGGGAATGATGGTCAGGCCCGAGGTGTTGAGCGCAAGGAACATAATTTGGGCGTTGGACGCCTCGTCCTTCTTGGGGTTCAGCTCTTGCAGGCTGTTCATCGCTTTAAGGCCGATGGGAGTTGCGGCGTTGTCGAGGCCGAGCATATTGGCGGCGAAGTTCATCACCAACTGCCCGTTGGCGGGGTGGTTGGCAGGAATCTCCGGGAAGAGCTTCGAGAAGAACGGCCCGATGAGGCGCGAGAGGAACCCGATGGCACCCGCCCGCTCGCCGATGTTCATCAGCCCCAACCAAAGAATCATCACACCGCTCAGTGGCAAAGCGATGTCTATCACGGCGAATTTAGACATGGCAAACGTGCTTGAGACGATACGCTCAAACACGTTGAAATCCTGGAAGAAGAAAAACTGGACGATGGCGACAACCATCGAAACCAGGAAGAATCCCACCCAAATATAGTTCAGAACCATCTGTCGTTGCTACACTCTCCCCCGCGAACGGGGAATTCTACAATCACAATCCTCGTTTCAAATAGTCGGCAATATCCTTGCGACGCACCTTGACACCGGCAACCAGCAAACCTGCCATCAAGCCAATGATACCGAATATCACCGACATCTTCACTTTACCGTTCACCGCATGAGGGTTGACCTCGAACGCGCTCGAGAAGGTTACGCCGTTGTCGAACATATTTCTATCCCAGATCGCGTTCTGCTTCTCCGCCTCCAAGGCGAGGAGTTCGTTGTGGTAGAGTTTCACCTCGCGCTCCACAAGCAGCATCTTGTCTGTGGAGAGTTGCACATCGCGCTTCCGTTGGAAATACTCTTTCTTACGCAAACTATCCAACATAAAAACCTCATTGCTAATGGCAATCACACGCTCGTCCAACTGCTTCATCCTAAGGTCGTTTTCCTTGATGATCTGTGGATTTTGCGAGAAGAAATGGGCAAACGCCTTGTCCATTTTGTCGAACAGACTGCGGTCCATCGACTCGACAACGAGCCTCAACCTGTCATCCATTATTTTATCCAACGTATCGGACGGGTTGAATGTCTCGTCATAATCAATGCGGTTGGGCGTTCCGTCTGAAAGCACATCGATATAGTAGTAAGCCTGGATACGGGCGAGCTTGCGCACCTCGTCTTTGGTGAAGTCGAAGTCGGCTGCCAACTTGTCGTAGTCGCGATACTTGCACTGGTCGAAAAGCGGGTCGATGATGTTCTTGTAGAAATATGCGTCGTGCGAGTGGAAACGCAGCTCCACCTCACCGCGGTATATCTTGTTCCAAGACAGGAACAAGCCGGCGCCCACACCCAAGAGTAGGAATATCGACACGATGACCTTCTCGTGGAACGCAAGCCGAACCAGCCACCCGAGGCAATGCCCCAACTTAACAACACACCCCCATAACCATTTGAAGAAGACCGCAAAGGCCTCGATCAAGTCAATTTCCTGTTTTGACTCCTCTTTCTTTTCGTTTTCCATGATATGATTTTTCTTATTTTTCTGATATTGTCACGTTAGTCTTCCTTACTTGCGAAGCCACAACTGCGGGTTCAAGAGCGTCTTCTCTTGCCACACTTGGAAGAACAACGTTGATTTGCTTTTCGATTCCTGATAAATTTTGCCTATCGGTGCGCCCCTTTTCAGTTTCTGGCCGTTCTTCACATAAATCTGCGTGAGGTTGGCGTAGACTGTCAAGTAGTTTCCGTGGCGGACGATAACCGCATTGTTTCCGCCTGGGACGGAGAAGCACTGAGACACCGTGCCGTCATACACGGCAGTTGCTTTCGACTCTGGCGCGGCGGAGATGTAAATACCTTTGTTATTGACCGTTACATCTTTCAGAACGGGGTGCGGATGATTGCCGAACTTCCCGATAATGGTTCCTTTCACCGGCCACGGCAGAAGACCTTTGTTTTTAGCGAAGCCGCCGGCGATGACCTTCTCTTCGGACGACATTACGTAGTTGCTCGCTGCCGTGTTGGTGTTGGGCTTAGCCTTGCCGTTGTTGGCTTGCTGCTTCTTTTTCTGCTGCTCGCGGAGTTTCCGCTGGCGTTCGGCTGCGGCGGCTGCCTGCTTGGCGATGATGTCCTGGATGCGGCGGTTGAGGTTATCGGCAGCCACTTGCTGCTCTCTCAACTCCTTTTTCAGTTCCTTCTCGCGGGTGCGGAGCGACTCCACCAACTTGCTTTGCCTTTGCTTCTGGATGAGTGAGAATTCCTTCTCCTGCTCCTGTTTCATCAGCAGCTCCTCGGTTTTCTGCTTGAGGAGGGTTACTCTGTCGCGTTTCTGTTGGATGTCCTGCTTGGTCTTCGAAAGGGCTTCGGCTTGCTGCTTGCACATCTCCGCAAGGCTCGAGAGGTATTGGAACCGGCGGTAGCCCTCCTGGAAATTCTTGCTCGACAGCACGAACAGGAACTTGTCTTGCTGGCTCTTCGTGATATAAGCGTAATAGACCATATTGGCAAACTTCTTCCGCTTGGCATCATACTCTTTCGAGAGGGATGCGATGTTTCCGTTCAGAGAATCCACGGCGCGGTTGAAGGTGAGTATCTCGTTCGACCGGCGGTCTATTTGCTGGTCTCGATACTCGATATCGGCGTTCAGGCGTTCCAGTTCGCGCAGCGACTGTTTTGCGCTCTGCTGGGTGGCAGACAATTTCTTGTCTGTGTCCGACATCTGGTTTTTCAGTTTCCGCTGTTTGTCTTTCAGCGATTTGATATCGTCCTTCTTTCCTTTTTTCCCTGATGAAGTGGCTTGCGCCCTCTTCGCCGGTGCGGCGCATGCGTCGCCTACCTCTGGGGTCAGAAACATCCCGACTTCCAAAGAAAAGAAAAAAATCAATATGAACCTTACAAATCGCACGATAATGTCTTATTGTGATAAAATATCTTTCAGTTGGGTGGCAGTCAAGCGGGTGTAGCCACTCGGACACTCGCCGTTGAAGTTGGCAGACGCCACCTCATCTGCCTTCTTATGGTCGAACCGCAGGCGGAGCGTATTGGCGGGACCATCTTGCATTGAAATCTCCGCTTTCAACGGGAAAGGGCGGTTTTTCACCTTGCCAGAAAAATCGGAATACGTCCACCGCAACGAGAGGCCATCGCCTTGCATAGAACCCGAGCGAAGCATACCCGACTTCTCCATAACGAACTCCTGCAGTACTTTATTATCGCCACACTGCAGCAACCGCAGCGAATCCATAACGGCGATGTTGAAATCCGCCTCCGAGGGGTCTGTCACCCTTCCGTAGACGAAAGGGACGGCAAGCAGCACCGATTGCAGCGAGTGGAGGTCCACGCCCACGGCGAGGCTATCGCCCCACTCATCGTAGGAGGCTTTGAAGTAACGCTTGTTCATCCTGTCCACCACCATAGCCTCAGTGGCTGAGAAGAACAGGCGAGCCACCTCGACGCCGGGGAACGGCTGGAACGAGATGGAAATGGCACTGTCGCGGCGCATCCGTATCTGCGCGCCCACGCTGAAGAGTTGCCGCTCACCTTGCGAAAAGGTAACCGTCGACTTCACCGACAGTGTGGAGAATTGCGGAGTGGCGAACGCAGCCGCCTCGCCGCCCGCCGCCTCCTTGCTATGTCGGCAACCGACCAATGCGAGGAGCAACACGCAAAGCAATGCCGATATCTTGCTCTTATTCCACATAACTCTCCGTTTGCACTTTCTGTTTCAGCTTCTCCAAACCTTTGTAGGGCGAGGCGGTGTTTTGCAGCCTCTTCTCCAAGGCCTTCTGCCACATAGGGAGGTAGGAGTCCTTGCCCTCACCTATCTTATATAGGATGTCGCCGTAATGCTCCAACAATTCGGGGTCGGCAGATCCGCCGTTGTTATATGCCCTTTCGATGTAGAGGTTCGCCATAGAATATTCGCCCAACTGGAAACAAATCCAAGCGTAGGTGTCTAAGAACACGGGGCTGTCGGGGTTTGCCTTGACCGTTTTGCCGCTCATACGCTCGGCCCTCTGCAAGTCCACCTTTTCGAGGCTGAGGTAATAGGCGTAGTTGTTCAGCACTAAGACGTTTTCGGGGTTGTAGGCTAAGGCGGAGTCGTAGGCGGCGAAGGCCTCCGCGCACCGTCCGAGTTCGTGGTAGTAGTCACCCAAAAGTCCCATATAGGCGGCTGCCTCCACCGTTTTGCGCTGGCGGAGGGATAAGTCAATCGCCTTCTGCCACTCCGCAACGGCCACGCTGTCGTGTTTCATCACCTTCTGTGCGAAGCCGAGTAGGTAGTGTAAATCCACATTGTCGGGGAAGTGTGCCAGGGCCGCCTCGCACACTGCCGATGTGCTGTCGACGTTGCCTGCCGACGAGTAGTGGGTGGCAATCTGCAGCCAAGTGTCCTCTTGCCGGGGGTTCAGCGCGAGGGAGTGTTTGAAAAAGTCGTAGCAAGCGGTGTCGTTTTTCTCCAAAAGGTCGAGTCCACGGCAGAAATACGGCAAATACTCGTCTGGGTACTCCGTGATGAAGCGGTTGTAGATGGTGTCTGCCACCGTAACCGAGGAGTCGATCGAGAGCGAGAGGAGGGCTGCCGACTTGAGGTCGAATGAGGCTTTGGGATTATCCATCACCGCATAGTAATACTGTCCCGCCAAACTGTTCTGACCCAGCCCCTCCACATAATTCGCATAGACGTATTGCAGAGATGGGTTGTCTTTTTCGTCTTTAAATGCCTTTTGGAAAACCTTTTCGGCAGCGAGTGTGTCGCCCAAAGCGCAATACATCTCGGCTTTAAACGATACGTAATTGTAATTGTCGGGGAAGCGTGCGATCAGTTCGTCAATTTGCCTGAAGGCTTTTTTCTTGTTGTCCGCCCTCACATAGAGTTTGAATTTCTCTTCGACGATGGATGCGGTAAGTTCCGTAACCTCTGCGTACTTGTCCCATGCGGCGCAGGCTTTTTCATACTTCTTCACCACGGTGTAGAGTGTCGCCAACTGTGGGTAGTAGTTTTTTGCGTGCTTCGGGTCGAGTTTCAGCAATGCCTCGTAACTTTCAATGGCCTCGTCGTACTTGTCGGCGCGCGCCAGCAACTCAGCCAGGGCCCGTTTGTACCTCACGTTGGAAGGGTTGAGGGCGACGGCGCGACGTGCGTAGACCACAGCCGACTGGTACATCTGCTGCGCAGAGCTGATGGTAGCCAGTTCGAAGAATACCGCCCCCGCCCGGGGGTTGATGAGGTGGCAGCGGTAGAGGTTGTCTGCCGCCGAGGGGAGGTCGCCCGCCAACTTCATCCGAAGGGCCTCGCCATAGAAATATTTGAACTTGAAATTCTGCTTGCTCGCCGCCAACGAATCGGCTGTTATGCGCGACTGAGGCATAGCAAGACTCTTTCCGCCCCTCTTCGCAGAAGCCATAGACCAAGGGAGAAGGAGCAGAACCACAAGGGTTGCGAGCGATATATGCCGAAAGGAGAGAGCCAACGCCGACTAATTTTTCCCGGTATGACCAAAACCGCCCTCGCCGCGCTCGGTGTCGTCGAGAGCCTCAACCTCCTGCCAGTCTACCTGTTCGCACTTCGCCACCACCATTTGGCAGATGCGCTCGCCATCCTCGATGGTGAACGCAGTTGACGAGAGGTTGACAAGGATGACTTTGATTTCGCCGCGGTAGTCTGCATCGATGGTGCCGGGCGCGTTCAGCACGGTGATGCCGTGCTTGGCAGCCAAGCCGCTCCGTGGACGTATCTGCGCCTCGTAGCCGTCGGGCAGTGCGATGAAAATACCTGTTGGGACTAAAGCCCTCGACAGAGGCTTCAGGACGATGGGCGCGTCTATATCCGCACGCAAGTCCATCCCCGCCGAAAGAGGCGTGGCATACGCCGGGAGGGCGTGCTTTGATTTATTGATAACCTTTACTCGCATAATCAAGCAAAATGATGATAACGGCAAAGGTAATAAAAATTCCACATTGGTTGCCGCATTGGGGAGAGGGTTATTGGATTTATGCGAAAATACGATTTT
>CAVGRN010000043.1:0-20594 GCA_963631545.1 Paludibacteraceae bacterium | reverse complement strand
GAGAATCGTGATGAGCAATAGAATAATAAGAGAGGCAATAAAAGAGATTACAAATAGGTACGAAGAGAGGATTTCGCGGGTAGATGCGACAGAGTGAACATCGATAGAATAGATGTAAGGGTCTGGTTTTGTGGAGATAACGCAATGTCCGTTGTCCTCATCGTAGATTGAATCTATGTCGAACGAAGGGAGAGTGTTGGAAAGCGATAGCGTTTTTCCTACGTTCGTTTGAATATCGGAAATCCAGACTTTCCCAGGGTTATCGTAGAAATCTAATCGAATGTGTGCGAGGGAGTCGGTTGGAATGTTGAAAGTTACCGTACGAGGTGTGTTGGTAGGCTCGATGACTTCACTGTCTATCTTTTTCTCTTCACAGTAAAATTCATTGTCGGTTGTTGCGTAGAAGAGACTGAACACCATTGGTCGCTGCACTTTCGTTTGGAAAGAAAATGTGAAGGGGATGGTTTCGGTTTCTGCGAAAGTGTGTTGAACCATATTGGCGATAAATCCTGACAGGATTATCTCGACAAGAACGATGGCAGCGATGATGCCATATTTCAACGTGTTAGATTTTATATTGGTCTCCATATTGTTTCCCATATTTTAGAATCTGAAGTAGATGAATGGATTGTAAGTGTTTGCTGAGAGTGACGCAACGCAAAGGATGAACAATGCGACGAGGAGTGCATTGACACCTAATTGCGTCCATTGGTTACTCTTGCTTGTGTAGAGTTTGTCTCCGATGATTGGCATGCTGAGCAAGATACCGACGAGAAGAATGAACCACTTCCAACCGCTCATAAAATAGTGGATGGTGTAAATCGGTGTGGTTGACTCTAAGGCAAGCATTTGTTTAAAATGGACCAGTCCTTCAGCGAATGTGTTTGGACGGAAGAATACCCAACCGACGACAACGATGATGAGTGTATAGACGTGTTTCAAAGCCTCCTTCCACTTCACGCCAGAGTCTTTGTGAAATCCAGTGGCTTTCTCGATGATGTTGAACAGACCGTGCCACAATCCCCAGAGGATGAAATTCCAACTTGCGCCGTGCCAGATTCCTGTCAGCAGGAAGACGATGCCGATGTTGAGGAGGGTGCGGTTGTAGCCCTTTCGGTTACCGCCCAATGGAATGTAGACGTACTCTTTGAACCATGTGGAGAGTGAAATATGCCATCTGCGCCAAAACTCCGTGATGGATTTGGAGATATAAGGATAGTTGAAATTCTCTTTAAATTTAAAGCCGAAGAGTTGACCCAAACCGATCGCCATATCGGAATATCCGCTGAAATCGAAGAAGATCTGTAAGGTGTAGGCGATGGCAGCGAGCCAAGCGATGGCAGCGCTGTAGTGGTAGGCCTGCGTGTTGTCTAAGATTTGAGTGGCAACTGCGCCCATCGTGTTGGCAATCAACACTTTCTTGCTCAGTCCGATGATGAAGCGTTTCACACCCATTGCGATGCTGTTCCAGTCGGGCGTGCGGTTGTCAATCTGCTCTGCCACATCGTGGTATTTGACGATTGGTCCTGCCACCAACTGAGGAAAGAGCGTGATGAAAAGTGCCAACTTCAAAATGTTGGTTTGCGCCTTGACATCGCCACGGTAGACATCAATCAAGTAGGAGATGGCTTGGAAGGTGTAGAACGAGATTCCGATAGGCATGATGACATGCACGAAATCGATGTTTGACTTAAAAATTGCGTTGATGTTCTCAACGAGGAAATTGAAATATTTGAAGTATCCGAGAATGGCAAGATTACAAACAATTGCGATAAAAATCAATGCCCCCCCCCATTTGCCTGCTTCCCCTGAATCTGTCTACTGCTAAAGCACCAAGATAGTTAACAAGGATAGTAGCTAACATTACCAGAACATACTTTGGCTCGCCCCAAGCATAGAAAAATATGCTGGCGAGTAAGAGGACAATGTTGCGTAGTTGCGGCTTCACAGCCCAATAGAGAAAGCAGACTATTGGCAAAAAGACAAATATGAACGTCAGCGATGAAAATAACATTTTGAGAATAGTTTTATAGCGTTTAAAAAATATGCAACAACAGAGATGAACCTACCTCGTCAAATTAATCTTCAAAGCGATACCAAAGTCGTGCGTTACCGTTGGGTAGCCGGTAGAAACCTTCGGGGTGCTCGACTTGCAGTCGTAGTAGAGTTTGATGTTGAGTCGCTCGCTCAACACATAGTCTGCCGAGAATTTCAGCGAAAGGGAGCGCAAACCGCTGCTCAACTGCGAGTATTCCTCGTCAATCACACGAATGTAGGCGTCGGTGTTCTTATACCCCACATCGGCGCGGAGGTTCAAGTCGTTCTTCACCTTCTTCTGGCTCTTTCCCACTTTGACAATCATTCCGATGTCGTCGAAGCGATAGCCCGAACCCACCACATACTCCATATTGGAGGATTCAAGTATCTGATTGCCCGGGATGTCGAGTTGCACCGTGCGCGACTTCTTCACCTCGAACTTGAACGACAGACTATTCTTCAAACTTGCGTCCACCCCAAACAACGGAGAGAACTGCTCACTGATGGAAACGCTGCTGATGTCGTAGCGCGAAGATATGTTGTTATAGTCTTCGCTTTCACCCATAATTCCGTAATCGTCCACACCATACATACTCGTCCAATCGGTAATGGATTGGTACGTCCCTACATTGTAGGTACTCTTATATGTATGGTTCAGATTGAATGATTTAAACACTTTCTTGATACCATCCACTTTCATAAGTGCGTCGCAAGTCACCTTCCAGTTCGGAATGAGGGAGGTTACGATACTCTTGAAATCGCCCGTCGGAACAGTTTTCAGATCTACCGACGATATGTCGCGACCCATATACGCCGCATAGAAAGCCGGAATCAGCACATCACCCGAGCTCGGACTCACATAATTGGCGTTACCGTTCGCGTTTTGATAGCCCACCTTCTCGTAGATCCTTTGCCGGATGACGTTCCTATTTTTTAGGAACTCGTCAAACGTCTTCGAGTTGGCAATGTTCTTCCTGAAAGCCGTTCGGATTGGCAGACAGGTACGCGAGAAACTTCCGGTCATCTCCTGCGAGTTCCAATTATTGGTGAACCCATACATATAGTAGATCTCGTCCACATTATTCTTGTACCAAGAGGCGTTGACATCGATTTTCAGTCCGGGTATAGGTTCCAAAAGCGACTTCACCGTGAGTGTCTGCGTTGTGGAGTGGACAATCGGGTTGGTGATGTTCTCGTTCATCACAAGGAGAGAATCCTCGTTGTAGATGCGGTTCAAGAACTTGTCTACGTTGTAGAAGCCGAAAGTGAAGTCGTAGCCCGGGTTGTCGTGGTCCTGACCGAGGAATCCGCTGGTTGGGTTGTAGCCATTCACCTCCAGCACGTCGGCGTGGCGGTAACTGATGCTGACGTTGCGGATGAGCATCAGCACGCGCGTGGTGTAGTCTCGGATTTTATCGAACGCATTGTCTTCGCGAGAATCATCCGTAACACTGAGCGTCAAATCGTTATAATCCGCTTTGGAAGTCAGCATAATCGCATTCTGGTCTATCACCTTATATTTGAACGGAACATTCGCGCCACTGGTATCTTTCAGCGTAACGATCAACTTGGAGGAGTTCAGACGGTGGTTGATTCTCGTCTTCACGCCCGCCTTCAGCCTGAGTTTCTTTCTATCGTAAACCTTTGGCTTGGACTTTTTCTCTTTGTCCTTGTCTTTATCTTTTGCTTTGTCTTCTTTCTTCTTCGTGGTGCTGCTATTGTTGCGCTGCAGCTTGCGGTTCACCTCTTTCAAATATGGGAACTTATTATACAAGGTCTCGAAATTGAAGCGGACATCGCCGTTCCAATTACGCCTGTTTTCCAAGATGTTACCCGTAACCGGACTTTCACCTAATGTCAGCACCGCACCCTTATCCCACTGATAATCGGCAGTGTACTGCGCATTAGACGTAATCCAATCTAAATGAGGCAGCTTATTGATTGGAATGGCGTATGACGCCGAAAATTTCTGCTGATAAGACACTGGCTCACCAAAGTCCTTGATGCTGCTCCACACCGTGTCCTTCCATTTATCATACCAATCATAGTAGCCAATTTCCCTGAGATATTCCTTATTGAGCGGCGTATTCACCAGTCGCGTCCCATTGTCGTCGCTCGTGCTAATCACCTCGGTGATCTGGGAGTTCATAGCCGACGAGAAACTGAGCTTCAATGAGCGTGTAAGATCCCACTTGATGTTCGATGTGCGATCCCACTGCCAATCCTTGTCATACGACATATATTGGAACGTGGTATCCTTCACAATAGGCGAGTTATAGTTCCTATTCTGCGTCTCCTCGTAGTACCGCGTCATAGATGTGCTGAACGCGATGTTCTTCGGGATATAGTAGAAATTGAAATCCTTGATCAGTTTCAGATGTTTGGACTTCAGCCATTTCACCTTTTTGAACGGTTCCACTGGCTTAGGGTTGATGGAATAGACGTAGTTGAATGTTCCCTTGTAGTTTTGGATTTTTTCGTACTCCACCTCAGGGTTGGTCTCGTTGGTTTCATTATAACCCAGGCTGAAAGAGAAGTTGGCTGGATCATACGGCATAGCAGTCTTCGGACTGGTGATGCCTACCCTCACGTTATTCAACGCCACGCTTTGGTAAACCTTGTCGGTACGCGACATTGCTTTGATGGAGTCCTTTATATGATCATCGGAGTAGTTATTGATAGACTTCTCCAACTCCACATCGGTGTTGAGTGGGTCATACTTTGGCGACGACATCTGGTGCGTGCGCGTGTAGGTGAACGGCATATTGACCTTCGCCTTGTCGGGGAAGAGCTTTCCGAGTTGGAGAGAGAGCGAGAGGTTGTACTCGTAGTTGTCTTCCTGGTTGCGGTCCATCACATTGTCTTCAATGTTGCCGAAGCCGACAGTTTCTATCTGTCCGCCAAGATTGAAAGCACCGAGGTCTGAAAGCACGAGTCCCATATTAGCGACTGCCGCCCAGCCGCCATCTTCGTTGAAGCCAGACATACGCATCTCATTCACCCAAATCTCCGAACTATGGCTGATGTCGTCCTCATTGGCGATACCAATCATCAAAGATGTAACCTCGCCGAAGGATGGCGAACCGATCACTGCCATAGTGTTGTTGCCGTCCATCTTGGTATATCGCTCGTTGTACTTGATCTGCCCCGCCACCTTCTTTCTGTCGCGTTCCAGCTTAAGGTTGGTGAGTTGCTCGAACGCAAAATCAAAGTTGTTGGCAGCCGGCCAAACGGAATACTGGTCTACACTTCCCTCCGGGGTTATCTTCAAAGGAATGCGGTACTCGTAATAGTTCTCGGTAAAGTCAGAACCGAAACGGACGAACGCATAGAGGCGGTTGTCTGGAATATCCTCACCGTCAATGAGTTTCTCGGCGTGTACAAACATTTTGAAGCGTTTGTATTGGCGAGTGTCCAACGAGATGGTTTTGTATACTGCCCGGATGTCGTGCGGTTCAAGGCTATCGATTTTCAACACCATAGACTGCTCGTTCTCCTGCGTCAACTGAGTTTGACTTGGATCGATTGTGCGGTCGATTCCAGGAGGCAACTGATATGCCACAGGCGTCTTTCGAGAGTCGTTCTCCACGCAAACAGAAGAGATGTTGATGCGTCCCGTTCCCTGCAACTTGTTGGCGATGGTGCTTTCCACCAAACGATCGTTCTTCTCGTACACACGCCAGTCTGTGCGCACCAATTGCAGCTCGCCGAAACGGAGGTGTTCCTCCTCCTCGAATCCCGTCATATACATACGGATGAAGCGGACGGAACGGAAATCGGTGATGTTACCCTCCGCACGTTTCCTGCTGGTGTGTATCGGGATGCGCAGTTGATACCACTTGATGTCCTCCTTATCGCCATTTTTCAACTCCACGTTGGCAGTAACCATATTGGTGATGAAGTTCTCCTCCCAATTGGCTTTGTTCTCGAACATCTCTTTGTCGATGTCGATGACATATTCGTAGTACTGCTCGGTCTCGTTCAGCGTGTTATCGCCGTTTAGATCCTCTCCATCGGGCGATGTCGTGGCAGTCGACGTATACTCGTCGCCCGAAGAGGTTGAGTTACGCTCCGTACCGTTGTAGTATTTGTATCTATCGAGAATGTTCGCCTCACGGTCATCATAATCCGAACCACGGAAATAATGGAAATTATCGCCGGCGGGGTCAGTAAGTGGCGAGAATGTCTCTCCCTCCCAACGCGCTTTCGCAGTGTTGCCCACTTTGTTGCGTATCGCACTGGCATACCGTCCATACGACTGGCTGAACGAGAACTCGTCATCGTCAGATAGTCCGTCCAAACCGATATCCTGCTGTGAGAGGTAGGAGTTATCGAACGAGCTGGTGATGGCAGTGAGCCGAGGCACTCGTCCCCAAATGGTTGTATCGACGGTGGCTGCGTTCTGCGCTGTCGGCAAACCATTCTCAAATGCTTTCCGTCCGTCCTTCAGCACATCCTCCGACACGCTACCGAGGTTGAACACGAGTTGTCCCGACGTCGTGTTCATATCCGAATAAACGAACGGGTCCATCAGCCACATCTCAATGTATTCAATGTTGGAACTTTCAAAATTGGTGTTATCCAATTTGCGCATAATTCCCGCCCAACGGTTCTCCGGATTCTCCAAATAACCGTCTTCGCCCATGCCCGAGACATCAAGGTTATACTGTCCGCGCTCCTTTGGATAATAGTGCAAATGGAGGGTCGGCAACGTGGTCGATTCGCCATAAATCTGGTCTTTATCCTGATAAATCTCCTGCTCATTCACCTGGCGGATATAGTGGTTGGAGAGTTGCTCTTTGTCGCTCCTAATGTGCTTTGGCGTACTTGAAGTGGACGAAGTGAAAATCTGGTCGATGTAGTACCAAGCGAGGTGCGAACGATTCAACCCGTAGCCGATGTTCGCAAGGTCTACGCCGTTGAGATACTGGCTCCAATAGGAATCGTTTTCACGGATGAAGTGTTTACCGTAGAACCGTCCGCCACTGATTTTCGGCACGCTGGACAGCACCCACGAGGTAGGATTCTTGATATTGATGCTCGACTCCGTCCCCTCAAAATCATCGATATAGGAAACTCCCTCCTTATCCTCCTGATTGACGGAGCGGTTATGTCCAGGAATCAATTGGGCGAACTCTCCCGAAATAGCAAAAGACGACGGCGCAGTGGCATTGATGAGCGGCAACTTGTCAATCGCATTGGTGAGCCACTGCCAATCGGTCTTGTAAGTGCCATTCATTCCCCAAATCGTGTTGGAGATTGGCTCATTACCCGTACCAACTTTCTGTGTAAGCGGTTTTTCGTTCAGACGGAGGATGGTGGCGCCAAGCGAGAACTTATCCGAAAAAGTATATTCGGCATTAGCACCCAAAAGGGATTTCCTTTGCGTGTTGAAAAAAGACTCACTCTCCACCGAAACATTGATCGGAGAGTTGGAGGCAAGGGCGGTTTCATCGAGGATTTTCACCACACCCATATTATAATCGACGGTGTAGCCCGAACCCTCCACCAACGTGCGTCCCCCCGCCGTAACACGGACTGACCCACGGGCGATGTTCGTAACCCCCAATCGGATTTCCGAACCCGACGTGGAACTGAATTCTCCCGTAATGAGGTATTTGTTTTTCTCCGTGAACTGCTCCGCGACGGTCAACGTAGAGTCATACAACTCTGGGAATGTGTAATTATCGATGTTCGGCAGTTTGCCGTATCCATTTATGATACCCGTATCGAAAGGTCGCGCGGAGAGGAAGATGATTCTTCCCGTTTCCGGAATCACCGTATAGCCAGGAATGTAGTCGAAATAGCCGTCAGGCATAGCGTTCGAGCGTTTGTTCAAACGGTCGAGGTTCAGCACCCTCAGCAGGTTCTTGTTGTTCAACGCTGGGATGTAGGTGAGGTATGACGTGAGCGAATCGCTCTGGAAATAGTACTTGATCTGCACCTCGAAATTTTCCTGCTGTATGTTGTACGCCCCCAAAGAGTAAACATTCCTCATCGAGAGGTTCCACAATTTTTTATTGTATGGCGATGGGAGCGAACTCTTCAGCAACTTCACAATCAGGTTTTGCGATGACACTTGCGCGGTGTCCGTCGTATTGGAGGTCAGCTCACCCACTGTGTAGGTCTTGCCTCCCTTGGTGTACTGGTACGCCACCGCCACGATCCGATCTGCCGACGAGGAGCTTTTCAGCGAGATATAACCCAATTGCGAGTTGAGCGTGTACTCCGACTCCGTCAGCATACGCGCGCTGTTCAGAATCTCATAGTCGGAAGCAGACTCAAGCTGCTTCCCGTCAATGGTCATATTTTCAATGGTGTACGAGGCGGATTGAATGTCGCGCATACCTGCCGTTCCGCTAAGCGTTTTGTATAGCGTTCCGTTTGCGTTGTGCGGTATGTCGGTCGACCTGCCATCGGCATCGTAGGTCTCGGCAAGGTCTGTCATTGCCACAATGTTACGCGTGGTATAGTTGGCTGAGGAGGTCGATGTGTTGGTTACCCAAACCTCCACTTTGTTAATGACGATGCCCGACTGCGGATTCGGTGCGTTCTTCGCCCATTCATCATAATGGTCGTAGAAATAGGTAGAGAGGAAAAAGTGCTTATTCTCCTCATAATCAGTTGGCACGAGTTCAAACTTGGTGGTTTGCGCACCCTCCGAGGTGATGTTCTTCCGTTCCGACTGCTGCTGGGAGATGATGGTCGAGATTTTGAGTTTTCCGAACTGCAAATCCGTACGGAATCCAAACAAATCCGTACTTCCCGTGATGAGCGACGACGAGAGCGGCAGACTTACATTTCCCGCCTCCGCACGCTGCAAAATGTCATCCTCATCGCCTTTGTAGCCGAGGTTCACCAGACTCTGGTCTGCGTCGAACGTCGCCTCCGTGTTATAATTGAGGTTGAAGTTGATTTTGTTGCCGACAGAGCCGTTGGCAGAGAGTTGGATCTTCGTATCGAAATCGAAAATCGTGTTGGTGCGGTTGCGCTCGGAGATAGTCGGGTTCTCGCGCTTTGAAACGGTGAATCCGAAGTCGAGGTCGACAGATCCCTGCGTCTTCAACTGCACACCGCCCGGTCCGAAAATATTCTCACCTTTCTCGCCCAAGCCGATTTGTATTTCGCTGAGCGAGAACTTGTTACCACCATCGGTGTTGGTCTTCGCCTTTTCCGCCCAGTAATGTTGCATAGATTGTTGGAGCGCATGCCGGCGGTATTCATCCTCGCTCAGCACGAAAGGCGTGGATATGTCCATATCGCCCACCCTGTTATGGTAGATGTAGTAGCCCGTGGCAGGGTCGTACTCCACTTCCGACTTCATATTGGCGGGTGTCTTCAGATCAATGGCAGACTCCCTTTGCAAATCGTCGTAGGTAACGGGTTCCTGACTCTTCACAGGGAATTTCAGTCCCTTCATCGTGTCCAAACGACTCTCTTGCGGAGCCTCCTCCCGCTGCCGTTGGACAGGCTTCGACGCAGTGCGCGCACGAGGGTTGAGAGACATCCGCTGCCCCGACTGCTGGGCGTAGCCGGATATTGCCGCGATGCCACCTAACAACACGCACACCAATATGATATATGCTATCTTCTTAGTCAATTTCAGTTGAACTTGGAAATAAAGTAACGCTAACGCAACCGGTTTAGTGCCTCTTTGATGATTTTTTCAATGGTTGCTGTTGGATTTTCTTTGACAATGGCATCAGCGGCTTTCCTTGCGAGCGGCGCGGCATAGCCCAGCACAACGAGTGCGGCGATGGCTTCCTCCTTGTTCGCATTAGACTGGTTGCCAGCGACATCCACCTCGTCCACCTTGTTCACCTTGTCCTTCAAATCCACAATGATACGCTCGGCAGTCTTCGCCCCGATGCCCTTGACGCCCTTCAGCGTCTTTGCATTTTCCGTGCTGATGATCCCGCACAGCTCATTGGGCGAATAGGCGGAAAGTATCATCCTTGCGGAAGTCGCCCCCACACCCGACACGGAGATGAGCAGCAGAAACAGGTCGCGTTCCTCCCTCGTGGCGAAACCATAGAGGGTGAATGCATCCTCGCGCACCGCCTCGTAGATGTACAGCAGCACGTCCTCCTTGCCTTCGATGGCAGAATAGGTGTTAAGCGAAATATTCACGCAGAATCCCACTTGCCCGGCCTCAACAATGGCCGCCGTAGGACTTAGGTTCGCGACTTTCCCTTTTATGTATTCAAACATTGCTTTCCGTAATAAAATTGAATTTTGCAAAAATCCATGCAAAGGTAGAAAAATCCGTTGACAATCTGAAAAGAATGAGGGAGGGTCTGAAAAAATGAATCAATGGCGGAACGTTCTTTCCTTAAAAAACTAAAATTGCGTAGGATTTTTCACTTTGCCTAATAGCAAGTAACTGAATAACAATCAACTCTATCTAAAACTCTATCATGTAAAAAATAAAAACCATGATATATCTCGAAAAATTTCATCTATTGTCAGAAGACCAAGAATGAATAAACCGTAAGATTCAATAGAACAACAAAATTTCATTATCTTTGCCCATAGTTAAAACCATAAAAATTAAGCAAATGTTAAGGAATTTGTATTCTGCCATTTCGGCTTTGGCCATTGGCATCGTCCCGGTTTTTGCGGGAACGGACACAGAAATGAGGATGTACATCTATCAAAACGACGGCGAAGAAGATACGTGGAGCGTTGCGGTGAACGAGGTGAACAGCGTGAATTTTGACGTCGTTGAGGAATACGGTGAGAACGCAGACTATATGCGCGTCTACGACAAAAAAGACGCAGCCATTATCTGGAATGCAGCCACGGCAAGGGTGGACAGCATCCTATTCCAAAAATCAGTAATTGAGGCAAGCGTGAAAAAGGAGAACGGAGCAATCTGCTACCCCTACAAAGTCTCCGACAACGTGAGCGTCTACTTCTCTCAAGGGAATCTTTGGTACAACGCCGGCGACGGCAAGACGCACGCCACAAATGACGGCAAGACCGCCAAAGGAACGTGGAGCTTTGCAGAAAACCAATACGACTTTGTTGGCGAGGGAAACGCCAAAATCAGCTCATCCTACAATGGCTGGATCGATCTCTTCGGCTGGGGTACAAGCGGATGGAACAGCTCCGCAAACGTTTACCAACCTTGGGCAACATCTGCTGTATCTTTGGACTATCTTCCCGGAGGCGCAGCCGCCAACAACCTGACGGACGCCAACGGCAATGCCGACTGGGGTGTGTATAACGCCATCTCGAACGGCGGGAATGTTCCCGGACTATGGCGCACACTGACCTCCGCCGAATGGCAGTACCTGATTGCAAACAACAATTGGACTTTCGGAAAAATCGGAGAAAAAGGCGTGCTTTGCTTTATGCTCCTCCCCGACAATTTCACCGCGCCAGCAGACATTCCCGTCCAGATTCTGAGCGCAAAACAAACCGACGCTGAGATACGAATCGCATTGGCGTCCGATTTCAAAAACACCTTCACAGAGAAGCAGTTCGCCCGACTTGAAAAAATGGGCGTCGTGGCTCTTCCTTCCGGCGGACTCCGCGGAAACACCGAGTATATCCCCTACACCGACGGCGACGATTACTGGTCTGCCACTGCCATCGATAGGAACTCTTCCTACGGGTTCTCCTTCAACGGCACGGCATTGGTAAGTTCAACCACCAACCTCGGTCGGACGATGGGCAGACACGTCCGTTTGGTTCGGAACGTCAACTAAAAATCTGAAAGAAGATAGGCGAAGACGAAGACACCTATATTTTGTTGATATCCCTTTTATTGCATAAATTTGCAGAGATTTGTGCGGTTCAATTCGGCTTGCGAACAATCCAAAATTGAGCTGACGTATTCAATAAACGGATAATCCTTTGCGAAAAACAAAAACCATGGGTATGCTAAAACGGCTCTTCGCCTATCTTCTACTGATTACGACATTCTGCCTCGTCCAATTAGAGACGCACGCCGCCTCCCTGTCCATTCAAAACATACACCTTGTGCGCGTGGACGAACTCTCGGATGCGCAAATCGCACAATTCGTGCAGAAATACACCTCGTCGGGCTACACACTTGCCGATGTGGAAAAAATGGCGAAAGCAAAGAAAATGCCCGCCGCCGAGTTGGAGAAACTCAAAAACAGAATCAACAACATAAACACCGCCTCGTCCGCCTCTGCCGCAATGGAGAAAAAAACGGAAGAAAACGCTGAAAAAGAGGCAGTAGCCATACAACAAACCGGTGGGAACCCAGAGACAATCGCCGCAGTGAAAAGCCGCGTGTTTGGCGCAGCTCTATTCGCCAATTCAAAAGTATCCTTCGAGCCAAGCCAATCAATGGCAACGCCGCGCAATTACGTCGTCGGCTCGGGCGACGTGGTACACGTCGACGTCTTCGGCCTCTCTGAGGCATCCTATGATATGGAAGTATCGGCAGACGGCGCAATACGCGTGCCAAGCGTCGGACTCGTCTACGTAAGCGGGAAAACAATAGAGCAAGTGGAAAACACACTCCGCCAGAAACTCTGCCAAGTGTACACCACAATCCGCTCGGGGTCTACCTCAGTGGTGGTTTCCATCGGGAAAATCCGCGGAATAAAAGTTTACATCTTAGGCGAGGTTCGCAACCCAGGCACCTACACGCTCACATCGGTCTCATCCGTATTTAACGCAATGAACGCATGCGGCGGACCATCGGACAACGGAACAATGAGAAACGTGAAACTCATCCGCAGCGGCAAAGAAATCGCCACCATCGACCTATACGAATTCCTTCTGAACGGCATCATGCCGAGTGATGTTACGCTCCAAGACCAAGACGTGATTCAAGTGCCTACGTACCAAACACGAGTAACGGTAAACGGATTCGTGAAACGCGACGGAGTGTACGAATTGAAAGAAGGTGAAACACTGAAAGACCTCATCAACTACTGCGGCGGCTTCACCGACGACGCCTACACCGACCGCATCTCCGTCACCCGCAACCTGAACGGCGAAAAAAGCGTGGCAGACGTTTCCAAAGAATTGTTCCAAATGTTCACCCCCGCCGCCGGCGATGTCTACCAAGTGGGACAGATTCTCGACAAATACACCAACCGCGTGCAAATCTTGGGTAGCGTATTCCGCCCAGGCGTGTATGCCTTGGAAGACAGTATGACACTGAAAGATTTGGTGGAGAAAGCCAACGGCCTCACCGAAGACGCATTTATGGAAAGCGCCACACTAATGCGACTGCAAGACGACCTGACGCCCGAGATTTTCTCGTTCAACGTGAAAGACCTTATGGAAGGACGCTATAACGAGGTGCTTCGCAAAGAAGACATCGTAACCATCGGCGGCAAAAATGAGTTCGAACCCGAGAAAATGGTGTCTATCTACGGCGCAGTGTTCGCCCCAGGCGTGTTTCCATACTATGAAAATATGACATTGAAAGACATCGTGTTCCTTGCCCGCGGCTTCAAAGAAGAGGCAGACCCGACGAAAATCGAAGTCGTACGCCGCATAAAAGACAAAGAGACTCTCGCCAACGAAGACGAAAAGACGCAAGTATTCAACCTCTCCCTCAACAGCGATTTGAGCGGCGAAGACGGCACATTCCAAATCCAACCGCACGACCAGGTGACGATACGCCAAATCGAGGGATACGAGTCGCTCGGCGTGGTGCGCGTGTTAGGCGAGGTGCGCAACGCCGGCACATACGCCATTGTGCGCGAAACAGAGAAAATCTCCGATATGATGACGCGCGCCGGTGGTGTTACGAGGTTCTCGTTCCCCGAGGGGGCGTTCCTCATCCGCAGTTCCAACCGTACGGAGGCAGAGCGCAGAAGAGACCAGAAACTGATTGAGATATTGAAGAACGCCGACGACGTGGAGTCTATCTCAGACCTCCGCAAAGACTTGGAGAAACGTACCGATTTGGTAGGAATTGAAATGGAGAAGATCTTGGAGAAGCCAGGATCTACATCAGACATCATCGTAAAGGATGGCGACATCATATTCGTGCCGAAAGTGCTGCAAACGGTAACCATCGCCGGCTCGGTGCAAGTGCCGGGAATGGTGATATACTCGAAAAGCAACCTGAGGAAGTATATCCGCGAGTCGGGCGGATTTGACCGCGACGCACGCAAACGCGGCGTGTATGTGGCATATTCAAGCGGAAAAATCTCGTCCACCAAACACTTCCTGTGGTGGAAAAACTACCCCGAGGTGCGACCAGGCGCGCACATCTTCGTCCCTCAGAAACCAGAAGAGAAAGATGACGACAAAAAGGCAAACGCAACCTTCTTTGTCTCGCTGTTCAGCTCCATTGCCACAATGGCTTCTGTGATTATTACCGCCATCTCCGTGATCAGCAAATAACGTGAAGACATTATGAACGAAAAAGATCCGTTAGAAGAGGAAGACATCGTTTCCCTCGAAGATTTGATAAAATACGCTAAAATCTACTGGCAGTACATTTGGCGGTTCAAGTGGATTGTCGTTGTCGTGGGCATCGTCGGTGGCATCATTGGTGTCGCATACGCAGCGCTGAAAACGGTGAGGTACACCGCGCACTACTCGTTCTCCGTGAACTCGGGCAGCAGCAGCGGTTCGTCGGGAATCGGCTCATTAGCCTCCTTGATGGGAATTTCCGTCGGGGGGTCGGGCGAACTTTTCTCGGGCGACAACGTCTTGGAAATCATCCGCTCACGCGAGTTGGTAGACCGCACACTCCTCTCCGCAACTGAATATCAGGGCGACAGCATCACCTTTATGGAATACGCATTGATTGTGGACAGCGTCCGTGCGAAATGCGAAGAAGAGGCTGCCCAAAAAGTTGAGAACGAGAACGGGGAAGAAACGAAAATCTCGGTGTGCGATGTGCATTACCCGTACGGACAACTCCGCGAAACCCTGACACGCGAGCAAGACTCCATCCTAATGCAAAAGGCGACCGAACTACTGAAAACTTGCGTTGTGGCCTCCCGCCGCGACAAGAAATTGGCCTTTATGGACTACGATTTCACCTACACCGACGAAGCGTTCGCCAAAGCGTTTGCCAAAGCACACCTCGAAGCCTGCACCAAATTCTATGTGGATATGCGCACACAATCATTAATCGACAACATCGACAGATTCCAGACCCGAGCAGACTCCACCCGCAAGGAATTGGACCGCGCATTGGTGCGCCGCGCCGTCTACTTAGACGAAAACCGCAACGCATCGGGACTCTACATCTCTTCGCAATCGCAAAAAATAGAAACGGACATCCAGGTACTGAGCGCAACCTACGCCGAAATCGTTAAAAACGTGGAAGTGCTGAAGTTGGATTTGGTGAAAGAAAAACCACTCATCACCATTGTAGACAAGCCACGACTGCCACTCACTAACGACAAGAAAAGCAAGTTAAAAATGCTCATCTCCGGTGGGTTCATCGGCGGATTCCTCGCATGCTTGGGCATCATCGGCTATGCATTCATAAAAGAGAAAATGGATTCTGCCAACATAAAGGCAATGCAAGAAGAGGAGGCTTGACAAAAATGACACTTTCGGACAAACATATCTTAGTAGGAGTTACAGGTGGCATCGCCGCATACAAAATCGCTCCCCTCATCCGCGAACTCAAAAAGCGCGGTGCAGAGGTGAAAGTGGTGATGACCCCAATGGCGAAGCAATTCATCACACCGCTCACCCTGGCGACGCTCGCCCAAAATCCCATTCTGGTAGACTTCTTCAACCCTGAAAACGGAGAGTGGAACAGCCACGTCAAATTAGGTCTGTGGGCGGACGCATACGTCATCGCACCCGCCACTGCCAACACCATCGGCAAAATGGCCAACGGCATCGCCGACAACCTGCTGCTGACGAGTTACCTCTCTGCCAAGTGCAAAGTATTCTTCGCCCCTGCTATGGACTTAGATATGTACGCCCACCCCGCCGTACAACAAAACATACAAACACTCGCACGCCGCGGCGATATCATGATTGAAGCCGAAAGCGGATTCCTCGCAAGCGGATTGGAAGGCAAGGGAAGAATGGCTGAACCCGAAACCATCGTCAAGAAAATAGAAGAATACTTCTCGCAAAAACAAGACCTGCAAGGCAAAACCGTGCTGATCACCGCCGGGCCGACCTACGAAAAAATCGACCCCGTGCGCTTCATCGGTAACTATTCCTCCGGGAAAATGGGCTACGCATTAGCCGAAGAGTGCGCCGAGCGAGGTGCCAAAGTGCTGCTCGTTTCCGGTCCCGTATCTCTTTCACCCAAACATCCAAACATCCAAAAAACCGCCGTCGAGAGTGCCGCAGAAATGTACGAGGCAGCAGTCAACGCTTCGCAATCCGCAGACATTGAAATACTCTGCGCAGCAGTGGCAGACTACACCCCGGCGGTGAGAGCCGACCAGAAAATCAAACGCGAAAAAACCGGCGCAATGACCATCGACCTGCTCCCAACACAGGACATCGCCGCGGAACTCGGCAAACGCAAGCGCAACGGGCAACTTATGGTGGGCTTCGCCTTAGAAACCAATGACGAGGCAGTGAACGCAAAAGACAAGTGCGCCCGCAAAAATCTCGACTTCATCGTGATGAATTCTTTGAAAAACGAAAACTCCTGCTTTCAACACGATACCAATAAAATCACTATTTTTGACAGGGACGGTGCCGAGAAGCCTTTCGACCTCAAAAGCAAAAAAGAGGTGGCAAAAGACATCGTCGACCACATCGTCGAAAAACTGAGCAAATGAAAAGACTGACTCTCATACTCCTAAGCATCATCTCCACGCTGGCACTTATGGCGCAAGACGTGAAGTGCAACATCACGTTCAACACCGAAAAAATCGAGGGGACGAACAAAGACATCTACACCGAACTGAGCAACGACCTCACAGAGTTCATCAATTCGCGCAAGTGGACGGACGCCACCTTCACCGAGGAGGAACGCATCGAAATCGCCTTCGTCTTCACCATTGAGAGTGTCGCCGGCGAAGCTTACTCAGGCACGCTCCAAGTGCAAGCCAGTCGCCCCGTATACAACTCGGGCTACACCACGACACTGTTCAACTTTTTGGACAAAAACCTGAAATTCAACTACACGCAATACCAACGCTTAGAGTTCGACGAAAACCTCTACGAGTCGAACCTACTCTCCACCATCGCCTACTACGTGAACATCGCCCTTGGCATCAATTTCGACTCTTTCAGCCGATATGGCGGAACACGCTACTTCGAGAAGGCAGAACTGATTGTCTCGCTCGCCCAATCGTCCGACGATGTGGGCTGGAAAGCATACGAAAGCGACCGCAACCGCTACGCCTTGGTGAGCAACTATATGGACGACCGGCTGAAGAAACTCCGCGACGTGAACTACGAATACCACCGTTTCGGACTCGATGAAATGGTGAACAGCACGGAGAAGGGCCGCACCAACATCTACAACAACCTGCCATACCTCCGGGAAATGAACAGGGCCGTACCCTACTCCATCGCCCTGCAACTCTTTGTGGAGAACAAACTGAACGAACTTTTGGATATGTTCAAACCTGCCACCTCCAAAGAGAAAAAAGAGGTGTACGACATACTGCTGAGCATTCTGCCGACCCAATCGGCAAAATTCCAAGAGTTACTAAACTAAAACAACGTCTGCCGAATATGTTAAAATCACTTTCTGTTGAAAATTACGCACTGATAGACAAAACAGAAGTCCTGTGGAACAAAGGTTTTTCTGTCATCACGGGAGAAACCGGTTCCGGAAAATCTATTCTATTGGGTGCGTTGGGCCTAATCCAAGGCAACCGCGCCGATGTGAAAGTGCTGAAAGACCCCGAAAGGAAATGCATCGTCGAAGCAGAATTCGACATCGCCAATTATAATCTGAAAGATTTCTTCGAGGAAAACGAACTGGACTACGATGACAACTGCCTGATACGCAGAGAAATAGCAGCAAACGGAAAATCGCGCGCCTTCATCAACGACACGCCCGCCTCGCTTTCTGTCTTGAAAGACCTAACGTCCTTTCTGATTGACATCCATTCGCAACACGCAACGCTTCTACTGAGCCAAGACGGCTTCCAAATGCACGTGTTGGACGCAGTGGCAGGCACAAAACCCTTGTTAGAAGCCTACGAGGCCATCTACAAACAATACACCGCAGAACAAAAACGATTGGCAGACCTGAAAAAACTAATCGCAGACCAGAACGCCAACCGCGACTACCTTGAATTCCAACTCAAACAACTCCAAGAAGCCAACTTCTCCGAAAACGAGCAAGCAGAATTGGAGCAAGAGGTGGAGCAACTCTCGCACACCTCCGAGTTGAAGGAAGCGTTGGAGCAAGCCCAGTGGCATCTGTCAGACAAGGAAGAGTCTATCTGCGGCACACTCAAAGAGATACAAGACAAAATGTCCGACCTGTCGTCCGTCTACAAAGACCTCATTGGTTGGACGGAACGCATAAGCGGCGCAGCCATCGAATTGAAAGAAATCGCCCGCGAAGTGGAGACAAAGTTGGCGGACGTCTCCGTCGACCCACAGCGCATCGAGTTCGTCAACGCACGTTTAGACTTGATTTACACGTTGGAGAAGAAACATAAGGTGGACAATCTCGCAGCCCTGTTGGCAGTGAAACGCCAGTTCGAAGAGGAGTTTGCCAAATTGGAATCGTCCGAAGAGACCATCGCCGAATTGGAGCAGAACATCGCAAAATTGGAAAGCGACCTGACTGTGGCGGCAACAAATGTAACCGAATGCCGACAAAAAGCAAGCGAGGGCTTCGGCAACGCAGTATCCGACATTCTCCACAACTTAGGAATGGCGAACGCCAAGTTTGAAGTGCAGATCGAGCCGTTGCCAAACTTCACCCCGAAAGGAAAAGACAAAGTTACGTTTATATTCGCAGCCAATAAAAACGGCGCTATGCAACCCATCGCCTCCGTGGCATCCGGCGGTGAACTGTCAAGGGTTATGTTGACGTTAAAGTCCATTCTCTCGAAGAAAGAGAACCTGCCGACCATCATCTTGGATGAGATAGACACAGGTGTTTCGGGCGAGGTGGCAGACCGTATGGGCGAATTGATGAAGACGATGGGTGAATATATGCAAGTGGTGAGCATCACACACCTACCGCAAATCGCCGCCAAATGCTCCACCCACTACAAAGTCTACAAAGAGGACAACGAGGAAAGCACCGTTTCGCACATCATCCAACTCTCCGCAGACGAGCGTGTCAAGGAAATCGCACAAATGCTGAGCGGCGCCAACCTGACCGATGCCGCGTTGGAAAACGCCCGTGTTTTATTGGGCAACAAATAAAGCAAATGTTACTACCATTTCTTCAAGAAGGAGTCGTCGAGGCAGGTTGCGACGAGGCGGGGAGAGGTTGCCTTGCCGGGCCCGTGTTTGCCGCCGCCGTCATTCTCCCCCCAGATTTTCAGAACGAACTGCTCAACGACTCAAAGCAACTGACGGAGAAGCAACGCTACACGCTGCGCCCAATCATCGAAGAGAACGCCGTGGCTTGGGGCGTTGGCATCTGCACCGCGCAAGAGATTGACAAGATAAACATCTTGAATGCATCGATTTTGGCGATGCACCGAGCAATCGACCAACTGACGGTAAGACCTCAGCACCTGATTATCGATGGTAATCGCTTCAGACCCTACCACGACACTCCCTACCAATGCGTTGTGAAAGGAGACGGCAAATATATGTCGATAGCCGCCGCCTCGGTGCTGGCGAAAACCTACCGAGACGATTTCATGATGAAAATCGCCGAGGAATATCCCCAATACCTTTGGAAGAAAAACAAAGGATACCCGACGAAGGAACACCGGGAGGCGATACGCCAGTCGGGTCCATGCGAGTACCACCGCCGCTCGTTCACACTGATCGACCCTCAATTAGAAATCGAATTCAAATAAGAACGGAGACTTGAAGAAAGCCTCCGTTCAACATTTTCCTGACTTCATCAATGCGTCACCACAAAAGAGAATCCTCAAATAATGGATTTTTGGATTTTTGTTTTTCAGTTAGAAACTAAAGCCCAAACGAAGCGTTGAAAATTAATGTTTCAAGAAGCGACCGAACCGTTTCCAAATGACTGCGATGAATAGAGTTTAGGCTTGTACATAACTTGCCGACCACCCAATTCCGCTAATTCAACAAGTTGGGTGATGGTTTATATTGTTTTGGCGGACACTAATAGATTCAAAACGAAATGAATCGACGATTCAATCAAAACGAATCGACGATTCAAACGAAACGCAATAGTATTGCGATTTTCTTGTCCCGAATACCGATTTAGATTCGTACCTTTATCCCAACGTAGGCTCTAACATTTTGCTCATTGCATACGCCGTCTTCCGTTGTGTGGGCAGCTCGGCTAAACTTGACGGAGGATGATTGAATATCATCAATGTGCGCCATTTGATGGCGCACAAATGTGAGGAAGTCAAGAGAAAACGCCCCGCAATCCTGCGAGGCGTTTTTCATCAAAAATCCAAGAAACACTTACTTGACAATCATCTTTTGAAATGCCTCCTTGGTGCGGACGATGTACACACCGCGGAGCGAGCCGTTCATTGCCGTAACGT
>CAVGRN010000042.1:0-20625 GCA_963631545.1 Paludibacteraceae bacterium | reverse complement strand
CGCTTATCTATACCGCAGTTTGCGATAGTTTCCTCACAAAGAAAAACGGAGCGATCCGTGCTTTCGCCTACAAGATTTCCAAAACTGATTCTGCCTATTTCTCGCAAGGCAACTTGCAGTTCACCACGCAAGGCACGCACATAACGGCGGACGGCACTGCACAAGGCACTTGGCGATTCGCTGAGAATCAGTATGATTATATCGGTTCTGGCAACAGCAACATCTCAGAGACTTACACTGGTTGGATAGACCTCTTCGGCTGGGGAACGAGCGGCTGGAATCGTGGAGTGAACGCTTACCAGCCGTGGGCGACCTCAGAAAAATACGTAGACTATTATCCAGGAGGAAGTTATTCCAACAATCTGACAGACGGCTACGCCAAAGCGGATTGGGGCGTGTACAATGCCATCACTAACGGAGGCAACGAGCCTAACCAGTGGAGGGTTTTGACGACTTTTGAGTGGGAGTATCTGTTCAAAAATAACAAGTGGACGCTGGGCTATGTGAAAACTTCGGTCGAGGATTCAATTCGGTGCTTTATGCTGATACCAGCGGATTTCAAAGCACCAAAGGGCATAACCGTGGAGGTCATTGGTACAGCATCCTTTCAGCCATTCTTAATGGAGGAAGTTCTGACAATCCCATCAACGAATAACTACACGACTGACCAGTTCGCTGCCCTTGAGAATTTAGGTGTTGTGGCGTTGCCTTTCGCTGGATTCCGTACCGACACGTCGATGTCCGTTGTCGGGGAGTGGGGCAGTTATTGGTCGTCTTCTGCCAAAGATTACTCCGTTGCCTACTGTTTCGATGCTCGTTCTGTGGAGATTGAACCGACCTCCGATAACTGGCGGCACCGCGGACTCAGTGTTCGCCTTGTCCAGGAACTCAACTTAGACATCCACTTTGTGAACGCCGACGGTACAACCCTATTAGACACCACCGTGGCAAGAGGAACGAAACCAACCTACACTCGCGGAGTTCCAACCAAGGACTCTACCGACTACGCATATCAATTTAAGGGTTGGAATAAGGAAATAGTTGAGGCAGAATGCGATATGGTCTATACTGCCGTGTACGACAGCTCCTTTATTATGAAGAAGAACGGAGCGCTATTCCGTGCCGCCTACAAGATTTCCGACACGAAATCGGTCTATTTCTCGCAAGGCAACCTGCAGTTCAACGTTGCTCAAGGCTCGCACATAACGGCGGACGGCACTGCCCTTGGCACTTGGCGTTTCGCCGAGAACCAGTATGATTATATCGGTGAAGCCAACAGCAACATCTCAGAGACTTATGACGGCTGGGTCGACCTATTCGGTTGGGGAACCAGTGGTTGGAGCAGCGGTGCAACCGCATACATGCCGTGGTCAACATCAGATGAATATTCCGATTATTACCCAGGAGGGAACTATTCTAATAACCTTACGGGCGACTACGCCAAGGCCGACTGGGGTGTGTACAATGCCATCTCAAACGGAGGCAACGAGCCTAACCAGTGGAGGACGCTCTCCACGGACGAGTGGCAGTATCTGTTCAAAAACAACAAGTGGACGTTGGGATATATTAAGGATGGTAGTAGGTCCTACTTGTGTTTTATGTTTATTCCAGCGACGTTTATTGCGCCAGAGGGAACAACGGTAACTGTCTTGAGTACAAGCACGTCGTCAACCTCAATGAGAAATTTGACTGTTCCGTCAACGAACACCTACACGACAGAGCAGTTCGCCGCCCTTGAGCGATTGGGTGTTGTGGCGTTGCCTTGCGCTGGGCGCCGCTTCGGCGCGTCGGTGTACGATGTCGGGTCGGACGGCTACTATTGGTCGTCTTCTGCCTACAGTTCCAACGACGCCTACAGTTTCTACTTCCTTTCTGCGGGGGTTGGGTCGTCCTACAATGGCCGCCGGTACTACGGCTACAGCGTCCGCCTTGTCCAGGATGTTTCAAAATAATTGTGAGATCGTCCCCCAGGGCGGTCTCAGCGAAGGACTCCCCACATAGCGGGGAGAATTTCGGAATAAGTTGCGAAAGCGATAAATAAAAACAGAGATTTATATTGAGAGGGGTGTGCCGCCGATTGGGGGGGCGCACCCCTTTTGCGTTTGGCATACATCATTGCGTTATGGGGATGATTCCGTGCTATTATATGTTAACGATGTATTATCCTGCAAATTGACCCATAGGTCAAAACTTATTCTGGACTATGGGCGGGCGTTATAGCGGTTAATGAATGAAATCAGAAATAAGAAACGAGGTCTTCGGAAACCCGAAGACCTCGTCAACTTCTAATCTTTCTATTCCTCTTACTCTTTCGCAGCGTATTCTGCTGCTTTCTCTAATGCTACATTGATGTTCGGACAGATGTTCTCTTTGCCGATGTGCTTGTCCATTTTCGCTTTGAGCAGAGTTTTCTCCACATTCGGACGGACACCGGACAGCACCACCTTGATGCCTGCTTTCTGCGATTGCAGACAGAGATTCTCCAAGTTGTGCAATCCTGTGGAGTCAATGAATGGAACTTTCCTCATTCGTATCACACGCACTTTCGGAGGGTTGGCCACTTCTTGCATCACCTCGTCAAACTTGTTTGCCACGCCGAAGAAGTAAGGACCATCGATTTCGTACACCTCAACCCCTTCTGGTATGTGGAGTTTCTCCTCGTGGAGGGTAACGTCTAAGTTTTCCCCTGGGTCAATTTCTTCGTGGAACACGTGAATCTCGGATGTTTCGCTCGAACGGCGGATAAACAGCACGACTGCCAACAGCAAGCCGATTTCAATGGCAATGGTAAGGTCGAAGATGACCGTGAGCAGGAAGGTTGCCATCAGCACGGAGAAGTCTGACTTCGGACTTTTCCAAAGTGAAACAAACGTGCGCCACCCACTCATATTGTATGACACCATAATAAGCACGCCGGCGAGGCAAGGCATCGGGATGAGTCCCACGAGTTTTCCAAAGAAAAGCAACACTAACAGCAGCACGCAGGCGTGTACCACGCCAGCCACAGGTGTGCGTCCGCCGTTGTTGATGTTGGTCATAGTGCGGGCGATGGCTCCTGTTGCCGGTATTCCGCCGAAGAATGGTACCACCATATTGGCGATACCTTGTCCGATAAGTTCGGTGTTGGAGTTGTGGCGGTCGCCGATGACTCCGTCTGCCACCATAGCGGAGAGCAATGATTCGATGGCGCCCAGCATAGCGATGGTGAAGGCGGCAGGGAAGAGTTGTTGTATCACTTTAAGAATGCTTTGTCCCTCAGCAAGTTGCATATCTGGAACAGCGGGGGTTGGTACGCCGCTCGGCAGGTCGTAGAGGTCGCCGATGGTTTGTATGCAATCCACGCCAAAGCGGCTTTTAAGGATGTAAACACCAATGGTTGAGATGATTATCGCCACAAGCGAACCAGGAATCTTCTTGGAGATTTTTGGAGTGAAGATGATGATGAGCAGACTGGCGATTCCTACGCCCAACGCCCACCAGTTGATGTGGCTGAAGTTTTGAAAATAGCATATCCATTTGTGTAGGAAGTCGGCTGGCACATTGGAAATTCCCAAGCCGAAAAGATCGTTCATCTGCGTTGAGAAGATAGTGAGGGCGATACCACCTGTAAAGCCGACGATGACGGGGTAGGGAACGAACTTGATGACGCTACCCAAGCGCAACAATCCCATTACGATGAGTAGGATTCCCGCCATAACGGTGGCAATCATCAGTCCGGAAAGTCCGTACTCTTGTATGATACCGTAGATAATGACGATGAAGGCACCCGTCGGTCCGCCGATTTGCACTTTCGAACCTCCGAACATAGAGATGAGCAGACCGGCGATGATGGCGGTTACAAGGCCCTCCGTGGGTCCCACGCCCGAGGCGATACCGAATGCGATGGCCAATGGTATGGCGACGATACCCACGATGATACCCGCCATAAAGTCGGTGATAAACTGCCCCTTCTTGTATCCTTTGATGCAAGAGAAAAGTTTTGGGGCGAACACACGCTCAGTTGAATTTTTCATTTCTTTATTTCTGTATATTTATTCAAATGTTTTTCTCGTTTCAGCGTGTTTTTGTCTTTCCGCTTGTTTCGCCAATTCTTCGCAGAATGTCGAAAGGCATTGATGCACAATGGTTTCGCAAGTTTATCTATGACAAAAGTCAACCTTTGAAAAATGTTGCAAATTTACGACTTTTTCATATAAAATGTATCTGGAATGAATAATATTTCAAGTGTGATGTTTATTTTTTATTAATGTCTGATTATCAAATGGTTGATGGACGGTTGGATAAAAAAAACGAGCCAAAGGTTTCTTTCTGGCTCGTTTTTCTGATTAGGTGTTTTTATAGATTTCTTGCTTTCGCTTCTAAGTAGGCATCGGCGATGGTCAGTGCGGCGAGTGCCTCGACAATGGGTACTGCCCTTGGCAGCACACACGGGTCGTGCCGTCCGCGGGCTTTGAAGGTTACCTCGTTGCCGTTTTTGTCCACGGTTTGCTGGTCTTTCAGGAGGGTTGGCACTGCTTTGAACGCCACGCGGAAGTAGATGTCTTCACCGTTGCTGATGCCGCCTTGTATGCCGCCGGAGTTGTTGGTCTTTGTTCGGATGCGTCCGCCTGCGTTGTAGAATACATCGTTTAGTTCAGACCCTTTTTGGGTGGCACCTGCGAATCCGCAACCATATTCAAAGCCCTTTGCTGCGTTTATGGAGAGCATAGCCAAAGCCAACCGGCCTTGCAGTTTGTCGAAGATGGGTTCGCCTAACCCGACGGGGCAATTGCGCACCACGCAACTGATGACGCCGCCGATGGTGTCTCCATCTTCTTTTATTTGTTTGATGAGTTTCTCCATTTCAAGGGCGGTTTCGGCGTCGGGGCAGCGCACGGCGTTGTCTTCTGTTTGGCTCAGGTTGAGTTCGGTGTATGGTTTTTTTACGGCGATGTTCCCCACTTGCGATGTATAGGCGTTGATTTCCACGCCTATTTTTCTGAGTAGCAGTTTTGCGAATGCGCCGCCTGCCACGTGGGCGATTGTGGTGCGTGCCGAACTTCTGCCTCCGCCGGTGTAGTCGCGTATGCCGTATTTCTGCTCGTAGGTGTAGTCTGCGTGTGATGGGCGGAATAGGTCTTTCAACTCGGAATAGTCGGTGGAGTGTTGGTTCTCGTTACGGATGGCGAAGGCGATGGGTGTTCCCGTTGATTTTCCTTCGAATGTACCGGAGAGAATTTCTATGCGGTCGCCTTCGTTGCGCGATGTGGTCAGCTTGGATTGTCCAGGTCTGCGTCGGTCTAACTCCTTTTGAATGAAGTCGAGGTCGATGTCTATTCCGGAGGGGAATCCGTCAATGACGCCGCCGACTGCCACGCCGTGCGACTCTCCGAAGGTGGTGAGCCTTAGTAAGTTGCCAAAGGAATTCATTGTGAGATTTAGGTGGTTTTTGCATCAAGGGTTAGTGCGCTTGCGGTACACTAACCCTTGACTGTTTGGGTTTTATCATTCAAAATTCTTTCCCATTAGGAGAATGAAAAAAAATTCCCCCTTGTTGTATGTGGCAAATTAGTTGCCGCAGTTGCCGCATCCGCCGTTGCAACCCTCGTTACCTCCGCCGCATCCGCCTTCGCAATCTCCGCAGCTACCGCTGCAACTGCCGCATTTGTGGGGTTTGGTAGCCACTGCGATTTCTTCTGGGGTGGCGTCGCGCACTTCTACCACTTTCCCGACGAAGAGGAGGTTCTCTCCTGCCAATGGATGGTTGAAGTCCATTTTTACCTTGTCTTTTCCCACTTCCAAGACGATTCCGTACATACGGTTGCCATCGGCATCCATCATCGGAACGATATTACCTTCTTTTATGTATTCGTCATCGAAATTTCCGTCCACACAGAATATCTTTTTTTCTAATTCTACGACGCGTCCATCTTCATAATCCCCGTAGGCGTCTTCTTTGAGAAGGGGGATGCTGAACAGGTCGCCCTCGTATAGTCCGACGAGGCTTCTCTCAAGATTATCGATCACCATTCCTAATCCGCAAGTGAACTTAAACGGTGCGTCCTCAGGGGCTTCCTCCCAAAGTTCTCTTTTAGAAGGATCTTCTTCGTCGAATACGTAGAGTTTGTAACTAATCGCTACGAATTTGTTTTTTCCGATGAATTTGTTGCTATCTATAGTCATGTTATTTTGTTTTTATTGTTTCAAAAAATTCATTTATTTCTTTGCCCGACCGATGATGACGTTTTCGCCCACAGTGGGTTCTTTGCCGTCTTTCCGTCCGATGTTGTTGTAGCGTCTGATTTGCCACTTCCGCAGGCCAAACTCCTTTGCGATGGAGGCGTAGGTGTCCCCCTGTTCTGCTTTCACGATTTTGTTTGTGCCGGAAACGGACACTTCGTGGGTGTTGTAGGCGAGGATGTAGCCCATGGAGCTGGTGTGCTGGGTGGGCGATGGTGCAATCACGTTGTTTGAGTCGCGGTGGATGGGTGTAACCAATCCTTTGTCGTAATTGTATAATTCGTATGCCTCAATGATTTCGATGAGTCGTTTCGCATAGTTGGCATCGGTGGCGTATCCGCACTCCTTTAAGCCCTTCGCCCATCCTTTGTAGTCGCGCACGTCCAACTCGAAGAGTTTTTGGTAGCGACTTTTCATTAGGAATTTTGAGTGGTCTTCGAAAGAGAGTTCGGCAGATTTGTATTTGCGGAAGCACTCGTGCTTCTTGTCGTCGTCGTGGTAGACTTTGTCGCCGTCCCAGTCGTTCCCGCACTTTATCCCGAAGTGGTTGTTGCTTTTCTTGGCGAGTTCGCTTTGCCCGCCGCCCGATTCTAACACGCCTTGCGCCAGTGTTATGCTGGCGGGGATGCCATGCTCTTGCATTTTCACGATGGCAATGGGAGCGTATTTCTCGATGTAATTCGAGTAGGTGGTGTTTTTGCTGATTTTCGCCTGAACCGAAAAAACTGCCACTGCGCCGGCAAGGGCTATGATGAGTTTCCTTAGCGTCATATTGTACATTTTTTGCAAATATACTTTATTTTGCCTTAATGAAACACTTCGACTGCGATTCTCCTCGTATGTTTTTGTAAAAGGAGGTGTTCCGAAGAACATCCATTTTTATTTGTTTTTTGAGATTTCACTGCGAAGCAACACGTTATGTCTTAGGTGATCGGCGTAGAAAAACAATTCTTGCAAGTGTAGGTTGCCCAAAGAGAAAAATCCTTGCAGGGATGGAAGAAAATATCGTTGTGGGTCTACTCCGCCGACGATGAGGACTTGCTGTCCGGGGTCGACGCTTACGGTTACCGCTTGATTGCCGTCTTGTGCCACTGCCGCCGTTCCGTAAGGGAAGCGTGCGTCGTCTGTTTTTGGAGATTTACCAGGTGCGAGAAGTACTGCAGGAGTGGAGTCGGTTGTCCACGACACAGGATTGATGCAGGCGATGTTCCCATTGCAAACCAATGGACAGATGGCGTTGGCGTTTGTAACACTGTTGAAATTGATGGTTACGCCGAGCGAGGTGGAGTCATGCGCCAGTTTGACGTGCGATGTGCGGTGTCCCGGTTGTGTCACAGTGTCTGCGGCTGTGATGCCGTAGCCCACGACGTAGGCGGCAATCAGGCGTTGGTAGGTGTCGTCGTCCATACTTTTCAGGATGTTTTTGACTAACATTCCGCCTTGGCTGTACCCGGCGAGGATGAATGGGCGGTTGTGGTTGTGGTGCGTCAGATAGTAGTTGAATGCCTCCAAGGCATCGTGCGTTGCCATTCGGCACGCCTCTTCTGCGTGGTCGCCTTGCAGAGCGTCGAATGTGGCTTGGCGGTAGTAGGGGAGGTAGAGGTTGGCGTGGGTTGCGAAGATGGTGTCAGCCAACTCTGCGGAGAGTTGCCACGCCTGGCGGTGTGTGGGGTTGCTTGGGTCTGCGTTGTAGTGCTTGTTGCCGTCCTCATCGTCCCAGGCGGTGATGCAGGTGGGCAGTAGGTAGAACACGTCGGGGAAAGCCTCGTCGGTGTTGCCTAATCTTATGTCGCCTTCAAACCAAAGCCCTTTGTCTTCCCAGTTTAGGGAGGTGGAGTCGGGTGTTTCTTCTTCAACGCATCTGTTTTTATCATTGCAAGCCGTGCTGCCGTGCAGCAAGGCGAGGCATAGAATCATCAGAGAAAAAGTATGTTTCATTTTTGTTAGAATATTTGCTAAATTTAATCTTTTACGGCTATCACAAAAAAACTGGCAACGTGCTTGCCGATGCAAAATTAGTTTTTTAAGCCAAATCAGTTGGGGGTGGCTCTTCGAAAAGTGTTTTATTTTTGTGCGATGCAACTATTTGTGCGACGGTTTTATTTTTCGTCCTAAAAATTGTGCGTCAAAATCCTTTTCCAACATTTTTTGTGCTAACTTTCGCTTATCGTTAAACAAAAAGCAGACATTGAAATGGCAAACCAAAGAAGAGAAGAAACGAGGTCGCAGCTGAACCTTAAGTCGGACAAGCAGAAAGAGCGGGAACGCAAGTCTCTTGAAAAGGCGGAACGCGAGGCTGCCAAGGTGGCAGAGCGTAGGGCAGAGATTGAGAAAAACGGCACATACGAGGTTTTCATCTCCGGTTTCTCTTTCGGCTTGGATATCCTGGATGGTGTGTTGGGATTTCTTGAAATGGGGGGCGATTTGCTGATGTCGCTCGTCAGTTTGGTGTATGTTTACATCAGTCTTTTCGTTGTCCGTTCTCTGCGGCTGACGGCGGCGGTGCTGACGGTTGCGTTGGTGGATGCCGTGGTGGGTTTCATTCCTGTCGTTGGTAGTGCGGTCGACTTTGTGTTTTGTGCCAACTATATCAACAAAAACCTCATCAAGGGGTTCGTTGAGGGCAACAAAGAGGCGCAGCGGAGGGTGAACATCCTTTCGTCGGTGTGCTTGGTTGTTGTTGCCGTGATTGTCGCGCTTATTGTTTATTTTGTAAGATAATTTTCTAAAAAACAATATTTTATATTATGGGAAAGGGAAAAGAACTATATGTTTCGATAATGGAGATTGTGGAGAAGCAGCGTGCCGACAATGCGACGATAACGCGGTCGGACTTGGCTGCCATTCTTCAGTCTAAATACAAAATAGACATTCAGGATGGGGCTGCGCTCAGCGAGGCGGTTTATGGCGCGTACAAGGCGTATGGCGATTCGCCGCTAATCCGCTCCACGGTGGTTTCCAACAACGAAGGGGCGAGTGTTGTAGAGATGCACGAGTTGAATGTTTCGTTGGACGATGGAAACCATTCGCAGGCGTTATCCTTGGTTCGTAGCGACCTTCACAAGGCTGATGCCGCCATTGAGTCTGCCCAGAAGGAGGTGCGCACTGTGTTGGATGTTGATTCTATATCGTTGTCGATTGCAAAAGAATTGAGTGGCTACGGCGATATTGAAAGGATTCAAAGTAAGGGTGCGGTTCTTATGCAGAACTATGGGAAAATGGTGGGCGAGTATCAGACGGCGGAGGATTGCGTCAAGACGGATGTGCGCGACTTCCTCTTGCTCCGCAGTTCCATCAACAGCAAGTTCCTTCAGTATTCTTCTGCGCTTGTCGATATTTTCGGCGACTCCATCAAGGTTATTGCACCGAATCTTTTTGATTTCAATAGCATTAAGTGGTTGGATGTCAAACTGATGCAATCGGATAGGCAATTGCAATTCGACAAGTTGGACGAGAACTGCACACTGCTCATTGGCGAGATTGCCGACCATTTTCAGAAGACAATGTCGAGCGTGCCAGTGTGGATGAAGAGTAGCAAGGCATTGGGCAAGGGCGGTGTGTACGGCGGATTGGTTGCCGCAGCATTCTCGTTCCTCAACCATTATTTAGACGCCGCCGCGAAAACCACGCAGATGGAGCGGGAACTTCTGAAGTTTGAAGACAGCATTGTGAAAGACAGAATGTTGATACAGTCTGACTTGATGCGCGTGGCTGCAATCCATAAGACGATGAACGATGTCTACATTCCGCAAGCGGACGCTTTCCTGCGGTATTGCGATCAACTGATGACGGACGACCTCGAGAACATTTTGGAGAATATCTACACGGACGAATCGAAGAGTCTGAAATCGCAGCGCGACGAGATATTGAACCGACTGAAATCGTTGGAACAATCCATTAACGACCATAACGAGTGGATACACTTTTTCAGCAACCTCATTGCCGACCGTAACGGACTGCTCACCGCAAAGAAAGACCTCTACGACAAAGCGATGAAGGAGAAACCTGCCGAGCCATCTTTCGTGGGAAAACTCTTCGGAACGAAGGGGTACGAGAAAAAACTCTACGAGTGGGACAAAAACAATGGCGTGCTTGTTGATGCGTATGAGGAAACGAAAGCGGATGTCTACGAGGCGGAACAGGACTTGAAATCCCACCGTGATAGTTTGGAACGCGATAAACGCGAGTATGACGATTTGAAGGTGAAACTGTCGAAAATCAATAAGAAAATTGCCGAGAATTTGGTGTGCGATGGCAAACAGAAATTGGTGGTGCTGAAACACCTCAAAAACCTTATAACGATGTTGCATGCCGGAAAATCTGTTCTGGAAAACCGTTTGGACGAGAGTCTGCTCAATGTGCGGACGATCAAGGAGATTGAATATCAATTGCCGAAACACGTAGAAAATCAACTGAATAGTTTTGTGAACGACACTTGCGCTACTTTGGAGAAAAATGGCGAAAGCATTTCTCATTCTGTTTTGAAAGAGTTGGATTTGGAGGGTGTTATGACACCAGAGCAGACGAAATGCGTGCAGGAAGCGGTGGCGAAAGCTTCCGAAATCTTACGTAATTTCTCCTATCTGCAAAGCGAGCAGATAAAGTCGCAACTCACACGAGAAGCCTACAATGAGGAGTTTGAAAAGTTGAAGAGTGAGTTCCAACGCACAATGGCGCAAATTGACAAGAAGAGCGCAGTCGTTATGCAGGCGGTGCAGCGCGCCAACAATTCTACAAACAAGGAAGACCTGCGCAAGGCGTTGCTCGCCCTCACCAACCAGCGTGAGTCAGACCTTACGGAGAATGATTTTGATATGATGCTGAGAGGAGAAAAGAGCATTGAAATCTAATGTCGTTAGATGACACAGCGACGACACAAAGAGCGGACGCAACCAACTGGTGATTGCGTCCGCTCATTTATTTTTCACAATTCGGTGGTTTTTTTGAAAATCCACCGGTTGGGGATTATTCCTTTACTTTCTCCTCGCTGGCCATTTCTGGGTCGATGAGGATTCGTCCGCAGTACTCGCAAACGATGACCTTTTTGCGAAGGCGGATGTCCAACTGGCGTTGAGGCGGAATCTTGTTGAAGCAGCCACCGCAAGCGTCGCGTTCCACAGGGACGATAGCCAGACCGTTGCGTGCGTTTTTGCGGATTCTCTTGAATGCGGCGAGCAAACGCTCTTCTATTTTCTCCTCAATTTCTTTGCCTCTGTCGCGAAGTCTTTCCTCTTCTTGCTTCGTTTCCGAAACGATTTCGTCCAACTCTTGTTTCTTGAGGTTGAGGTCTTCCTTGCGGTCTTCGATGTTCTCTTTCGTTTTTTCGAACTCCTCTTTGATTGCCTCGATATGTTTTTTTGCCTCGCGGATTTTCTTCTCGTGCAGTTCGATGTCGAGCGAGTGGAACTCTATCTCCTTAGAGAGGTTCTCATACTCACGGTTGTTTTTCACATCGTTCTGTTGCTCTTGGTATTTCGAGATGAGCATCTTTGCGTTCTCGATTTCGCCTTTTCTTCCGGAAATTTCACTTTCAACCTCCCTGATCTCTGCGTTCAGGTTGTCAAGGCGGGTGTTCAAGCCTGTGATTTCATCCTCCAAGTCCTGAACCTCTAACGGAAGTTCGCCTCTCAAAGTCTTTATTTTGTCAATTTCGGAATTCACCAACTGCAAATCGAAGAGTGCTTTCAGTTTCTCTTCCACAGAAATCTCCTTAGTTTCTTTCTCTGACATATTCTTATATGTAATTTATCGGATTAGTTTTTCTGTCTGAAAAAATCACCGCAAAGTTAGCATTAATTTTTGAAAGTATTTCATAAAAGATGTCTTTTGTGAATTGCTCGGACTCAAAATGACCGATGTCTGCCAAAATGGTGCTTCCAGTCGCCTCGAAGAATTGGTGGTATTTGACATCGGCGGTGAGGTAGAGGTCTGCTCCCTCGCGTGCGGCGTTGGTGTAGAACTCGAAAGCAGAGCCGCCGCAAAGGGCTATGCGTCGCACCTTTTTCCCGTTGGGGATGTCGCTGTGCCGCAGTGCGCCGAGTTGGAGGGTACGCTTCGCCCTCAGCAGAAAGACGTGTGCGTCTTCTGCTTGTGGAAGTGTGCCGATGATGCCCAACCCGAAGGTGGGGTCGGCTGCCTCTGGCACTAAGGGACGCTCCGCTTGGATGCCTAATTTTTGTGCGGTTTTGAAGCTGACGCCGTGTGGTGCTTTGTCCATATTGGTGTGGCTGGCGTAGAGTGTGATTTGGTTCTGTACTGCCTTGATGATGCAGCGTGCGGTGGCATCCGTCGGGGTGATTTTCTTGATGCCGCGGAACAGCAGAGGGTGGTGTGCGATAATGAGGTTGCAACCTTTTTCTATGGCTTCGTCCAACACCTGCTCGGTGATGTCGATGCATAGAAGTACACCGCGCACCTCCTGTGTGTCGTCGCCCACTTGCAGACCGCTGTTGTCGTATGACTCTTGGTAGCGGAGTGGGGCGAAGGCTTCAATTTCGTTCAGGATGTCTCGTATCTGCATTTTATTCTTTTTTCAGGGTGATGACGGAGTATTGCGGCGGCAGTCCCACTCTCACGGGTATTCCCACGCAGCCAACGCCGCGCGACACGAGGATGTACTTGCCGTTGCGTTCGCTCAGCCCGTCCCAATATTCAAAGGCGTATTTGGCTGGCGACCATTTCCAACTGCCAATTTGGATTCCCATCTGGGCGGCGTGCGTGTGTCCGCTCAGTGTGAGGTCGATGTCGTGCCTGTCGCAGATGCTGTCTTTCCAGAATGTCGGGTCGTGGTTCAGCAGTATTTTCACTGGGAATCCGTCTGTTCCTTGCGTCGCTTTGTCATAGTTTGCGAAGTTGGTGTTGCTTTTCCGCCCCCAATTCTCTAACCCGATTACCACGATGGAGTCTGCCCCTCGGCGGATGGTTTGGCTCTTGTTGAGCAGCAGTTGGAAGCCGAAGTCGCGGAGTCTTTGCCGCACCGCCATGCTGTTGAGCGATTTCAGGTCTTCATCGTCCCATTTGAAATAGGTGCTGTAGTCGTGGTTGCCTAAGATGGCGAGTTTTTGTGTTTGTGGGTTGAGGCGTGCGAACACTTCGTCCCAGCCGTTGCATTCGGTGGCGAAGGTGTTCACCAAATCGCCGGTGAAGACGATGAGGTCGGGGTTCTGCGCGTTGATGGAGTCCATTAGCGGTTTGAGTTTTTCTTGCGAGAATGAGAACGTGCCGAGGTGCAGGTCGCTTATCTGCACGATTTTGTAACCATCGAACTCAGAAGGCAGATCCTTCATCGGAACGGTGTATTCGCCTTTCTCGAAGTTAAAACGTTCGAAGAAAGCCCCGTGCAGAATGAGCAGTGCGAAGATGGCAGCGAACACATAACCGGTGTATTGGATTTTCCGCCAACGTTTTTTCGTGAGGTAGAAGAGTAGGTCGCAGGTGCAGAACGCCAATTTGGGTATGTAAATCGCCCCCATAATGGTGATGAACATGATGAGGCGGAAGTTCGTCTCGGGCGAGAATACATAGTTGATGTTCGCCATTATCACCAAGGAAACGATGATGAAATAGGCGGAGATGATGCAGTGCAGCACACCGGTAGATTTGTGTGTGCGGTTGTGCATAAACCTACGGAAGAGGTATAGGTCGGGCAGTACGACTAACAGTATCAGGAAGATGATGAATCCGGTGTATACTTGCATAATAGTATCATCTTAGTTCCAAGGCCACTACATTCTCCACGTGGTGTGTGTGTGGGAACATGTCCACGGGTTGTATGGCGGTTACTTTGTATTTTGAGTCTAATAGGTTGAGGTCGCGCGCCTGTGTGGCTGGGTTGCAGCTCACGTAGACGATGCGTTGAGGCTCAGCGTTGAGGATGGTTTCCACCACGTCGGGGTGCATTCCGTCGCGCGGAGGGTCTGTGATGATGACGTCAGGCTTTCCGTGTTCGTAGATGAAATCGCCTGTGAGGATGTTTTTCATATCGCCGGCAAAGAATTCGGTGTTGCCGATGTTGTTGTTTTTGGCGTTCACCTTGGCGTCTTCTATCGCCTCTGGCACATACTCGATGCCGATAACGCTCTTGGCGTATTTTGCCACGAAGCAGGCTATGGTGCCGGTGCCGGTGTAGAGGTCGTATACGCGTTCGTTGCCTGTGAGGTGGGCGAACTCGCGTGCCACTTTGTATAGTTCGTAGGCTTGCGGACTGTTGGTTTGGTAGAACGACTTCGGACCGATTTTGAATTTCAGTCCCTCCATCTCCTCGAAGATGTGGTCGCGTCCTTTGAAGACGAATGTTTCTTGGTCGGTGATCGTGTCGTTGCACTTTCCGTTGATTACATATATCAGGGAGGTGATTTGAGGGAATTGCTCCACAAGGTGGTTGAGCAGAGCCTCGCGTTTCTCCTTGTCTTCGTGGAAGAAGACGACGGTGAGCATCACCTCGCCAGTGCTTGCCGTGCGTACGACGATGGTGCGGAGGAATCCCTCCTTGTTGCGTAGGTCGAAGAATGGCAGTTGGTGAGCCTTTGCGTAGTCTTTGATGCAGTGGCGTATGCGGTCGCAAATCTCATCTTGAAGGAAGCACTGGTCAATGTCTAACACCTTGTCGAACATGCCGGGGATGTGGAATCCAAGGGCGTTCATATCTTCGTTCTCGAAGTTGGCGCCAGAGGCTACTTGCTCGTAGGTGAGCCACTTTTTGTTGGAGAAAGTGAACTCGAGTTTGTTGCGGTACCTGATGATGTTTTTCGAGCCGATGATGGGTGAAACCTCGGGCAGTTCCACTTTGCCGATGCGCAGCAGGTTGTTGTACACCTGGTCTTGCTTCGCCTTGAGTTGGTCTTCGTAGGGAAGAATCTGCCACTTGCAGCCTCCGCAGGTGCCAAAGTGGGGGCAGAACGCCTCGCTGCGGCGGTCGGAATACTGGCGGATCTGCGTGACGCGCCCCTCCATGTAACTGTTTTTCTTCCGTGTGATTTGGAGATCCACCACATCACCTGGCACCACAAATTGGGTGAATATCACCATGTCATCCACCTTGGCGATTGCCTTCCCCTCGTTGGCAACTCCCGTGATACGGATGTTTTCGAGCAATGGCAACTGTTTGTTTCTCCTACCCATCTTACTTCAAGATTGATTAGCGTTTTTGTTACTGTCTTGCAAAGTTAATGAAAATCCCTTTGCGTGCAATGTTTTTGCCGTATGCTGTTTTTGCCGAATATTTTTCTATTTTTGGAGGGAAAGGAGATTTATTATGAATGTTGCGTTAGATGTGCATACCCACACCGTGGCCAGCGGGCACGCGTACAGCACTATCCAGGAGATGGTGAAGAGTGCAAAAGACAAAGGGTTGAAGATCCTTGGCATTACGGATCACGGCCCTTCTATTCGTGGTGCGTGCCAGTCTGTCTATTTCCGTAATTTCCACGTCATACCGCGCGAGATCGACGGCCTGCACCTATTGATGGGGGCGGAAATCAACATCATTGATGTGGATGGTGGGTTGGACCTTGCCGACAGTGTGATAGACAAGTTGGATGTGCGCATCGCCGGCATCCACCAGTCGTGCTACTCCTCTGGCACGAGGGAGGAGAACACGCAGGCATTGATCAAAGTGATACAGAATCCGCAGATAGACATTATCAGCCACCCGGCGGACGGCAGCGCGGAGTTGGATTTTGAAGAGGTGGTGCTGGCCGCCAAGCGGAACCACATCTTACTCGAGGTGAACAACAGCTCTCTCAACCCCAACCGCGGCAAGGTAAAGGCCTGGCATAACAACCGCGAATTGGTGCGCCTCTGCAAAAAACACCAACTGATGGTGATTATGGGCAGCGACGCGCACATATCCTACGATGTGGCGAACTATAATTATGTGTTCCAACTTTTCCGAGAGGAGGGAATGCCCGACGAGTTGGTCATCAATGACAAACCCGAGTTGTTCCTTGATTTTCTGAAGAACCGCGGGTGACTTCCGCCGAAGGTGCGTAAAATACAAAAAAGACCGTCCCAATGTTGAGGCGGTCTCTTTTGTTTATTGTGAAGAGTCGGATTACCAAGCGAAGAGAGGATAGTCCTTCATAATGGAGTTGACTTTCTCTTTTACAGACTTGATGGTCTTTTCGCACTCTGGGTTGCAGAGGACGGTGTCGATCATCTCGACGATGTCCAACATCAAAGGCTCTTTTGCACCACGGGTGGTGATGGCAGGCGTACCGAAGCGCAGACCGGAAGTTTGGAATGGTGAGCGGCTGTCGAAAGGCACCATATTTTTGTTGGTGGTGATGTCTGCTGCCACTAATGCCTTTTCAGCCACCTTACCGGTGAGTTCAGGGAATTTGGTGCGGAGGTCTACCAACATTGAGTGGTTGTCTGTACCGTTGGAGATGATTTTGTATCCCTTGTCCATGAAAGCCTGAGCCATAGCGGCAGCGTTGGCCTTCACTTGCTTCTGGTAAACTTTGTATTCTGGTTGGAGAGCTTCGCCGAATGAAACCGCCTTGGCAGCGATTACGTGTTCAAGCGGACCGCCCTGGATGCCTGGGAACACGGCAGAGTCAAGCAATGCAGACATTTTTTTGATTTCGCCCTTAGGAGTTTTTTTGCCGAATGGGTTGTCGAAATCCTTGCCCATCATAATGACGCCACCGCGAGGGCCGCGCAATGTTTTGTGGGTGGTTGTGGTAACGATGTGGGCGTATTTGACGGGGTTGTCGAGCAGACCAGCAGCGATCAGTCCGGCTGGGTGTGCCATATCTACCATGAAAATGGCGCCGATTTCGTCTGCCACCTTGCGAATGCGTGCGTAGTCCCACTCCCTTGAGTAGGCTGATGCGCCGGCGATGATCAGTTTAGGGTGTTCGGTGCGAGCCACTTGCTCCAGCTGGTCGTAGTCCACACGACCGGTTTCTTCTTTCACGTTATATTCCAAAGCGTGGAACATCAAACCAGAGAAGTTTACGGGAGAACCGTGCGAGAGGTGCCCGCCGTGCGAGAGGTTCAAGCCGAGGAACTTGTCGCCTGCGTTGAGGCAAGCCAAGAATACAGCGGCATTGGCTTGTGCGCCCGAGTGAGGCTGTACGTTAGCCCATTCTGCCCCGAAGATTTCCTTCAAACGGTCGATGGCCAATTGCTCGCTCAAGTCGACAACCTCGCAGCCTCCGTAGTAGCGGTGGCCAGGGTAACCCTCGGCATATTTGTTTGTCAAGCAAGACCCCATCGCTTGCATTACTTGGTCGCTAACGAAGTTCTCAGAGGCAATCAACTCGATGCCCTTCAACTGGCGTTGGCGCTCTTTCTCGATGATGTCGAAAATAGCAGTGTCTCTTACCATAAGGAATATATTTGTTTAGAGTTTCTTCTTAGAAAAATTTCCGCTGCGAAATTACTTATTTTTTCTCGTTGTGGGAAATGAATGAGAGGGAAAAACAAAAGAATGTCGGGGAATGGGGAAAATGCCTACATATCTTGCATTGACAATCCCTTATAGTTGATGTCGTAGCCTTTGAATTCGCCAGTGACTCGGAGAAAGACAACGGATTTTTCTTCTAAAACCCTCAGGTCGATGTTCTTTGCTTGGTGTTTCACCTCGAAAAAGGTTGCTTTGTTGCTCAGCTCGTCTTCTGCGATGAGGTCAATTTCGTTTTCTCCTTTTCTGTCCCACCACCCTCCGATGCGGGTGTAGGCGTGGCTCTCAATGAGTATCTGATTGAAGTATTTTTCAAGAATAATGCCGGAAAACGTTTCATAGTCGCGGTTGATGATTGTCCGCACGCTCTCGTAGTTCTCAATCTCAAGCATATAGTTGTATTTGTAGATGAATCGGAACCAAAATGTGAAGAAATTGTCTTTTATCGTGTATCGTACCTTTTTAGAGTTGGTTCGTTCGAACAATGGCTGTTTTTTGGAGATGATCTCGTAGTCATCCTCTAACTTGGTGAGGTATCCGCCGATTTCTTTGCCGATGACGGCTTCTATTTCCGAACGTGACGACTTGCCTCTTGCAATGGCAGATAGTATGGAAAAATAGGTTCCATAGTCTTTCCCGAATTCTTCAATAAGGATGGATTTCCCTTCCCCCAGAAACACAGAGTCTGGCTGAACTATTTGGTTCAACATTTTTTCTTTGGATGTCGCGCCGGCATCCATCAGTATCTTCACATATTTTGCGACTCCGCCTGTGAAGGCGTAGAGTGCCAGGAGATCTTCTGCGGAGTAGTTGGGATTGTACTCCGAGAGTATTTCTTTCAGAACGGCTGGTGTGAACGGGCGGACGGACATAAAATGTGTCTGCCGGTTGTACAAGGATTCTTTTTTGTCTTTGAAGATTTTCGTTATCATCGAATAGATAGACCCGCATACCACAAGGTTGATTTTCGCCGTCGGACTGAAAATGTCCCAAATGCGTTGCATATCGCTGAAAACCGACTTGTTCACTCTGAAAAACTCCTGAAACTCGTCTATGAACAGGGTTATGGGACGAGTAACGGAGAGTTTCATCAGATATTCGAACAGGGTGGCGAACCGGTCTACTTTCCCTAAAGTCGGTATACCCAATTTGTTTTCAATTTCTTGTCGGAAATCGTCGCACAACTCTGGTTCCGCCTTTCGTGCGACGAAGAAGTAGAGTGTTGGCTCGTCTTCATACGCTTTCTCTTCGCAAATTGGCGAGTGCCTTCGCTAATATTGCATTCCGAACATCCAAAGCGGAACGACGTTGCCGAAGCCTGTTTCGATATCGTCTTTGACGATGTAGCCCTCGTCTGCGGATTCGATTTGCTTTTGCCCTTTCTTTTTTCCTCCAATCTCAAATGTTTTCCCTTCGATTAGGAAATCGGAGATGGGCGAGTTGCTCACCGTGTGGTTCACGCGGGTTTGGTTGAGGAAGAACGTTTCGCGTAGGTTGCCGATATCAGGATTTGTAGAGGCGAGAGCGTTGGCGAGGTTCGTATTGTCTAAATAGATCTTCTCCACTTTGCCCAATCGGCGGATGCCTTGCGTGTGTTCGCGGAGTTGTGCGATGAGTCCTGCGCGGTCCATCAGTTCGAGATAGTCGGGCAGTTTGTTGCGGTCTGCCTTGATGACGGTCGCTAAGGTGGAGAGGTTGGGCTTGAATGGCACGCTGTCGGCAATCACCTGCATCAAATCTTTCAGTTTGCGCGACACGGCGACGGTGTAGTTGGCGTATTGTGGAATGTCCGTCTCTAAGGTCATGCTGACGATTTGGTTGAGGCGCAACTCGTAGCCGGGGTCGTGTGAGAAAGGGTAGTAGCCGTGGCGGAGGTATTCGGCGAATGGCACGAGGGGGTGCTCAATGTTGTCGGGCAACCGTACTTCGTGGTTGAGGATTTGTTGCAACGTATAGACTGGTATGTTCGTCCCTTGCTCCATGTTGAGATACTCGCGGAAGGATAGCCCTTGCATGTTGAAGAGCAGAACCCTTCGGCTTAGGTCTGCCGCACCTTTATATATGTCTAAGATGGACGAACCTGTGAAGATGATGTGGAGGTCTGGCAGATTGTCGTAGACCATCTTCAACTCTTGCGCCCAGTTCTCGTATTTGTGAATCTCGTCGATGAGGAGGTGTTTACCGCCCAGTTGTGTGAATCTCGTTGCTAGGTCGTAGAGCGTGTTGGTGGCGAAGATGACGGACTCTGCGCTCACATAGAGTGTCTCGCTCGGGTTGAGGTTCAGCTTGGCGTATTGTAGCAGCATGGTCGTTTTGCCCACACCGCGAGGACCCACGATGGCAGTCATGCGGTTGTCCCAAGGTATGCGGTCGTACATATACCGCAGGAATTGGGTGTCTGTCCGCCTGATTAGTGCGTCTGATATTTGTTTTAGTCGCTCCATTTGCTTTTCGTTTTCTGCAAATGTACGATTTTGCGGTGAAAATACTGCAAATTATTAATGATTTTGCAGTAAAAACACTGCAAAATGTGGAAAATCTGCGGTGAACTTACCGCAAAATATTGTGAAACTGCGGTAAAAATACCGCAGAATGCTTCTCCTGAGACAAGTTACACAGCAGGTGGTCGAACCCTAAACGAATGAAAAGGCTTGGCGACTTCGAGCAAAGTGAACTTTCGACGCTGAGAATGTTGGATAGTTCAGATAAATTGGGTAATTTAGCGTTCATTGTGTTTTTTTCTAATTTATTGTGCATTAGTTTGTTGAACGTAATAAGAATACAAAAAATTCCGAGAAACTGTTATTTTTCCGACCTTATTGGGGGTGGGAAACTTTAGTTAGGAGTATAAAGGTAGGGAAAAAATGGGAGATGGGCAATTTAACATATTGACTCCATTTCTGTAGGTGTCAGATTGCCTCTTTCCCTCAAAAATCGCTTCAAAAGGAACGTCAAGAAATAGGGAAAAGTGTAGAATTTGCCGTTCCAACCAATGTTGC
>CAVGRN010000041.1:0-20756 GCA_963631545.1 Paludibacteraceae bacterium | reverse complement strand
ACTCTACCGACTACGCATATCAATTTAAGGGTTGGAATAAGGAAATAGTTGAGGCGGAATGCGATATGGTCTACACTGCGGTGTATGACAGCACGTTTATCATGAAGAAGAACGGAGCCATCCGCTACGCCTACAAGATTTCTGCAACAGATTCTGTCTATTTCTCACAAGGCAATTTGCAGTTCACCACGCAAGGCACGCACAAGACGGCGGACAGCACTGCACAAGGCACTTGGCGATTTGCTGAGAACCAGTATGATGTGATTGGTGATGGCAATGCAAGCGTTTCAGAGACCTACGACGGCTGGGTTGACCTCTTCGGTTGGGGAACGAGCGGATGGAACAGTGGAGCGAACGCCTACCAGCCAGGGGCGACCTCAGAAAATGTCGAGGACTATTTCCCAGGCGGAAGTTATTCCAACAATCTGACAGGCAACTACACCAATGCGGACTGGGGCGTGTACAACGCCATCTCCAATGGTGGCAACGAGCCGAACCAGTGGAGAACATTGACGACATCGGAGTGGCAGTATCTGTTCAAAAACAATAAGTGGACGTTGGGCTATGTGAAGACCTCGACTGAGAACTCAATTCTGTGCTTTATGCTGATACCAGCGGATTTCACTGCGCCAGAGGGCATAAATGTGGATGTGGTAGGCACAGGCGGTTTGTCTGATTATTATATGGACATGTCAGAAAGTAGTTATTCGAATAACACTTACACCGTTGAGCAGTTCTCTCAGATAGAGAAGCTGGGTGTTGTTGCGTTGCCTTGCGCTGGCTACCGCTACGGCACGTCGGTGAGCTATGTCGGGTCGTTCGGCTACTATTGGTCGTCTTCTGCCAACAATTTCACCAACGCCTACAGTTTCGGCTTCCTTTCAACGGGGGTTGGGGCGTCTAACGGTGGCAGCCGGAACTTCGGAAGCGGCGTCCGAGTTGTCCAGGATGTTTCAAAATAATTGTGAGACCGTCGCCCCAAGGGCGGTCACAGCGAAAGACTCCCCGCGAACCGGGGTGAAAATTGGAATAAGTTGCAAATGCGATAAATAAAAACAGAGATTTATATTGAGAGGGGGGTGCTGCCGATTGGGGGGCGCACCCCTTTTGCGTTTGGCATACACCATTGCGTTATGGGGATGATTCCGTGCTATTATATGTTAACGATGTATTTTATTAGAAATGAGGATTAAAGAATTATGGAATTAGGAATGAGAGGTTTTTCCAATTAAATTTGCGGGAACTACAAAGGCAGAGGCGTTATGGTAAAGTACCCTGTTGTCATACAGACATATGAGCAAGTAATCGGCGAAAACTACGTTTACGTTGATAAAACGGATTTGATATATTCCCTTGTTTTGGAGGGGAAAGTCTATTTTCTGAGTCGCCCGCGGCGGTTCGGGAAGAGCCTGCTCATCAGCACATATTAGCATTTGAATCTGCGATGGAACTATCCGTATGTATACCTATATATAATTACGCGGTCGCACTATTAGTGGAGGGGCTTTTGGCGCAGTGCGGAAAGCAGTCTTCGCTACTCTATGAGGTGTTGTTGGTAGACGATGGCTCGACGACGCAAAAGGAACGGAACCGTCTGTTGGCAGTCCAACCAAACGTCCGCTATGTGGAGTTGCCGCAGAATATTGGCAGGTCTGCCATCCGCAATAAATTAGCGGAGATGGCCTCCTACGAGAACCTTCTTTTTATGGATTGCGACGCGGGACTGGTGGACGATGGTTTCATCGCTCGCTATCTCGACGCTTTGGCGGACTCTCCGGCGGAGGTCTTGGTGGGGGGATGTTGCTACGAGCAGCAAGCACCGGGCAAGGAGCGCCTGCTCCGTTGGCTGTACGGGCGCAATCGGGAGGAACACACTGCTGCCGAGCGTAACACTCATCCATACAAAGGTTTTTCGGCGTTCAATTGCCTCATTAAGCGGAGTGTCTTGCAGAAAATCCATTTCAACGAGTCGCTTCGCAAGTATGGACACGAGGACACGCTGTTGGGCTTCGATATGAAACGCAACAACATACGCGTGCTTCACATTGATAATCCGGCTTATCACCTGTCATACGACACTGCCGAGGATTATCTTCGGAAACTATCGTCTTCCGTGCAAAATTTATGGTTGATATACAGTGGCTTAGAAGACAAATCGTCTTTTGCAGATGATGTGAAGTTGTTGCGCACATTGCTCATCTTGCGTAAATACCATTTGGTTTCGGTGGTATCCGTTTTTCTTTCTTCCGTAAAAAATTTCTTTATTTGGAATTTGAAATCCGCTCATCCTTGTTTGGCGTTTCTTGATATGTTTAAGTTGGAGGTGCTGTGCAGGGTTTCGAAGGGTGGAGTTTGACCAAGTCATAAAAATTAGATTATGCGGTTTTTCAAGGAGATATTTCTTTTTTCCGTATTGCTTGCGGTTGTGGCGCAGGCTTACGCCCAGCGGAGTTACGGCGGCTTCCCTTTGTCAGATGAATTGGAAGGTGCGATGTTGCGCACGGCTACGGCAGAGCGGTGGGAGGAGATGCCCCTGTTCGACGAGGATTCTCTCTTGTCCGACTCCTCGCAACTGAAGATTGGCGGAATCCAGTTTGCCTACGCCTTCAATACTGATTTCACGCCGCAAAACAGCGGTCAGACTTTCCGTATGGCAGACGGCACCAGGGTGTGGCGGCTGAAAATCCGCTCGTTGAATGCGAAATCCATTAATTTGATTTTCAGCCATTTCCACTTGAATGGAGAGGCGCGGCTCTTCATTTATTCTCCGGATAGGAGGCGGATTTTGGGTGCATACACGCAGGCGAATAACCGCAAAGACAGCATCCTCGCCACAACGCCAGTGGAGGGCGACGAGGTGGTGGTGGAGTATATCGAGCCGAAAGGTTCGTCGGGCGTCCTCCGCGTGGGTAATGTGAACCACGGTTTCCGTGATTGGCGGACGCTTCCCGGCTACGGGCAATCGGCGTACTGTGAGGTGGATGCTTCGTGTCGCGACGTGCCAAGCGAGGCTCGGCGCAGCGTAGCGTTGGTGATGGTGAAAGGCACGAATCTTTGCAGCGGTGCGCTGGTAAACAATGAGGCGGCAGACGGCAAACCCTATTTTCTTTCGGCAGCCCATTGCCTTACGATGGCGGCGGGGAGCGCTGCTCCGGCTTCGTTGGCATCCACTTGCGTATTCTATTTCAATTATGAATCGCCCCACTGTTTCAAGACGGTGCAAGGCACGTTGGAGATGAGCCTGTCGGGGGCGACAGTCAGGGCGATGCTCGCTTCGACCGATCTCCTTCTGATGGAACTTGACGAGAAGCCGCCCGTGGAGTACAACACCTATTATGCCGGTTGGAACGCGGCTTCGGCGGTGGATGGGGCTGTCTTCACACTACATCATCCGCAAGGCGATGTGAAAAAATTCACCCATTCCTCGAATCCGCCGTCAGCGGGGACATTCTCTGGTACGGAGATAAACTTTGGGAAGAATGGCCATTGGATTCAGAATGGTTGGGATGAGGGTATCACCGAGGGCGGCTCGTCGGGTGCGCCGCTCTTTGACAGTGAGAACCGCATCATCGGGGCATTGTCTGGCGGATATGACCCATCGGGCTGCGGCGAGGAAACCCGCGATGCGTTCTACCGATTGAATGTGGCGTGGACGGGATGGAGCGCAGACCGTTTCCTTTCTTCCTGGCTCGACCCGAATGGAACGGGGACACTCGCCCTTGGCGGACGAGAACCTTACCAGTTCCCGTGCGACCGAGTCTCCAATTACGCGGAGGGAGCGGAACGCTTCGCATCCGAAGACGGGGAGTATTTAGCTGGCACCAACTCCACAGGAATTTACGAGTTCGCAGAGCGGTTCGCCACGCAGGGTGGCACCGTTTATGGCGTTTTCTTCTTGCCTGAGGCTGCCACTTTCCATGCGTCCGACACTGTTTGGCTGAAAATCTACGACGGAAAGGATTTCCCCGAGAAACTCCTCTACAAGCAGCGTGTGCGTATCTCCGATGCCTATTACACGCAGAGCGGAACGTTTGCGCAGAAGGAGATCAACCTGCTCTCATCTCGCGACAATTACCTGCATTTTGACCAGCCGGTAAAGGTGGACAGCACGTTCTTCGTTGCCGTGGAAGTGCCGAAGTCGCCGCACTATCCGTTTGGAATCTGCGTTGCCGCCGCGGTAGAGCAAGGCAACAGTGCGCTCTATCAGAAGGATGGCGTTTGGCACTCCTTCACCGAATATGAATTAAAATCCGTCCCAGCCACTTTGTTGTTAGAGCCGCAGATGATGTCGCAGAAGTGGACTGGCGTGCAGGACGTGCGGCAGGACGAACTGCGGCGCACCATCGCCTATCCGAACCCTACGGATGGAACGCTCCACTTGCGTTACGTGGGGCAGCCCGAGCGGGTTACGCTGTCCGACCTTCGCGGAGTGTTGGTGTGCGACTATGGCGAAGGAGTCGCAGAAGCGGATTTATGCGGTTTGCCCTCTGGCATCTATTTATTAAAAGTGATGTATGCAGATGTTTGCGAAGTGCTGAAGGTTTTCGTGCGGTAAAATATTTGATAATTATATTTGATATCAATATTGTATGAAATAAGGCATTGAATGCTCGTTTTCTTTTTATCGAAAGGCGATTTTGATAAAATATGGCAAAAATATATCGTGTATTTTGTTTAGTGTCAGAAAATAGTTGTACATTCGCACTCGATTTTTTTCATTATAATGTCTAACGACTAAATAGTAAAGTAACTAAAAATGAGTGAATTGACAAACAAGGTGGCTCCTGTAGCAGATTTTGATTGGGCCGCTTATGAGAATGGCGACGTTCTAACCAACGAGAGCCACGAGGAACTGGAGAACAAGTACAGCCAGACATTGAACGTCGTGAAGGATAAAGACGTTGTTACTGGTAAGGTCATCTCCATGAACAAAAGAGAAGTAGTCGTAAATGTAGGCTACAAATCAGACGGAGTAGTTCCAATGAGCGAGTTCCGTTACAATCCAGACCTTAAGGTGGGCGACGAGGTAGAGGTTTACATTGAGAGCCCAGAAGACAAAAAAGGACAATTAGTGCTTTCTCACAAGAAGGCTCGTGCTTCTCGCTCTTGGGAGAAGGTGAACCAGGCTTTGGAGAACGACGAAGTAATAAAGGGTTACATCAAGTGCAGAACCAAGGGTGGTATGATCGTCGACGTATTCGGCATCGAGGCATTCTTGCCAGGTTCTCAGATTGATGTTAAGCCTATCCGCGACTACGACTTGTTCGTTGGTAAGACGATGGAGTTCAAGGTCGTTAAAATCAACCACGAGTTTAAGAATGTTGTTGTTTCGCACAAGGCCCTCATCGAGGCAGAGTTGGAGCAGCAGAAGAAGGAAATCATCTCCAAGTTGGAGAAAGGACAGGTTTTGGAAGGAACTGTCAAGAACATCACTTCTTACGGTGTGTTCATCGACTTGGGTGGCGTAGATGGTTTGATCCACATCACAGACCTTTCTTGGGGTCGCGTAACGCATCCAGAAGAGGTTGTGAAATTGGACGAGAAATTGAATGTCGTTATTCTCGACTTCGACGACGAGAAGAAACGTATCGCCCTCGGTTTGAAGCAATTGACTCCACACCCTTGGGACGCTTTGGACGCAAACTTGAAGGTTGGCGACAAGGTAAAGGGAAAGGTTGTCGTTATGGCAGATTACGGTGCTTTCGTAGAGATCGCTCCTGGCGTAGAAGGTTTGATTCACGTTTCAGAGATGTCTTGGTCGCAGCACTTGCGTAGCGCACAAGACTTTATGAAGGTCGGCGACGAGGTTGAAGCAGTTATCTTGACTTTGGACCGCGAAGAGCGCAAGATGTCATTGGGTATCAAGCAATTGAAACCAGATCCATGGGATAAAATCGACACTGAGTATGCAGTTGGAACGAAGCATACCGCTAAGGTTCGCAACTTCACTAACTTCGGTGTGTTCGTTGAGATCACTGAGGGTGTTGATGGTTTGATCCACATTTCAGACCTCTCTTGGACGAAGAAGATCAAACACCCATCAGAGTTCACTCAGATTGGTGCAGAGATCGAGGTTCAGGTGTTGGAGATTGACAAGGAGAACCGTCGTTTGAGCCTCGGCCACAAGCAGTTGGAGGAGAATCCTTGGGATACGTTCGAGACCATCTTCACCGTTGGCTCAGTACACGAGGGTACGATTGTTGAGATGATGGACAAGGGTGCTGTCATCGCTCTCCCTTACGGTGTTGAGGGCTTCGCTACTCCTAAGCACTTGGTAAAAGAGGACAAGACTCCTGCCAAGGTAGACGAGAAGTTGCCATTCAAGGTTATCGAGTTCAACAAAGACGCTAAGAGAATCATCCTCTCTCACAGCCGCATCTTCGAGGATGCTCAGAAGGGTGAGGACGATGCAGAGAAGAGAGACGCTCGCAAGAAGAAGTCTACGAAGAAGGCTGAAACCGCTACTCCAGTGGAGAAGGCTACATTCGGCGACATTGAGGAACTCGCTTCTTTGAAGAGCCAGTTGGACGCTGAAAATAACAAGTAATTCCTTATCTGTCGTGCTTCGGCACGGCAGATGCCACTATTATTATACGAATATTATCAACTAATTTTTTTATCCTATGAAGAAGAGTTTTTTGGCTTTATTCATTTCATTGGGTTTTGTGTCAGGTGTATGCGCACAGGCTCAAGAGGCAGAGGCTGCGGCAGAGAATAACGAAGTTGCAACTTCAGAGGCTATCAACCACTGGTCTCTCGCCGTTAAAGGTGGTGTGAACTATCTTCGTAACACCGACCAGAAGGTTAACTTCGAGGTTGGAGGAGAAGTAGAGAGAACTTTCAACCCACGTTGGGGATTGGGTCTCGAGTACATGTTCTTGAAGAACAACCACGATGCTAACAACGGTTTCGCTGATTTGGAAGGAAACCACCAGGACATCGACTTGTTCTTGTCTTTCAATTTGTCTAACATCCTTGCTCCATATCGTTCTTGCACTTGGTTCAACTGGTATGCTAAGGCTGGTGTGGGCGCAACTATCTACAAGTACCAATTCGACGGTGCTGACGAGGAGACTGGCGCAAAGATCTTGGGCGTTGCTTCAACTGACGTTGAGTTCAACGTTTGCAAGTATGTCGCTCTCTTCTTGGAGGGTCAGTTCCGTATGAACCCTACTAAGGAGCCTAACGGATACTCTGGTTCTCGTGGCGTGCTTGGCGCAAACTTCGGTGTTCGCGTTTTGTTCGGTGGCGAGAGAAACATCCGCAACATCTCTTGGGCTGACTACATCCCATCTGTTGAGTTGCCAGACTACACTCCTCTCTTCGAGGCTCAAAAGAAGGAGATGGACGCTAAGGCTGCTGAGCAACAGAAGAACATCGACGCTCAGAACGACCAAATCAAGAAGTTGCAACAGCAAATCAAGTTCACTCAAGACTCTTTGGATCGCCACATCAAGGCTACCAAACCAAAAGTTGCTTACAAGCCAACTGCTGAGGAGTCTCAAATCATCAAGACTGCGTTGTCTAACCTCGAGTTCGAGTCGGGTAAGGCTACTATCAAGAGCACTTCTTTCCCTTACTTGGATGGCCTCGCAGAGCTTTTGCAAAAACACCCTGAGTGGTCTGTTAAGTTGAGCGGACACACTGACAACGTAGGTAAGGCTGCTGCCAACCTCCAATTGTCTAAGGACCGTGCTGCTGCTGTTAGATCTTACCTCGTTTCTAAGGGCGCTGACTCTGCTAACATCGAGTCTGAGGGCTATGGTCAAACTAAGCCAATCGCTTCTAACAACACGGCTGCTGGTAAGGCTAAGAACCGCCGCGTTGAGATCGAGTTGTTCTCTAACTAATATTAGAGTCCCGGTTTAAAAATCAGGTTAGGGTGGGGAGTTCTCTCTCCGCCCTTTCTTGCGTATATTCCGCTATTGGATTCCCTTAAATCATCATTCTCCTTGAACGATTTCTTTGTAAAAGTACTCGGTTGTGGTTCTGCCATTCCCATGAAAGGGCGGTGTCAGCCATCGCAAGTGGTGGCTACGCACAACAAGCATTTTATGATAGACTGCGGCGAGACCACCCAGTTGCAGTTGCAACGCTACGGCATCTCGGGGGCGAAGATGGAGCATATCTTCATCTCGCACCTGCACGGCGACCACTGTTTCGGGCTGTTAGGAATGCTGTCGACTTTCGGTATGCGGGGGCGCACTTCGCCGGTGTATATACACTCGCACGCATCGTTGGAGGCGGTGTTGCGTCCCAACCTCGATTTCTTTTGCACTGGGTTGCCTTATTCCATTGTGTTTGAGCCTTTTACGGAAGGCTCTACGGAAATTCTCTACGAAGACAACGCCCTGCAGATTTCCGCTTTTCCCCTGAAACATTCCGTTCCAACATCGGGTTTTCTGATAAGAGAGAAACCCAAGGAACGCCACCTTATCCGCGAGAAGGTGGACTTCTACAATGTGCCGGTGCGGCAACGCCCACTGATAAAGCAAGGGGCTGATTTCCTGACAGATGACGGTGTGCTTGTGCCGAACGAGCAGCTCACCACCGCCCCCGAACCCTCAGTATCATACGCATATTGCTCTGATACGCTCTACACGGAGAGCATCATCCCCTACATCGAACACGTGGATATGCTCTACCACGAGGCGTCGTTTCTGCACGGACACCTGCAAAGGGCGCGAGACAATATGCACAGCACGGCGTTGCAGGCTGCCACCATTGCCCGAAACGCCGATGTGCGGAAATTGGTGATCGGCCACTTCTCCGCCCGTTATTACAGTCTAAAGCCTTTTTTGAAGGAGGCGCGCAACGTGTTCCAAAACACTTATTTGGCACAAGATGGCGCAGATTATTATGCAATTTGAAAAAACGAAATGGAGCCGAAAAATATTCTCCGCAAGCAGATACGCGAGCGCGTGAAAAACCTCTCTGCCGCAGCAAAGGCGGAGTGTAGCGATGTTGTAATCAGAAAGATAGAGCGCGACGAGGCGTTTCGTTCCGCCCAGGTGGTGTTGTCGTTTTGGTCACTGCCGAGTGAGGTGGACACGCACCCCTTCAATGACAAATGGAAGGACGAGAAGACGATTTTACTGCCTGTAGTGGTGGGCGACGTGTTGGAGTTGCGTCCCTACCGTGGTGAGGGTGCTATGCAGAAAGGTGCGTTCGGCATTCTCGAACCCGTTGGCGAACCTTTTACCGAGTTAGACCGCATAGATGTCGCCATTGTTCCCGGCGTGGTTTTTTGCAAAGACGGGCGGCGTATGGGGCGAGGCGGCGGCTACTACGACCGGTTGTTGTGCCACTTGCGCGGACTGAAAATCGGTGTCTGCTTTCCGTGCCAAGTGGTGGACGACCTACCCACCGAAGCGTGGGACGTGCCAGTGGACAAAGTCCTCTTTTAACCCTCATTTTTGCAGATTTGACATAGACATATCTGCAAAAAACACGCCGAAAATTCCATTTTTTTTTTTTTTTTTCTGGTGCATTTTTGCGTAATAACAGATTGAACCTCAATTGTTTGCTCTTAGATTCACATACCTATTTTTCAAATTCACACAGGCGATGCGTTTTTCTTTTTTCTTTGCGCCATGATTTTGGGATTGCTGTATGCGTTTGCTTGCACGAAACCATTGTTAAGAAGAAAAATTTCTAACTATTAATTAATATTTAACTCTAAATGATTCGAAAGATTCGAGAAGTGTCTTGGCTGATATTGGCACTTCTGTTGTTGCCGGCCTGGAGCTGGGCGGCGACACTTAAAGATTCGTCTGGCGATGTTACGTGGGTTTATGACACGGACACGAAGACGTTGACGGTTAAGCCTACTAAAGCGGGGGCTAAAAGTTGTTCAACGGAAAACTTCCACGGAACTTGGTGGTATCCGAGTGATGGTCAAAGTAAAGCAAAGAATGATTATTCAGGTTCTAATCCATTTGCAAAAAGCCGTGGATACCAAACCAAATGCACTGGTGATCTTTGGGGAGCTGAGTATGAGTATGATTGTACAAAATCTGTAACTATTGCTGATGAAGCAACTACTATTATTGTAGAAGAAGGCGTAACAGAGATTGGAGCAGCATTCTTTTATGGAATGTCGAATGTTACCTCTGTAACGTTGCCGAATAGTTTGACGACTATCAGCTACGAAGCGTTTAGATTGTGTTCAAGTTTGACTTCTCTCACGTTGGGGCCGAAAGTGTGTACGATTCGCGATCGTTGGATCACAGATTGTCCGAGTTTGACAACTATCAATTTGAGTGAAGACAATATATGTTTCAAACTTGATGATAAATATGGAGCGTTATACACTGCCGACGGTAAAACGTTGGTGCGTGTGCCAGAAGGTCGTTATCTCCTGGAAATCTTTATAGCAGAAGGTTGCGATAAGACTGCGACAGATGCGCTCTATCAGGTTAATACTCTTACTACCATCACCTTACCATCGACATTGACGACAGTTGAGTATGGTGTGCTTGATGGAATGGAGAATCTGAAAGAGATTTATTTCAAATCGGAAAGTGCTCCTACTTTTGAGAAAAAGATTGGAAACGGAACAGATGCTGAAAATTTGTCTTTGTGGATTCCTTGTATTCCAGAAGATGCTGAACGAGCTGGTGATTATTCTAAAGTTACAGGCGTAAAATTGTCTGCGATTAGTGGGTGGCTCTCTGATATCGTAATTGAGGCTTGTGTAACAAATCAGGATATGGGTGCGGCCACTGTTGTTACGAAAGCAACTTGTGATAATAAAAATGCTGTAATTAAGGCAGTAGCACATAATGGTTACCGATTCCTTTATTGGAGACGAGCGAGCGATGATGCTAAGATTTTTGAAAATCCATATACTTTTGCAGTTGAGAAAAGTGAGACATTCTACGCTTATTTTGCAAAAGACAATTTTGGGGTTACTGTAATGGTGGAAGACACTAAAACAGATAGTACAGAAAAAGGAAAGGTTAAAGGTACAGGAACATGTGTGTACGGAAATGACACAACTATTTTTGCTATCCCTTCTGCATGTTATGAGTTTGAAAAATGGAATGATGGTGTTACGGACGCTACTCGTACCGTCACGGTAACTCAAGACACTACGTTCCAAGCCTATTTTAAGAAAAAGGAGTTCACTGCGTCGGTTTCAGTCAACAATGCTAAGATGGGTTCCGCAACCCTCTCAAGTGAAACTGTATATTGTGGCGACAACGTGAAAGTTACTGCCACTCCCGCAGTCAACCACCACTTCTTGTATTGGACGACAGCGGCTGCTGAGAAGATTACCACTGAATCGTTCGACACGGTGGCAGGCGGCAATATGAAGTTCATCGCTAACTTTGCGATCGACTCGTTCGAGGTTCGTTTCTTGGATTATGATGGCAAGTTGCTGTGCAAAGACACATTGGCTTACGGAGAAACTCCATCTTGTGATGAACCAACCCGGGCTAAGACAGACTCTTTTAAGTATGAATTCACGGGTTGGAATCCTGAAGTGTCTGCCGTTACAAAAGCGCAAGACTACGTGGCAAAATACGACTCTATGGGTGTGGAGTACAAACTGCACGTATGGGTAGACGGAGCGAAATCCGACGTAACGTATAAATACGGTACCGAGGTGATTGCACCAACAGACCCTGCCGAGAAAATCGGTCACCAATTCAACGGTTGGAAAGACGAGAACGGAAACATCGTTACGTTTGGCTTCAATATGCCAGCGAAAGACACGACGGTGTACGCAAACTTCACGAAAAACCAATACCATGTGGTATTCAAGGACGGACTTGGTGGCACTACCATCAAAGATACGCTCTACACCTTCGAGGACGAGGTGATTGAGGCTAAACCTCTAATTTACGCTTGTTATGATTTCGACGGTTGGTTTGACGAGGCCGGCAGTGCGGTTGCGTTTGGCTTCGCTATGCCAGCGCACGACACGACAATTGTTGCGAACTACAGCGTCAGGAAGCATACCATTTCTTACTATGACAGAAATAACAATCTGATTGGTAATAAGAAATTCGGACACGACTGCGGTTCTACAGTTGCTAAACAAGACACCACTCCGGAAGAAAAGGGCTACACATTTAAGCATTGGTCGGAAACACCAAACGGCACCGAGGTTAATTTCGGGTTCAGAATGCCGGACGATGACATTGTCTTATACTCCGTTTGGGAGGTGAATACCTACACATTGACGCTGAATGCCAATGGCGGAGCGTTCGTTCCAGGTGGGGAGACTGTTAAGACTTCCTCTAAGAACTTTGGAGTGAACGTAACAAAACCAGTTGACGGGTTGAGCCGCACAGGCTACGAGTTTGCTGGTTGGGCTGCCGATGTGAAAGGTTCAACTATGGTTACTTTCCCATTCGCAATGGATGACAAAGACACCACGCTCTATGCTGTGTGGACGATCAACCAATACACGTTGACATTCAACACGGATGGTGGAAGTGCAATCGATCCAATCAAGCAAGATTACAACTCCGCAGTAACCGCACCTGCCGACCCTACCAAGGATTGCTACACCTTTATGGGTTGGAACGATGCTGCCGGAAACAAGACGGAAATCCCTGCAATTATGCCAGCGGAGAATATGACATTCATAGCGGATTGGGATATCATCAAGAAGAGCGTAACATTTATGTCGGATGGCAATGCGGTAAGCACTAAGACTGGCGTGGAGTGTGGCTCAACAGTCAACGCACCTGCCGACCCTACCAAAGTGGGCTACACCTTCGGTGGTTGGGCAACCGACGCAGCTGGTAAGAATGTTGCTATGGTTCCATTCACAATGGGTAGCAACGACACGACACTCTATGCTGTGTGGACGATCAACCAATACACATTGACATTCAACACGGTTGGTGGAAGCGAGATTGCGCCAATCACGCAAGACTACAATTCCGCAGTAACCGCACCAGCCGACCCTACCAAGGATTGCTACACCTTCATGGGTTGGAACGATGCTGACGGAAACGAGGCGGAAATCCCAACAATTATGCCAGCGCAGAATATGACATTCACAGCGGATTGGGATATCATCAAGAAGAGCGTAACATTTATGTCGGATGGCAATGCGGTAAGCACTGAGACTGGCGTGGAGTGTGGCTCAACAGTCAACGCACCTGCAGAACCAACCAAAGAGGGCTACACATTTGCCGGTTGGACTACCGATGAGGACGGAACGAACGCGGCAACGCTTCCTTTCACAATGGGCGGCAACGACACCACGTTCTACGCTGCTTGGACAATCAACTCATATACGCTGACATTCAACACGAATGGCGGAAGCGAGATTTTGCCAATCACGCAAGAATACAACTCATCAATCACGGCTCCAGCCAACCCAACCAAGACGGGTTACACCTTCAATGGTTGGAAAGATGCCGAAGGCAATGATGTTGTGATTCCAGCAACCATGCCAGCGAAAGATTCCACAATCTACGCTGCTTGGACAATCAACTCCTACACGTTGACATTCAACACGAATGGCGGAAGCGAGATTTTGCCAATCACGCAAGAATACAACTCATCAATCACGGCTCCAGCCAACCCAACCAAGACGGGTTACACCTTCAATGGTTGGAAAGATGCCGAAGGCAATGATGTTGTGATTCCAGCAGCCATGCCAGCGAAAGATTCCACAATCTACGCTGCTTGGACAATCAACTCATACGCGCTGACGTTCATTAATGAAGGAGATGAGTATAAGAAAATCGTATCAGACTATGGTTCGTCGGTTACAGCACCTGCTGACCCTACTACATTGGAATGCAAGAACTTCATCGGTTGGTACGATGCCAATGATGCTAAAGCCAGCAAGTTGGACGTGCCTACGATAATGCCAGCGGAGAACATGACGTTCTATGCTCACTGGGAGAATAAAGAGTTCACCGCAAAGTTCACTGTAGGTGAAACGGTGATAAGTGAGTCAAAAGTGAGAGTCGGTGATAAAGTTACTGCGCCAGAGGCTCCTGACTCATTAGGACATTCGTTTAGCAGTTGGTTTGTTGGAGATTATAAACCAAATTTCTCAATTTACGTGTTTCCATGTTCGGATGTGAATTTCTATGCTGGTTACACCAAGAACCAATACACGCTCACGTTCAGAAACTTTGATGGAACGGTATTAAGCAAGGTAACAGTTAAGTATGGTGCTGACCTTTCGGGTGTAGCTCGTCCTGATGCTAAGAAGACGGGAAACACGTTCAAGGGTTGGTCACCAGAAATCCCTGAAACCATGCCAGCACACGACTTGACTGTGACTGCGCAATTCGATGTTGAATCTTATACATTGAAATTGATAGATTGGGATGACAAAGTGTTTGGTGAAAGAAGTTATAATTATGAATCGGTAGTACCAGCACCAGATAAAAACCCAACTCGTGAGGGTTATACGTTCAGCAAATGGGTAGATGCAGACGGCGATGAGGTTTCCTTTGACTTCCAAATGCCAGCTAAGGACACGATTGTCTACGCTTCGTACACGAAGAATAAGTACGTTGTTACGTTCATAAAATCCGACAAGGATACGATTTCTTCTGACTCGTTGTACTTTGAAGCGGAGATTGTTGCTCCGACCCCAGACTCTGTGGGTTACACTTTCACTGGTTGGAGTCCAGCAGTGGATGCGACAGTCCCTGCAAAGAACGTAACGTACACTGCCCAGTGGCAAATCAACACGCACACCATTGTGTTCAAGGACTCAAGCTGTACACGTATCATCAAGGAAATCACCGCTGAGTATGGTACGCCAATCGTTCCTCCAACTGCAGAGGAAACCGCGCTTGAGTGTTGCCATTATTTTATTGGATGGAATGGTTATGTTCCGGCAACTATGCCAGATGAAGAGATGACTTTTTGTGCGATGTACCAGCCAAATCGCCATAATGTAACCTTTGAACATTCAACAGGTAGACCTCACTCCGAAAGTAGGGCTTACGGTGAAACGGTTAAAAAATTTGTAATAGATCCAAGAGGTCCTATGGGCTACACGTTTGCAGGTTGGTTCAGCAAAACCGGAGAGCCTGCTGAGTTCCCTTTCATCATGCCAGACCACGATACCACCTTTGTAGACTCGTTTACGGTTAACCAATACAGTGTGACATTCATCGATTGCAACGCTTCGACCGATACCATCAAGTCGTATGTGGCTGATTATGGTTCGCCGCTTGTTCGCCCAACGGAAGAGGAACTCTACAAGGAGGGCTACACTTTCACTGGATGGCGCTATCTTCCAGAAACAGTAGAACCTTTAAATTCTGCATATTGTGCAAAATATAAAATCAACAAGTACGCTGTAATCTATAAGGATTACGATGGAAAGGAGTTGACAAGGGATTCGTTCGAATTCAATTCAAAGGTTGACCAAAATAGTTTGCGTCCATACCGAGAAGGTTACGCATTCGTTGGTTGGGAAGATGCTAATTCTAAGGCTGTCGCTTTCGACTTCAACATGCCTGCAAAGGATACGGTTGTCTACGCTACTTACAACATCTTATCATCCACTGTCATTTTCAGGGATTGCGATGATGTGACTAACGTAATCAAGGAGATTGTGGCGGATTATGGCACTGCGATTGACCTCCCAACACCAGCGGAGTATGCTAAGGAGGGTTACACTTTCTTAGGTTGGGATAGAACGGTTCCGACAACTATGCCTGCCGACGATATGTGGATTTGTGCAAACTACCAAATCAACAAGTACGCTGTAATCTATCAGGACTACAACGGAAAAGAGTTGTACAGAGATTCCGTAATCTACAATCAGGTGGCAGTCAACAGACACGATAACCCAACTCGTGTTGGCCACACCTTCACTGGTTGGAAGGATGCAAACGGCAGTGAGGTTACGTTTGACTTCACTATGCCAGCGAAAGACACGACTGTCAAGGCTTCGTACTCAGTGAACTCTTACAACATCGCGTTTGTTGCTTGCCAGAGTAACGATACGATCAAGAAATTTACCGGCAACTTCGGAAGCAGGCTTGAAGCACCTACCGCAGTTGAACTCTACAAGGAGGGCTACACCTTCAAGGGTTGGGATGAGCCTGTTCCGTCTACTGTTCCAGATAGAGACACCACGTTCTGCGCAAACTACAACGTAAACGTATATGCGGTGTACTACGAGGATTATGATGGTAAGGAATTGCTCCGCGACTCAGTTGCTTACAGCAGTCGGGTGTTGGAGCCAACGGATAAACCAACCCGCGAGGGCTACACATTCACCGGTTGGGTGGATGAGAATGGCACCGCTGTTGAGTATGCCTTCGTTATGCCGGCAAAGGATTCCACTATCAAGGCTTCGTACAGTGTGGAGCAATTCCACGTTACGTTCTATGACGCCGACAGCACGACGATCATCAAGGATGTTTATGCTGACTATGGTACGGTTGTCGTTCCTCCAGCAGACCCTGCGAAAGAGGGACACGAGTTCACCGGCTGGGGTGTAGACGAGGTTCCTGCGAAGGTTATCGCTAAGGACACCAACCTCTACGCTAACTACAAAGTGTTGGACTACACCATCACATTCAAGAACTACAACGACACGGTGCTTGCCGCCTACACATTGCCTTACGGCACGAGAGTGATGAATGTGCCTCACGTGCCTGCACGCACAGGTTACACGTTCAAGGGCTGGCAAGAGTTGGTTCCTGTCATAGTTCCTGCGAAGAACGTTGTCTGCAAAGCGCAGTTCAAAATCGACCAATACACGGTGTTCTTCTACAATGCAGACTCTTCTCTCATCGTCCGCACAAGGGGCGACTACGGAAACGCTTTGCAAGTGCCAAGCGATGAAATGGTGAAGAAGGTGGACGGCTACTCGTTCGTAGGTTGGAGCGAGGAGTTGCCTGCAACTATCCCTGCATGCGACACGGCGTTCTACGCAGTGTTGGAGCGCAACGCTTACATCATCACGTTCCAAGACTACGACAAGACTGTCATCCAACGCGACACACTCTTGTTCGACGAGTCAATCAATGTTCCTACAGTTGCCGCACGCGAGGGTTACACCTTCGCCGGTTGGGACAAGACAGTGCCTGCCACGGTGCCAAGTTCTAACCAGACATTCACGGCGAAGTACACTATCAACAAGCACAGCGTTGTGTTCGAAGACTTCGACGGAACTGTCCTCTCTCAGCAAACGGTTACCTACGGTGAGAACATCATCGAGCCTACCGCTTCGAGAACGGGTTATACCTTCACCGGTTGGGACAAAGAGATTCCGGCTTCTATGCCAGATTCTTCCCTCTTGTTCGTTGCTCAATACAAAGTCAACGCATACGTCATCACTTACAATGACTATGACGGAAGCAAATTTGCGGCCGACACTATTGACTTTGGTATGCCAATCGTTGCCAAGGAAGGCCCTGCGAGAGTTGGCTACACATTCGAGGCTTGGTCGCCAGTGCTTCCAGACACGATGCCAGCCAACAACATCACCGTTGTTGCGCAGTACAAGTTGAACTCCCACATCCTCACCTTCAAGTATTATGACGAGAAGGAGAACCTTGTAAGCACGAAAAACCTCGTGGGCTACGGTAACGCGATTACCGCTCCTACATTGTCGAAGCGTACGGGCTACACGTTCATCGGCTGGGAGGCTGAGGTGCCTGCCACTATGCCAGACAGCGACTTGGTTTGCGTGGCTCAGTACCAAATCAACAAGTACAACATCGTCTACAAGGAGAAAGATGACTCTAAGACCTATTTCGCTGACTCTTTGGAGTATGGTGCTACTATCAATGTTCCAACGCCTGAAACCCGTGAGGGCCTTTCATTCGCTGGTTGGGATGTGGCATTGGTTACCGTTCCGGCTGTCAATGTTACCATCTACGCATTGTGGGACACTGTAACGTATGAGTTCGCTTGCAAGGATTATAACGACACGGTGCTTTACTCCGATAGTTTGAAGTACGGCGCAGAGGTGGTTGTCCCTGTAACGCCAGCAAGAGAGGGTTACACGTTCGCCGGCTGGGAGCCAGAGCAGCCAAACACTATGCCTGCCGGGGATCTTGTGTTGATTGCTCAATACACAGTCAACCGCCACGAGTTGGTATTCGAGGATGAGGAAGGAAACGAACTCAAACGCGACACGCTCGACTTCGGCGAGAAAATCGTTCCGCCAGCCGATCCTGAGAAAGAGGGTTACGACTTCAATGGTTGGATCGACCTTCCAGAAACCATGGTGGACGAGGATATCGTTGTCCGCCCAGATTGGAAAGAGCAAGACCTCGTGTTCACAATCGAGGATATGGAGGCACTTACAAGTCGCCACTGCGAGGGCGAGGATGTACGCGTATACTACAACTACACCAGCGGTAAGCCATTGTCTTACAAATTCTACTTCTCGGACGAGGCAGTAGAAGCCGGCTTCCCAGCAGAGCAGTCTGGCGAGTTGGGCGAGGACGGCGAGTTGTACCTCAGCATCCCTATGGGAGTGGAATTGGGCGAGTATGGCGTTGAACTCCAATTGTTCGGCAACGAGAAGGAGAGTGCGAAAGCAGCGTTCACCATCTCTACACACTTCAGCTCAGCACGCCTTGTCAAGATGTGGGACGACGTTGTGGTATGCAACAATGCAGACAATATGTTCGTGTCTTACCAATGGTATAAGGACGGCGAGGAGATCGCCGGTGCGACCGACCAGTACTACTGCGAGTTGGGCGGCTTAGACGGCGACTACTCCGTCAAGGTGGTAACCGCCGACGGCGATGAACTCTTCGTCTGCAAGAAACACTTCGACAGAGTTGAGCCTCCATTCAGCATCGCGGTTTATCCAAACCCAGCGAAAGCCAACGAAAACTTCACCCTCGAGGTGAAGGGCCTCACGGAAGAAGAGTTTGCTTCGGCTCGCATCTTCGTTTACGCTGCCAACGGTGTCATCGCCTACTCTACGAAGAAGGTTTCTAACAGAAACAGCCTCTCGTTGCCAATCGGCGAGTATGTGGCATTGGTTGTCTTGGAAGGCAGAAGCGCATACTGTAAGGTTCTTGTACGTTAAGTTAATTATTTAGTGAACGTAAAATGAATAAGATAAAAGCAATTGCGGCGTCTTTGGTTGTCCTCCTTAGTGGGGGACAATCATTCGCCCACAATAATTTCAACTACCTAAATGTGAATGCGGGGGGCGGACTTCATACCCTGCGGCACGATCCATCATTGGGAACCTCTAAACCTGGTTTCGGTGGTACTTTCAATGTTAGTTATGTCCACTTTTTCGGCAACCACGCCGGCTTGGGCACTGGGTTGGGCTTGGGCTACTACTCGTCGTCATCAAAAATCAACGGCACGGACGCAATCAAGGAGTTTGATGAAATCAACAACTACCGCGCGTTCGAGTACCGTATGATTTACACCGATTGGAAGGAGAAACAGCGCGTATTCGACCTTGAGTTGCCGCTCGGCTTCTACAACCGTGGCGATTTCAATGACCACACCTCTTTCTTGGTGGGCATTGGTGGTAAACTCTCGTTCCCTTTCATCTACCGCTATGAGGTTACGGACGGAACGATGGAGTGTCGCGGCTACTATCCCGACGAGAATGTGGAGTATCGCGATATGCCCCACCACGGGTTCGGTTACGCCGAGCGCGAGGCGGCAGGCCAACGTCGCAGACTCGGTTTCTCGGTCTACCTCGACTTGGGTATGAACCATTGGCTTTCAGACCGCGCCGCACTCTACTGGGGCTTGTACTGCAATTATGGCATTTCGGACATGATCAGTTCCCACCAGCGTTCGCTCTACAATTACGAGGGCGAGTATGCGGGCGTACATTCCTCTAGTATGGTGGACAAGGTTTCGATGTTGGCTGTTGGCGTGAAGGTCGGCGTGACGTTCGCCTTCGGTAAGAAGCCAGCCGAGCCTTTGGCCGACACGGTGATTGTGAAAGACACGGTGAACTTGGCAGACGAATTGGTGCTTCAACCGGTAGACTCTGCAGCAGCAGACTCTTCTTGGAAGGATGTTGCAGACATGATTTCCAAGTTGCCAGATTGGGATCGTTTCAACTATCTGAACAAGCCTGCCTTGGAAGATGCAACGAAGGCATTTGCAGCGTTGTCCGATTCGGCTAAGATGGAGATTCCAGACAATTTGAGAGACAAACTCTTGGGCTTGAACGCCAATGTCCAGAAGTCTACAATCCCTAACTTGGAGCAGTCGCTCAAGATCAAGCACTCCTACGGTTTCGCGTTCTCGTCGTCCGACGGACATTTCTCAGAGGAGCAGCAATCCTACATGCATTTCATTGCCGACTGTTTGAAGATGAACCCTCAGGCACAGATCAGTGTCATTGGTTACACCTGCAACATCGGTTCTGAGGATGAAAATGAGGTGGTTGGTTATGATAGAGCGTTGCACGTGCGCAACTACATCGTGCGCTTCGGTGCGTTCGATGAGCAGGTTGTAGTCGACACGCGTACATCGAAGAACTCTTTGGCTCCGAACGATTGCGAGAGCAACCGCTCGAAGAACAGACGTACCGAGATTAATCTGATTAAGAAATAAAGTTTCGTAGTTGTAAGTTTCGTAAGGTGGAGAGGGGAGAGTGATTTTTTCACTCTCCCCTCTTTTGTGTATAGTTGGGTGATGGTTTATATTGTTTAAGCAGACACTAATAGATTCAAGACAAAACGAATCGGCGATTCAATTAAAACGAATCGACGATTCAAATGAAATGAATCGACGATTCATTTGAAACGCGATAGTATTGCGATTTTCTTGTCCCGAATACCGATTTAGATTCGTACCTTTATTCC
>CAVGRN010000040.1:0-21287 GCA_963631545.1 Paludibacteraceae bacterium | reverse complement strand
ATTACTTGATACAAGTGATAGGTATTACTTGATACAAGTGATAGGTATTACTTGACGTAAGTGATAGTAATCACTTGTTTTAGGTTTCGCGCGAAACATTCTAAAGTTTCGCGCGAAACTTGTTTTACCCTTGCGTAGTCACTCCCGTTTTTGAGTTGTCGAGTGTGGTCAAAACTTCGCGGTCAATCTGCCAGCAGAGGTGCTTGTCCCATTCGTTGAACTGCGCCACTACTTCAAGCGGACGTATCATCAGTTGCTGAAGCGGACAGAACTGTATCTGCTTTACGAGGAAGCGCTCGCGGAGGTCGGTGCCGCCGCTTGATGTCGCGTCGCCGGGCGTGTTGCCGATGAGTTTCGAGTCAAGGCCCATAGCAAAGAATATGATACTGCTGATTTCCTGCAGTTCCGTCTTGTCGGCATTCGCCTGGTCGTTGGCCTTCGTCTCAATCTCCACGATTTCCCAAGCCTTGTGTTCCTTTCCGTCGGGTCCGGTGAAGATGGCAGAGATGAGCGCCTGTCCTGCGTTGTCGGAATTGGAGAGCCAGTTGTTGATGTCGGTGAACACTTGGTCTTGTATCTCGGCAGGAGTCTTGCGGTGCTCGCTCTCACCCTGCTGTTTGTAGAGGGCATTGAGGTAGTCCTGATGGATGTATATCACGCGGCCAATCACGTTGCTGTTGTGCTTGCGCGTGAGGCGGTCGTCGACAATAGTAAAGGCATACTCGAAGATGCTTCCGGCGAAGATGGAGTGCCAAAGCGCATCGGCATAGTAGGGGCCTCCGAAGTCGCGCGGCGACATGATGAATCGGGTGGGGCGTGCCTTGCGTCCTACGCGCTGCTGGCGTGCCTCACGGACGTGGCGCTGAAGGTCTTTTACGGCGGTCTGCGCAGGGAGGAACGGCACGGCTGCAATCTTCAGGTCTTCCGGCTTGGAGTTGGTGCGGTTCTGCGTCGGGTCGAGCCATTGGTTGGATAGGTAGGCATAGTTGATGCGATAGTTCTCATCCATGCGTTCAAGTCGGGTAGTGAAGATAGAGCGCGGCTTGATGCCTACTACTTTCGGAGTCCATTGCGAGGTGGGGACGGGCGTGCCTTCGTCGTTCAGTTGGCGCTGGTTCAACTGCAATTCGACGAAACACTGCGACATGAGCGACATATCGCCTGCCATTGAGAGGTAGGTGTCCATCAGGTCGTTGTCGGCAAGGAACTGCTGGAGTTGCGCGTTGGTTCTCTCCCATTCGGCGAGGTCGGATTCGAGCGCCTTTATTGCATTCCCGTCGGGGGTCTCCTGACTTTTGAGGTCGGCAATCTGTCCGCGAAGCAATACGCCGGCCGTTTCGTAGGGGATGTATTTCTCCGTAATGTTTCCACCAACATACTGCGTGTAGTGGTATTTGGCATCCGGGCCGTGGCCGACGAGAATCTTCTTGATGAAGTCAACGCCTGCTGCGGTGAACGGCGACATACGCGACAGGAGCCAAATAATGTTGGGCAGTCGGTTGCCAACGCCCCATTCCATAAAGCCCAGTCCGTCGGTGCCTACGTTCTGTGGCACGCCGTGGTTCTCGCCGCCGGACGATGCGAATACGGTGCTTATCTGTCGGCGTGCTGATGTCGTGCCGGGTGCGGATCCGGGCTGTGTGGCTTCTGCCGTTACAAGTTGTTCGTGGATGTAGTCGCCCCACGAAAAGGTCTTTGTTCCGTTCAGGTTCGGTCGGCAGTATTGCCCCGGACGCATGGGAACGTAACCCTGGCGCTTCAACTCCTCACTACGTTGTTGGAGTTGATGGATGTCGGTTGCTGTGGTTGCCATTGTGTGTGTTTGTGTGTTGGTTGGGTTGTGCATTCGCGTTGGTGTCAATTCTCGAACTGCGCGAAGGTTTTATTTCTTGTTGCTGAGTCGGCTGATTTCCTCGTTCTCGGTGATGATGCGTTCCATGTGTTCGAGAACGATGGAGTATGATTGGTTGTTCACTTGGTCTTCGGTCAGTCCGGCGTACTTCTGCATGGTGGCAATGGTTGCCGTGTAGACTTCCAACGGGGTGTCGGGGTTCTGCTTCTTCTTGGGGTTTATCTTCTGTTCTTTGAAGACGTGACGATAGCGCTTGCTGAGGGTGTACATCATGCCCGTCCACCAAAAGAGTATGACCTGCCATTGCGTGTTGGGAAAGTGACGGAAGTATTCCATGTTCTTTTCGTGCTGGTCGGTCTCGTAGTAGTAGTCGCGTTTTGTTAGACCAGTGTTCGCGTCAACGTATTTCGTCTTCGCATTGAATATCGTGGCAAGAAACATACTCTTGGCCTTGTCGATGCTTTCCTCCTGCTGTTGGAACTGTTCGGGGGAGAACTTGCCCATCCCCTGCATTTTAATCAAACTGTTCGACAAGTCGGTGTAGGCGTGCATGAGGTCGTTTGCCATACGATATTGCGCCCATGAGAAGCCGTCGAGGTCGCGTATCGGACCGCGAAACGTGCGTTTACCAAGCCACCATTTGTCGCAACGCAAACGCTTCAACTCGGGGTAGACGAACTTGGTGAGGCAATCTTTGCTGTCGCGGTCAATCCAGTCGAGCATGCCTTTTCCCTGCGCAATGTACTCCGGCGAGGTCTTGTCGTCGGTGTCGGCCTTCGGCGAGAGCCAATAGTTGATTTGCCAAAGGTAGAGCGGGAATTCCCGACCGTCCTTCTCGCACAAATAGAATCGCTCGTCAACGGGTTTGCTGTCGTCAACGCCCTTCTTTATTTTCATGCCGGAAAGGGCGAAGAAAAGAGCAATCTTGACGTTGCGCATATTGAACGGATGGTAACGATCTTGCCGAAGTATCTGTTCCTGCATAACGTCGGCTATCAGTTCCAACTGCTCACGTGTGCATTGGTTCCACCGACGGGGAAGGGTAATGTTGAATTTCTCTACCATGTGATTTGTTTGTCTTTATTGTCGACCAGCCAACCATAATGGATGGCGTTGAGGCGACGCATCCAACCCTTAAGGAACCGGCGTTGCGAGGGTTTGCTGCTAACGATGCCTTTCACGAATTGCAAACGACGTTCCTTCAACCGGTTAAACAAATCTTCGGGGGCGGCGGCATTGAGCGCGGCAAGTGTTTTGTTGCCCACAATGCCATCGGCCGTAACACCGAGCAACTTCTGCGGAATAACGATGCCGTGTTTCCCGCTCGACCATACCCAATCCACCAACATGTTGGCAACGGACTGACTCTTAATCTCGTCAGCCTTCCATCGGTTCCAATAGTTGCGTTTCATGATGGCCGTAGCATCCGCGTCGGTTATCTTCTTTAAGTCGGCCACGTCGATGTCGCCATCGCCATCCTTGTCGTAACCCTGTGCCTTCCATGTGGCAATGGTCACACCTTTGTTCGTGGCACCCCCGCGGTCTTTGGGGTCGTTGACGTAACCTCCCTCGAACGAGAGAATAAACTTAGCAAGAGGTTCAATATTTGCCATACCTTTGTGTTGTTTGATTGTTTGACATGCACAAAGTTAAGCACACCCATCTCCGTCGGGAGGACATAGAACAACAAAAACCGTCGCCGATGGGCGGTCGGCGACGGGCAAAACGTAGGTTATTTATTGAGTGAATTAAGCGCCTGTGTTGGCGGTGTGGAGCAGAGAATCCCAACCGCCTTCGGGTTCCTTGACGTAGATGTTGGGATACTTGCTGTTCGACTGAACGATTTCAACGGTTGCAACACGATCGTCGTCGGCTTTTGCACCGGTGTCGGTTTTAACGGCTCCGGAATCCTTCTTGATCTTGTAGTTCTCATCGTAAAGAATCTGCGAAACGTCGCCATCCTTAAAGATTACGAAGATGTCGCGGTTGTTGATAGCACGCATAAGGGTGCTCACATTCTTGTTTACGCGGTCAATGACAAAGGTGCCGGTGATTGAGAAACCTTTGTTCTCGCCATTCGACTGGCTGGAAATCTGCTGAGAGTCGTCTTTGCACTGCACCTTGTAAAGACCCTTGCCCGTAACGAATGCGGGGGTGGAATATTCATTACCATCAAGAGTCAGGGGAGCAGAAAGGTCGCTCTTCAAACCAACATACACGTTAGTGCCAAGACCGGCGAAGTTCTCGAGGCATTCCTCATCAGCAAGGATGTCAACGAGTTCGGGGCAAGTTACGGTTGAAGCCATGTTGTATATCTGTGTTTGTGTTGTTAATAGAAAAGGTGACGACCATCCGTTTTCCGTCGGGTCAGGACGGCCGCCACCGGGGATTTATAGAGTTGTAAGAAGACGCTTACTCGAAGAAGGCGGTGATACCGATGGGCATGCCGCTGGCGATGATCTGAATCTCAGCGTCGGTCTTGCCGTTGCTCCAGCACTTGAAGGTAGAACCAGCCTCTGCGGTAGCCTTCAGGGTGATAACGTCGTTAGCGCTGATTTCGACGGGTTCGCTGTAAGCAACGCCGTTTACAGCCACGGTACCTTTGCCCGATACACTGACAACAAGAGTCTCGTTGGTGTAGTCGCCTGCAACATAATCGGCGGCAGCGAGAGTACCAGTTGAAACTGCGAGTGAGCGAGCGAATGGATCACGGACGCCACAGCCCTGAATTGACTGAATCTGGAACTGAACAGAGCGCATATCTGTGTCGGAGCCAACGCGAACACCTACGTAAGTCTGGTTGTTGAGAGTATCAACACCATATACGAAGTTCTTGTCAACGGTAGCATACATGCGGTCGCCCTCACCGAAATCAGGAACTGGGCAGATAGTTACCTTGCTGAAGCCAGGCAGTTTGAAGTTGTCGCCCTGGTTGTAGTCAACCTTGAAGTTGCCGTGGAACTTGTTAGCATAACCTGCTGCAATGTAACTTGCAGTTACCTCGTTCATGTAAACGCGAACCTCCTGCTTGCGGAGACGAGCGTCCCACTTGCGATACCATGCTACGAAGTTGTCGTAAGGAGTAGAGTCGTTGTTGTCTGTTGGAGCAGAGATAGCATCACAAGCAACAAGGTTGCCGTTAGCCTCGCTGATGAGACCGTCCTCAATGTCGTGCTTGATGCAAGTGTGGAAACCGTCGTAGAGAGCGAGAGCCTGGTCAGAAGCCTTTACGCTGTCGTCACCATTGTCAAGCTCGATGTCGCCATACCAAAGACAAGCAGCGAGGTTGTCTGCGTAGTCTTTCAGAACTGCCTCGGTAGCCTCGGTAGAGAGGGGAAATTGGCCCTGTGCGTCAGTGCCGAATACCGTTTCAGTAAATGCGTCTGCGTTCGACTCGAAGTGATCCCAAGCCAACTTTGTAACCAATACGCGTTCCTTGAGGTAGCCTGCAACGCTGTTTACCTGTTTGTGAACGTCCTTGCGGCGAGTAGTGCCGCCCTTGCGGAGAAGGAGGTGGAATACGCGCTTGAACTGGATACCGCTAACGATGTCAATACCGAGGCGATCCATTTCTGCGGGGTCACTGTAGCCAGGACCCATGAAGATTTCCTTAGAAACCTGTTCGGCTACGTGCTGAAGAGCATCAATGCCGATAAAATTCTCTGGAAGTTGTGCCATTGTTTGTTTTGTGTTAAAAGTGAATTAATCGTGTTTGTGTGTTTACTCTCCGCGCTTGAAAGCATCGAATGCGGCCTTGCGCTCCGTGTTGGTTTTGTAGAGAGAGGGGTTGAACTCGCGAAGCGTCTTGGCCTTCACACCCTCGCCGTTGTTTTCGGGTGCGTTGCCTGCTTCGGGTTCGTTGCCGGCCTCTTCGGTGAGTGCGGCAATCTGTGCGTCCTTGTCGGTGATGGTCTGTTCGGCTGTAGCCAGCGCATCCGTTGCACCTTTAAGGTTTGCCTCCATCTCGGTGAGCGAAGCCTGCATGGTTTCGATTTCTTTGCCGTGGTTTTCCTGTGCATCGGCGAGTGCCTTTTCTGCGACTTCCTTTGCAGTGGTCATCTCGGCAATCTGTGCGTTGAGAGCATTGATTTGTTCGTTGAGAGCCTCGAACTGACTCTGCAATCCTGCGAGAGCGTTCTCGGCTTCAGTGGCTTTCTGCTCGGCATCGGCCACTTTCTGCTCGTTGGCGTTCATGTTGGCTTCAAGTGAGTCGAGAAGTTGGGCATTCATGAATGCGCCTTCTTCGCTGACTGCAATCTCGCCGGCATTAAGGCCGCAAGCAGCGTTGATGAGGGGGTAGTTCTCCATGTTTATCGTTGTGTTTTGCGTTGGTTCTTTGGGGGCGTCGGGCTGTGGTTCGGGTGCGGGTTCCGGTTCGGCGGCCGGTGCTTCGCGCTTGATGGGTTCTGCTTCGTTGTTGTAGAGGGCAAAGGCGCGCTGCACAACGCCCATAAAGTCTGCCTGTTCGTCGACGAGAATACCTTTTACGTCTTCGGCGTTAAACACCTTCCCGTGAAGGTGTTCGTCGGTTGCATTGGGACAGGCCTTCAGTACGTCGGCACGAAACTCAACACCCAGGTCGGCGAGTTCTTTTACCAACTGGTCGGTGTTGCCATCGTTGGCAACGTCGCGGAAGGCTTTGTTCTTGTCGAACGATTCGGGGTCGTAAAGTTCGTGGTACGTTTCGTTGCTGTAGGCGTTCGTGCTACCGTCGGCCTCCGTGTAGAAAGCGGCCATTACGCCGATGCAACCAATCTCGTTCTTGGGGTGCATGTAGTAGCGCTCGTCGCAAAGGGAGGCGAGGTACATTCCGGCACTGGCGCACATGCCGTCGATGAAGGCAATGACGGGCTGACCGAGTGAGCGTGCGTAGTTGATGGCCTGTTCGTAGTCGTTCTTGGCCCATGCCGAACCGCCGGGGGTGTTGATGATGAAGACGTGACCACGGCAAAGGGGGTGGTTGGCGGCCATCATCATGATGTCGCGATGGTGGATGGAACCATACGAGCAACCGCCGCCGTTGCGGGTGATGGGGCCGTTGATGTCGATGACGGAAACGAACGGGAACTTCTGCAATTCCGGCTGGAAGAGAGAACCAAGTCCGTTGACCGCACTGCCATCTTCGGAAATCTGGTATTCCTCGGGGAAATAGGTTTCGCCTTCTTCGTCGGCCAACATGACGAAACCGCTCTGCTTCGCGCTACGGCTGAAGGCGGTGTGGGCATTCAGGTTTTGCTCGAAGGCTTTGCGGATGCCATGCACGAAGTCGGGCGATACCATCCATTTCTTCTCCGTGAGAATTTCGTAAAGTCCTTTCATTTTGTATTGTTGTGAGTTTTTGTGTTATCCTAAATCTCAATCTTTCTATGGCTGAGACCCTTAGATTTGGGGCGGGTGGGGAATTGCGCCTCGATGATTGACAGTGCAAAATTACCTTGGGGGGTAGGCGTGTGACGGACAAAAAAACGCCAGCAGACGCGTATCTGCTGGCGTAAAAAGGTTGACTTATACGAGGGTTTTAGCCCTCGGTGTTGGTGTCCTCGGTGATGGGGATGAAGTCCGATTTGGATTTCATTGAGACGTTTAGTGTGCGTGTTTCGTCGGTTGTGGTGATGTTGGTGGGTATTGTGCAGTTGTATGTGCCGGGTGCGGTGTAGGCTAAATAGCGGGTCCCGCCGGCGGTTTTGAGTATGGCGTAATGGTCTTGTTGCGCCATGTTTGCGTAGTCTTTTCGCAGTTCGTCGCTATTGTTAGGGAGTGTGGCGTTGATTTCGATGGCGTACATAAGGCCGTTTTCGCCATAAGTGATGGTGTTTTTGGCTGTGATGGTGTCGGCAAGGTATGCGTCTTCGCCGGAGATTGCTACCGTTAATGATGCGTCGGGCAACTGGGTGCTTTTGATACCCGTGATTTGGGGTACGCTAAAGGGGATTGAGAAGGTTGACGCTGATGTGGCGTAGAGCGAGACGGACACTACGCCATCGAGGAAAGTCTCCTTACATTCGGTTTTTTGGTTCATAAGATGCGGGGGTTAATTAAATTATTGTTTTTAATTTTTGTTATGTTTGGTATTAACATTTGAGAACATTATTCGATGATGACGGATTGAACGGGGAATACCTGTTCTTTGCCGTCGTGATACTGCATATCGAAGGTGGAGTAGGCGGTGAAGTGGCTTTGTTCTGACTCGAGCCATCGTTCGATGATCCGGCGTAGGCTGTCGCGTTCGGCGGCGTTGGGGGTGATGCCGTAGCGGATGAGGAATCGCTCGAGCATTGCGGTTTGACCGCGACAGATGATTTTCCCGTTCGATGTGCAGAAGTCGAAGGTTGAGAGTGCCCATTCGATGACGGTTCGTTTGAAGTCGTTGAAGAGGCATTCGGCGAGTCGTTGTACGCCTATTTTGTCGAGTGTCCATGATGGTGTGACGGTGTAGACGGTGTCGACCATTTCGACTTCGCTGGGGAGTTTGATGCAAAGGTAGTCGTCGTTGATGCTTTTGTTGTAATCGTTTCGTCCGCAGAGGTGTGATACTTCGGGGAAGGTGAGGTAACGCGTCCGGTCGCGTTTGTCCATCAGTTTGCCGCCGAGGGGGTGTCGGCCTCCCATCATGTTGACCCATTGTTGGTGGGAGAAGCAACGGGCGTTGATGACCTGTGTGCGCGACGGGGCGTTGGTCAGTGAGTTGCGCATGATGTTGTATTCGGGCGAGAATCGGCTGAAGACGATTGGCTCGTTCTTGGTGAGTTTCTCGCTGATGGCGCGGTTGCGGAAGAATTGGCAACGGCTTTGCGGAAGTCGGAGGTAGATGTTAGGCATGGTTGCGGGAGAGGGCGTAGTCGTAGATGGCGTCGGAGACTTTTAGGTCGTATTTCATTTTGGTTGATTCGTCGACCTTGGCGGGGAGCGGTTTTGCGATTTTGTTGAGTCGCAGGGTTTGTTCTACGTTTAGCAGGGGGAGGAGTCGGGCGGTGTCGATATGGAAACCGCCGCGTGGTGTGTCGACCAATACTTCCGTGCCGATTTGCCGGCCTTCATTGCCGAAGAATGCGTTTAGGCTGTCGATGAATTGGTCTTTCGGTATGTGGCAGAATTGTGTGGCAATTTTGTCGCGCTTTTTGTTGTAGGCATTGAGGCGCTTTTCGAGGTAGTCGTTGATCGAGTCGGCGTAGTCCATATATAGGTCGGCTGTTCGTTGCTTGGCGTTGTCGAAGTTGCGTATCTGTCCGAAGTAGCCTTTGAGTTGTGTGAGTACTTGGGCTACGGCGTCGAATTGTTCGAACCGGAAATCGTCGGCAAAGATACGTTGCATATACAGACGGATGTCGACGGTTACGCTTTCGAGCATGTCGGCGAGGAAGGTCAGTTTGTCGAGGCTGCGGAAGAGGCGGTCGATGTTTTGGCGAACGTCGTCGTCGGAGTAGTCGATGAAGTAACGAACGATTTGTTTGAACGTGAAGTGGTCGTTGGCTACGGCAGAGCGCACGTTGGTCTGCACGATGGCGGCGAAGAGTGTGTCGGCCAGTGCGCGGTCTTTCTTTTCGATGGTGCGGATGAGGTTGGTCATGTCGCTTCCGGTTCGCAGTTGTGCTGCGGCCTTCACCAGCCGGTTGCGCTGGCCTACGGCTTCGGTGAAGGCGGGGTCGGCGAACAGGACTTTTAGCGTGGCGAGATACTTCTCCGTGGGGATGTCGTTTAGGTCGAACGCGTAGACGGTGGGGCTGGTGATGACTTTTTGCACTTGCTGGGGATTGGGCTTTTTGTTTTTCTTCATAGGTTTTACCAATTAAACATAACTGTAATTCGACATTATTTTCCTGTGGAACCGTATCCACCGTCGGCACGGCAGGTTTTTCGCAATTCGGGGACTTCGATGAACTCGAGTGCTTCGGTGCGTTCCAGGCAGAATTGGCAAACGCGGTCGCCCACTTTGTAGCGGGGCATTCCGGGCATGACGTGGTAGAAGACGACAGAGACCTCGCCCGTGTAGATTTCGTCGACGGTTCCCTGTGCGTTGGCGAGGACCATTCCCGTTTTCCAGACGGATGATCGTGCGCGAAAGTTGAAACCGCGGATGTTGAATCCGTCGAAGTCGTTGGCGGGTTGAATGGCGAAGCCGAGGCCGTATTTCCATACGTTGGGTGCGACTTCTTCTTCCGATACTGCATAGCAATCGTAGCAGAAATCGGCTTCGTGGCCAATAGCCTTGACGGGTACTGGCGCATTTTCGTGTAGGCGTTTCAGAAGGACTTTCATGGTTGTTTATATTTCAATGTTAATGTTGTGTTGTTTGAATCGGTTGATGATGATGTCGCGTATTTGCGAGCATACGATTTTTGCGTTGGGGTGTGGTGCGCCCGTAGTGCCGTGGAAGCGCAGGTCGATGATGCGTTTCCATTCGGCCAAGTCGTAGGTGTAGGCCACGACGGTGTAGGTGTCGAGCGGTAGCACGCCGCGTGCGTCTTGCGGTTTCACGCCCGAGTGCAACAGGCGCAAATAGGCCCACTCGGCCACTCGGCACGCGCCGGTGAAGAGCATGCGCTGCCAACGTGATGCGTTCTGCAACCAGTGGGGCTCGGCTATTTGCACCCCGCCTTTCTTTTCAAGGTTGCAGTAGCGCGTGCTCTGCTCGGCTATGGCATTGGGCGAGGTGCGGTTCAATTCGCGCGACGTGCTGATTTGCGTTGTGACGACCATCGTCATGCGAACAAGGCCGATGGCATCGTCAAACTTGTGGCGAATGGCCAGTTCGATAAATTTGTCCTCGTCCACCTGATAGGGTTTCATCAGGGTGAAGAGGTCTTTGTCGTCGAGCAGAAGGTTGGCGTTTGTGCTGATCCAAACCTTGTGGCCCAGCGGCGAGTAGGCGATAAAGGGTGATGCGGTCAACAGCGCCCAGACCTTGTTGGGCAGTTTGCGGTCGTCGGGCACGTAGAAATAGACCGAGACGTGGCGCAGCATGGAGACGTGTCCTGACTTCTCGAACGTGCTGGCCAATTTCTTGTCACGCTTGCGCCGAAACTCCCGTTCCTCGTCGGGCGAGAGTCCCGGCGGGACTGGTGCACCCTTGCTTTTGTAGCAGATGCGACCTACGCGTGCCAAGTGCGAGATTTCGTCCGTTTGCGGCCACCATTCGGCTGAGGGTTGTATAATCTTCATCGTAAGTAAATTTTAGTTTGTTATTTAGTTTATATATCATTGTTGTTTGTGTGTCATAGGTATGAAACATTATGTGTCACTATGCTGGCTCGTTTGTGTCACGATATTGAAACGTGTTGTGCCACAATATTGAAACGTGTTGTGTCACGGGTGTGAGTTGTCGGTGTCGGTCATGTTGTTATCCCATGCTATCACTTCTTTTTCGTATTTCCACGGAAATGGTTCCAACGTATACTTTGCCCACGTTTGCTCGAACACCTTCATTTGCGTTTCGCTGGGGTCGTATTCGCCACGGAGAAGACGGTAGTACGTTGAACGGCTCATCTGCTGGAGCAAGTCCTTCATGTAAGCCCGATGGCGTGTGTACGGCAACAGGTCGCGCATGCTCGGGATGCCCCACTTCTGAACGCGGGTGCGCAAAGGGTAGAAATGGCAAACGTCGCGGCGCAACACGGTGATGATGTGTTGTTCGTTGTGCGTCCAAGCCAAATAGCGCAGGCATTCGTCACACTGTTCGTCGTCGCGCCGGCAGGCACAGGCGGCAAACTCGCGAGGCGGGGTCTTCAGTTGTTCTTCGATGTTGTTATTCATTGATCGAGTATTTCTTTTTAATGTTTGCTGCAAGGTCATTTACCAGTTCCCGAAGTTCGGCCTCCGTGCCTTCGTTTAATAAGGTGTAGTCGTAGAAATCGAAGGAAAAAGATGTCTTGCGGTCATCGTCACGGCGAATGCGTGTGAGGGTCACTCCTCGCATCAGGCGGGTTTGCTCGTCGGCATCCACATATATCATCGTCTTCGAGATGTCGGGGAAACGGCGTATCATGACCTTCAGCCCATCCTCGTCTATCACATAGATGGCAGTGCCGTGAATCTGGTCTTTCGTTGCCCAATACTCATAATTGCCATATCGGGTATAAGCCAGCATGTCGGTATGATCCACATTGCACGCATCAACAAAATGATGCTCGCGTCCCTGTTTTTCGCCTGGGCGCATCGGTCGGGTAGTGTAGGAGCAGAGCACGGCGCAGTGTAGTTGTTCCGACAGCATCCGCGCCACGGTGTCCTTGCCCGCACCGCTGGGGCCGGTTATTGTTATCAGTCGCATAGTCATATTCTATTTTAGTTCGTTCCAAACCTGGCGGCAAATGGCACGGTAGGCATCCTCGCCCAACACCGTTTTGCACGCATGGATAAGATAACCATACGAAACGGTTTTGCTCACGCCCAACTGTTGCCACTTGTATGCCGTATCCGATTGCCGGTATTTGCTGCTGCACGCACTCAACGCATGGAATAGTTGTTCGCCATAAGGGTGCGCCTTCAACGCCCAACCGGCCTTGCACCAGTCGGCGTAGTCCTCCGTGATGTTCACACCACGTTCGGCCATCCTCCTTACAATAACTTCAACAAGCCGGTCTTGCACCCGCGGGTCGTTCCACGAAAAGCCAGAACGCGAATCCGCTTGCGATGGGTCATATCGGCGTTGCGCCATCGGCGAGGACTGTTGCGCCACAATCTGTTCGTCATGAACACCCGTGTAAGCACACGCACGTTCATTTATATATATATGTTCCGAGTCGTCCCACGAGGCAAAACGCACACGGCCAATGTTGCCACACTGCTTATCGAGCGTAATGCCCAACGCCGCATACTCCCTGATGAGCGCCTTGAACTGCTCCTTATGTCGTTCCGGATAAGCCAACCGAACAAGACCAAAGTAACCCGTACCCGAGCACGAACGCATAAGCAAAGCAATCTCGGGACGGAACCGGCACACCATGCGCACATTGTCAAAATTCGCAAGTTGAGCATTATCGGCCAAGTCAATGTCAATAGCCAACCAACCCGTATGCTGCTGCAAGTGCGTCTCGCGCCGACTCACATTCGCCCTAAACCGCGAACCATCGCGACGCACACACTCGTCAGGCCAAACGCCAAACAAACCGCTCAACGTAGCCCCGGGAAGTTGCTTCTTCGTCGTCACATACTCATCCATCTTCTTGGCCTTGTCACCATACTGCGCCCGCAACGCCCGCAAATGCTGCACATAAGGTTTCCACCTATCAGTCAAGCAAAACTCGCGCACAGACATCTGCTGCACACACTCGCCCGTCTCGCGGTCAACATAGCGCCCAACATTATCAAGCGCATCGGCGTATATAGAACAAAGTTCATCAAACATAAATACAACTTTTATGCTGCAAATTTAATTCTTAAAATTGAACCAAACAACTTTCAGAGTTGTTTTTTTACACAAAAGTCCATTTTTGTACATTTTGAAAGTTATTTGTCCAAAACAGCCTGAAAAGTCCAAACTCCTCGTCAACAGAATTTTCAAAAACCAAACTAAAGTCCAAAACTTTCCCTAAAAGTCCATGCCCAGTCCCCCCATTGTCCCCCATTTGTCCTACCCTTATTTACTCCAATTCCCGCTGATTTTCACCATATTTCCTTACCTAAAGTCCAAAAAATTTATTTTTCATTACAAATATACGAGCATAAAGACAACAATAAATAGAAGAAAATACATAGAATAGTATGCAAAACTACCGCAAATACTGCGCCGTTGCTTTTCTTTTCTTATCTGAAAGTAGTTCATTATCAATAGTTTACGGCGTAGCCGTTGGTGCTACCAACTACAAGGAAAGGGTTCGGGAAATTCGGTTTGGGGTAATAAATAAAATGGTTGAAATATATATATAGATATAGGGAAAATTGCGGACTTTTTGGACTTTTGGAATGAAATGTGCTCGTATTGTCTTAAAAATCAGGGCGTTACGAGAAAGTTCAGTTTTGGACTTTTGATTGCCAGATTTGGACGAAAGGACAAAGAAAGGCTACCGCGTTTCACAACGGGGTAGCCTCAAAACTAATCAAGTCATAGCAAAAGTAAAGTCGCTGTTTTATCGTTTGCCCTTCATAAACTGATTGGCTTTTTGCGTGTTTTCGTAGATACCGCCGGTACCGTACATGTTGATGCTTGCGCTAATCGGTTCGCTGAGACGGGCGAGAAGTAGTTTTGTAACCTGCACGAGGGCGGCGTTTGCGGCGGCGGCGTTGTTGATGGCTGCGTCGGATGCGCCGTTCGACGTGGTGAGTGTTCCTAAGGCTTCCGCAAGGTTGCCTTGGTCGTAGGCTCGGCGGCCGGAATAGTTCGCGTCGTAGTTAACGAGGGCCTTCAGCAGAGACGGGTTGTTCATCATCATAGCCTTCGTCGTTTCGCGGCCGATGACCAATTCGGGGCCGTTTTCAGCAACGAGAGACTTCTGCCCGTTGATGGTCGTGGCGGTGGGCTTCGTCAGAAGGTTTACACCCTTGTGCGGGGTGTCGTTCTCGGAAGCCCAATAGAGCTCGCCGTTGTCCGAAACGAAGGGTTTTAACTCTTGGACGTTGCCGCTGTCGTAGGTAAGCATTCCGGACTTTAGTTTCGTGTTGGTCTTAGCGGAAGACGAACTGCCGCCGCCAACCTTTGCCAAAGCGAACGAGAGCAAGCCCATAAGAATTGACATCATGGCGGCGTAGGCAATAGGACCGGCGATAGGGCCCAATTCGCTCACACACCAACCGAAGATACCAACCGATTGCAGAGATGCCTTAGTCGTTTGGTGCTGTGCTTCCTGCTGTTCGCTTGCCGCGTCTGTGTTCGACTTTTGGACGAGCATTTCTGCGTCCATTGTTTCCTCCGTGGTCATTCTGACTTGGCCGAACTGTTGTTGTAGGGCAAGCAACTGCTGATAGTGCATCGCGGTTTTCGCCTTATCAATTTGCTGCTGGCTAATCATTTGGAGCGAACTTGTAGCAAATTGTTTTATCATTTGCTTCAATGCCTGCTTAACCTGTTTTTTGCCTTCAGACGCATTTTCGGTCATTGTGGCGAAGGCTTCACCAAGCGACTCCGTAAACTGGTTGAGCGGCTGCATGAACGTCATCAGCGTGTTGTATTGCGCGAAGGTGTCTTCCGTGATTTTCTCGACAAGGTCTTTCTGTGCGGCGTAAATGTCTTTTCTTGCGGCGGCAAGTTGGGATGCCGAGGCCTCATTCGCCTCAATGAACTCATAGTAGGCCTTTGCGGATTCAAGTCTCGCCCTGTAGAGCGCGATTTCGGGGTCGTTGTCTACGGTGTTCTGGAAACCGAATGTTTGGCCAAGGGTCTTGTATTCGCCCACCTCATCTTTTTGGCCTTCGGCATCGCGCTCTTTTGCCGAAAGCGACCTCTTCTCGTTCGAGGTGGACCAAAGGTAATCATTCAGTTTGCCCCGTTCGTCTTCCGCCTTCTTCAGAGCCTCAGTGTATTTATCGGAATAACCAATGAGTTTGTTGTAAAATAAACTCCATTCTTCCTCTGAGTCGCCGAGGGCTTCCTTCAATCGGGCAGTCCACTCGTCGGGCTCCTCGCCGAAGAGGAGTCTTGCCAGCCCATTACGGCCATCCTCTTTCGTAACGTCAAAAGAATACACATCTCTAATATGTTTTCTCGCTGTCTCAAGTATTGCAATTAGAGATTTCTCTCTGTTTTCAAACACCTGAGCCTTCGCATCGAGGACATCCATATCATCTTCCCCGACTTCAGACTTTAAGTCTACCCCATTCAGGACTGCCTCGTTCATATCAGCATTCGTCACATCTGCATATCCCATCTTGTCGAAGTCTTCCAATGCGTCGTGTTGCAGGGATTTGATAGGTTCATTGCTAAGAAGCGCCTTCGCCTTCTCCTTTGCGATTTGCTGTTCGCGTGATACGATTTCCGATTCGTTCTTAGTCGCGTTGTTAAATACCTCAGCCAACAGGCCGTTTACAGACCTATTCAGACTTTTAGATAAAGTCGCAATCAGTTTGTGCAAGTTGCCAATATTTGTGCCATCAATGGTATCCAGCAAGTCCTGAGAATAATCGACCCCGGTCTCGTCTGCCTCTTCCTTCTTGTACGTTTTCAAATTGCCACGGATCGTTTCCCACTTGTTAGATTTGCCCGCGATAGCAAGGCGGGCTTCTCTTTGTGCCTCTGATAGTCCGTTGTACAAAGGATTAGTAAGTACCCTGGTCCTGTATTCATTGTACCCCTTGGCTTGGGCTTCTCGCTTCACTACATTTATTTGCCTGCCGAAGAAATTCTCGATGTTTTTTAGGATGCCTTGGACTTTATCTTTGGCTTCCTTTAGTTCGTCGCGTTGTTCACGGACTACTTGTGCGTCTCCTGTGTTTTGCTGTCGCAAAGCTTCTTTCGCTGCGGCATCGGCTTCCTTATCCACCGCGTCATTTTCCAACTCGCCGAGGGCAAATTCCCGATAGGGGGTGTACTCCTTGAGGTTAACGCCGGCGTTTTCATAGCCATCGATAACCTCTTTTTCCATCCTCTGCCTCCTCGCTTCAATATTGTAATAGGACGAGAGCAACCCCGCCAAAACGCCAAAATCTTGTGTGACATCCCATTGGCCGTTTTTTGCCTTGTACGCAAACCAGCCATTAGATTTCTGTTCCTGTAAACTCGTATAACCGTTTTCCCCCGCCCATTGTCTCGCAAAAAGGCGCGCAGTATAAGCCGACCCCTTAGTGCGCAAAGTAGTCAAGACATCTTTAAGATTCAGATTGTTAATTCCCAACCGTTTAAGTTCATCGTTAATCTTGCCACCGATGGACAGGGTTCGCTTATTGTTATCCGACTCGACGCGTTCAAGGTCTTCCTGCATCATTCTATAATATGCGGCCTTTCTCGCTTCTTCCGCTAAAGCCTTATAATTAGTCTTCAATGCGTTCACGGAAGTGATTTCGATACCAAGATTCTTTATATACGGACTAAACTCTCTATTGAACGATTTAAGGAGACGTTCTCTTTCCTTCTGCGTAATATTCGTATTCTCCATTACCGTAATTAAGGAACGCATACGAGTCGTGACTTGCGCCGTTTCCTGCTCGGCCTGCGCCATACTCCGGCTAACCCTATCAGCGAGCGTTGCCGTTTTTTCCTGTGCATCCGCTTCCGCATCGTAAGCGCTAACCAGCGACCAGACAACACCTACGAGCGTGACAAGGACCGTGCAAAGTGCCACATACGGGTTGGCGTTGGCGGCGGCGTTGGCAGCGGATTGTGCTACGGCTTGGGCTCTTAATGCGGCGGTGAAGCCCTGCGACGCGGCGATGGCAGTGCGCATGGTGACGACGAAGGTTTTGAAACCGGAGATTAAACCGCCAATCATTGTAATACCCTTCACAATGCCAACCGATACTAAGTAGGATATGAACACCGGCAACAACAGAACAATTCCTCGAAGCAACTGCTGGAGCGTCCAAAGCGACGCTTGCATTGTGCCACTAAACAAAGGCGAGTTCAAGATCGTGTTTGATGCCCAGTACCACGCCTGCGCCAGTTGTCTTACCATATCCACTCCGTCCGGATCGACAAAAGCCTTTTCCCACAGTCCGTTGGCACGCTCGAGAATACCTGCGGCCGAGTTCTGCTGCATTTCGTATTCTTGGGTAACGGCGGTAGCATCGTTGAACGCCTCTTCCGATTCAGCCAAATGGTCTTTCAGCATGTCGACGTTGTTCGACATTGTGACCATCGTACCGATAAGGCGCTGACCATTAGAACCGAGAGTTTTGAAGATGTCGCCGAGAGCATTAAGGTTGCCCTTTTCGTGCATCTTTTCCAAAACGAGAACCATTGCGTCAATGGCGTGACCGGAGGCATACAGGCTCTTAATCGTTTCGTCGGGGATGCCGAGTTCCTTTGCAATCAGGTTGTGGTTCTTTTGAAGTGCGACGATAAACTTCGACATAGCTGTAGAAGCCACTTCCGGCATAAGGTACATAGAGTCTGCTGCCGAACCGAGTGCGAGAATTTGGTCGGTGGTGATACCAGCCGAACGAGCCACACCGGTCAATCGTTTTGCGAATTCCATAATGTTGGAAGACGTTGCCGTAGAAGTAGACGACAACTTAAACAGGGCAGAACCCGTGGCAAGCATTGACTTCTCAATGCCCATTTTCGGTATCAGACCCATCACCTCCACCATCTTGGCCATAGCGGGGAGCGCTTGTTCGCCCATTTCCTCGCCAATAGCCACATTAATCTGGTCGGCGGCACGAACAAAACCCGCCATGCCCTCAACGCCATATTTACCCATACCAAGTTTCGCGCCACTATAAGCGAGTTTTGCAAGGCCTTGAACTCCGGTGCGGGTATTGATTTTAGAAAGTTCCTTTGACAGGTTGCTCACGTCTTCCATCGCCAGTCCGCTGACCTTTCTAATATCGGTGAGCGAAGACGAATACTCGAAGTTCTTTTTGATAACGCCCGTTATCAGTTCCTTCGCCTTGTTGAACACTGCAAACATTCCCACGTATGCCGTGAGGTTTTTCATTGCGGTTTTCCAAGACGAACCGTGCTTGTTGATAGCCCCCGTATTCTTGTCGATTTGGTTCTTGATCGCCTCGAATTGTTTGCGGAGTTGCGGAAGTTTACCGCTCGATGCCGACGTGCGTTCTATTTCGCGACGTACCGACGAAAGGGCTGAGCGCAACTGACGGGTGGAACTATTGGCAAGGTTTTTCATTACCTTGTCAATTTTCTCCGTGTCGGACACGTTGCTCTTGATGGCCTTATTCAGTGCTTTTTCGGCATTGGTGAGTTCGTTAAACTTTTTCGTGTTTTCCTGCCCGGCCTTTCTCATCTTATCCAGTTCCTGCCGGAGTTTGCTGAGGTGGTCTCCCAAGGCCTTCACTACCGTATCGGCCTCTTTGCCGTTACAGGTTATGTATAATTCTCTTCGTGTTTGTTTAGCCATTGTTGTGAATGTTAGAAGATGGTAAAAGGTTTCTTTGCGTAGGTAAAGCCGTCGATAAAGCGGGCTTCAATTTCCAATCCGTAGAAGTCCATAAGGTAGTTCTCCATGCGGCGTTGAATAGTTCGCGCTTTGAACATAATACCCGGTCGGTGTGTTTGTCCCGATGCCGGCACCCAGCGGGAAAGGTAGCGGGCGTTAGGGCGCGCCTTCTTGTTGCGACTAATGTCTTCATAATCACCCCAAATACCGACGCCCATATCGGCAAATCGGAGGTAATCAATATGGGAAATGCCAACAGTAATGTTCGACGGGCCGCTGGCACGAACGACGCTTGTGTAAACACTATCCGCACTTTTACCGGTGGAGTACCACACGTCTTTCCCCGGGTGGCTCTTCGCATAAGCCTTACGGCGTTCATTCTCCTTGAGCCAACCCTTGTAGATTTCCTGCGGGTAGATTCGTTGAATGCGTAGGTTCGACCGCAATTCCGCTTCGGCTTGCGACATCCAACCATGGATCACGTCGCTGAGCGGTTTTTTGTCGCTATATATTTTGATAGCCATAAGTCACTTGGTTTAGTTGGTTTGCGTTTCGTCCGATCCGTCCGGCGCGTCTGTTCCGTCCGGCGTTTCGCCGACAACGTATTTATCGTTGCCGCCACACCCGAACTTATAGAGCGGCCTCATGCTGTCCCAGTTCACACCGGCCACGAGCCACTGACCATTATAAAGGTCGGCGATAAGGCCGTAACTGATGCTATCCGTTTCGATGGCCTGCAGTTCCGCTTTCAGTTGCGGGTCTTCGTTGAAGGTGCGGCCGCTCACAGGGCACACCCCCGTGCGTTTCACTTCGAGCAACCAAGCAATAAGGTCTTCGCAGTAGTCCGTAAGTTCGAGGCTTGACTGTTCCAGTTTCATTCCATCGAAACGGCCGAGGGTCTGTGCCGAGTCCTTAATTTTGGAAAGAATCCATACTTGGTGACTAATCTTTGCACGCCGTGCGCTTTCCAGTTCGCCCGTGGTCACAACGCTGTAAAGTATGATCGGCGAGTGAAGGATGTTGGCATTACGGCTGAAGATGTTTTCCAAGTCAATGTAACGGATGCGGAAAAACGATTGTTCGGGGAGTTTGCCATCAGCCTTATGCGAGAAAGGCTTGTAAATGGTAGCCCAGTGTTCGATGATGTTACTTATCGTCATGGTTCTCTTCGTTGTTAGTTTCTTTGGTGTTGTCCATTAGTTTTTGCAATTCGTCGTGCGGCAGGTCGAGGTGGCGTTCCGTTTTGTCGGCCACAATGCGTTGCAGGACTTTTGCCCATGCTGCGCCGTTGCAGGTACTTTCGTTTTCCAAGATGCTGATAAACTGCACCACGCAGTAAATAGCGGCAAGGTAGTTCGCCAAGTGCAGACCGCCGAGGTGGTCAAGTAGTCCCTGATCGATGGCACCGGCAAGGAAGATGGCAAAGATTAAAACCGAGAAGTCCTGCACCATCTTTGCCATCTTTCTCGATCGGAGTTTACCGTTGATGGTACACGACGGGTTCTTCTTGATTGCTTCGGCATATTGCCGGTAGATACGTTTGTTGCATCGGTACGCCGTGAAGCAATCGAGCAACATGGCGCAGAAGCAAATCGCCACAAAATTCAACGATGGCTGAAGGTGGCACCAGGCTATGCCGAGTATCGTTGCCGCGACTTTAGGGATGGGGATTGTTGTGAAGTTCATTTTTGTGTTGTGTTTTTGGTTATTCTCACAACAAAGGTAACGACGAACGGAGGGAAAGCACGGACAACGACACCTGCGCGGGGCGCGAGGTGTCCGAACAATAAAAACCGCGTTTCGTACCTTTGCCGTACAACAAACAAACAAATAACCATGGCACAAGTAAGCGAAAAGACGCTTCAACGCGTAAACAAATGGCTGTCGGCCGGTGTACCCCTAAACGTGGTGTTCACCAAACTCGACCAGCGATACCGCATGCAACTTTGTTCCGAGTTCTACAAACGATGGATTCAGAACAACGACATCGACCCCCGCACTACCTGTCGCAACATTGCCCGTCGCGACTATGAAATGTTTTTCAACCAAGCGGCGCAGGGCAACGCCGAGGCGCAGGAAATGGTCACGGCGCTACACATACAACTGGACGACGACGGGAATATTCGTCCCCGATCCGTGGTCGAGATAAGCAACGATGTGACGGTGTGCAACCATATTATCCGTTTCTTCACTACCGACGACAGCCCGCGTCACAAGGCGATGTATCTCTCGTCGGCTGAATGGCTGATACGCACGGGCAAGCAGCAGAACAATGACCGTGCGGTGGATAAGGGTATGCAGGCGCTGGCCAACGTCTACAAGAACTTTGACGAGGAGCGCGACGCTACGGACGAGATGCCGGATATGAGCCGCATTGCCATCACTCAGGACGTGTCGATTGTGAAGCGCGACCGCGTGAACTATACCGACGAGGAGAAGGCGCGTATGGCTCG
>CAVGRN010000039.1:0-21642 GCA_963631545.1 Paludibacteraceae bacterium | reverse complement strand
TGTCACGCATTTGCTATGCGTAATAGGCAAAAGATAGTCGCTATGGTCAATTCTAAACAAGTCCATTGGTCTGTTTGTGTTTTTTTGGTCGCACAGAACCATAGATAGGGTTGCGCTTCCATTTGCTAATTTAGTGTGTTATTCGGAGAAACTGAAAGAATTTAGGTAGAAAAATTCGGAGGTTTTTGAAATGGGAGGGTTTTGTAGGATTTTACAAAAAAGGAAATCCGTATCGGCTATTTTATCAGCTTGCGCACAAGTCTATACACGTCCGTTCCGAGTGTTTCGCAAAGTTTTCCTCCGATTTCTTCTGCATTCGCACCCCTACTCCGACAAATTCAATTTTAAAAAGAAATACGAACACACAGGCTTGCCGTTGTTCTTTGCAGGCGTCATTTTCGGTCCCTTCAACAATGTGGTGATAACATCATTGGTGTATTCGGGCGACACTTCCATCAGAACCTCCGTGGCGGCAATCGCCCCATCGACATCGACAAGCAACTTCAACAGCATACGTTGATTGGAAAATTGTGTGAGTTTCCGCTTGTTCTTCATATTGTCGTTGAGGTAGACATACAGGGCTGCAGTGCCTCCTGGATAGGAGCAAGGAGTGTCGGGAGTGTTCCAAATCGTGTCGCACACCGACACACCTTCGGGAACTACATACGCCGCACCCTTGTTTTTCTGACTAAAAGACGAAACACAAAGCAAAAGCGAAAACACAACAAGCATAAATATCTTTCTCATACTCAATATTTTTAAGATTATCACTTCATCTGATTGATCAGCTGCACCGTATGGCACGCCACCACACCTGCCGTTTCCGTCCTCAACCGACTCTCGCCTAACGAAATAGGCACATAGCCTGCGTCAAGCGCCTGTTTCACCTCCTCTTCGCTGAAATCGCCCTCGGGACCAATCATCACAAGGGCATTCCGCCCCGCTTGGTACTCCCGACTCAGCACTCGCCTGTCCTGCTCGTAGCAATGGGCAATGTAGCCATCCGCACCTTGGTGATTCTTCACAAAATCCCTGAACGGAGTCATCTCATTCAAAATGGGCAGGAAAGCCTTTTTCGACTGTTTCATCGCCGAAACAAGAATCTTCTCCAACCGATCGCATTTCACCACTTTACGCTCCGAATGGTCGCACAGCAGAGGGGTTATCTCACCCACACCAATCTCCGTAACCTTTTCGGCGAACCATTCCAACCGATCCATATTCTTCGTCGGAGCAATGGCGATATGTATATGCACTGGCTGAGGATGAAAATTCTCCACCTTAGAGAGAATCCTCACCTCACAATGCTTTGGATGTGGGGAAATGATTTCCGCCGTGTAGTATCCACCCTGACCGTCAACCAATTCAATCCGGTCGCCCTCCACCAACCGAAGGACTTTCACAGCGTGCTGCGACTCCTCCTCCGAAAGGCGATTGTCCGTGGCGATATTTGGCGCATAGAAAATCATCTCCCGTCAATTTATCAGTCCTTATAAATAGCTTTCTTCCCAGCCAGCAAAGTATTCTTCAACAAAGAGCAAATCGTCATCGGACCCACGCCGCCCGGAACTGGCGTGATGTAGCTGCACTTAGGCGCAACATTCTCAAAATCAACATCTCCCGTCAATTTGAAACCACTCTTTGTCTTGTCCGAAGGGACGCGCGTTGTACCGACGTCTATGATGACGACACCATCCTTCACCATATCGGCAGTCAGGAATTTCGGAGTGCCTAAGGCAGCGATGATAATGTCCGCCTGCAAGGTGATTTCCTTCAGATTTTTTGTTCGGCTATGGCACACGGTGACTGTCGCATCGCCTGGATAGGCTTTTTGCATCATCAAAGTGGCAACCGGCTTTCCAACGATGTTGCTACGCCCAATAACGACGCAATGTTTGCCTGCGGTCTCGATTTTGTAACGCTTGAGCAACTCCATAATTCCAGAGGGGGTTGCCGAAACGAACGAGGGCAAACCGATTGAGGTACGCCCCACGTTGATTGGGTGGAATCCGTCAACATCCTTGCGATAGTCTATCGCCTCAATCACTTTCTGCTCAGAAATATGCTTTGGCAACGGCAATTGTACGATGAATCCGTCGACATCGTCGTCATGGTTCAACTTGTCAATCTCCTTCAAAAGAGCCTCCTCGGTGATGTCAGCCTCAAAAGCCAACTTAGTGGATTTGAACCCCACTTGCTCGCAAGACTTCACTTTATGGGCAACGTATGTTTCGCTACCGCCGTCGTGTCCGACGATAATCACAGCCAAATGCGGGGTTTTTCCACCATTAGCCTTTATCTGTTTTACCTCCTCAGCAATCTCCAACTTCACTTGGTCGGCAATTGCCTTTCCGTCTATCAATTCCATATCCAAATTATTTTCTCTTTCCGATACCAAATTTCATATTGCGCGGACCACCTTGGGTCACCATACGCATCATCTTGCGCGTTTCGTCAAACTGTTTGAGCAAACGGTTCACATCTTGAATGGACGTACCGCTACCCTTGGCGATACGAGTGCGGCGACGGCTGTCCAACAAAGCCGGGTTTGAACGCTCCGACGGAGTCATTGAGTAGATAATCGCTTCAATACCCTTGAACGCATTATCATCTATATCAATGTTTTTCAATGCCTTTCCTACACCAGGAATCATTGCAGCCAGGTCTTTCAAATTACCCATCTTCTTGATTTGCTGAATCTGCGAAAGGAAATCATTGAAATCAAATTGGTTCTTAGCAATCTTCTTTTGGAGTTTTCTTGCCTCTTCCTCGTCATATTGCTCCTGCGCACGCTCCACGAGGGTTACGATATCACCCATTCCGAGGATACGGTCTGCCATACGTTGAGGGTGGAAAACGTCAATCGCCTCCATCTTCTCGCCCGTACCCACAAACTTAATCGGTTTGTTGACAACCGAACGGATTGACAAGGCAGCACCACCACGCGTATCACCATCCAACTTGGTGAGAACCACACCGTTAAAGTCTAACCGATCGTTAAACTCCTTGGCAGTGTTGACAGCGTCCTGACCCGTCATAGAGTCTACCACGAACAAAATCTCATTAGGCTTGATGGCATCCTTGATGGCTGCAATCTCGTTCATCATCTGCTCGTCGACTGCCAACCGTCCGGCGGTATCTATAATGACGACATCATTGCCTTTCGCCTTTGCCTGGGCAATTGCGTTTTGCGCAATCTCGACGGGGTTCTTGTTGTCATCCTCCGTGTAAACGTCGACATTGATTTGACCAGCCAACACGCGCAGCTGCTCGATAGCGGCAGGACGGTAAACATCGCACGCCACCAACAGCGGCTTCTTATTCTTCTTGGTTTTGAGAAGGTTCGCCAACTTGCCCGTGAAGGTTGTCTTACCTGAACCTTGCAGACCAGACATCAGAATGACCGTAGGCTTGCCCGAAAGATCGATATCCGTCGCCGTTCCGCCCATCAATTCCGCCAACTCATCGTGTACGATTTTAACCATCAACTGGCCTGGCTTCACCGAGGTCAACACGTTCTGCCCAAGTGCCTTCTCCTTCACCATATCGGTGAAATTCTTCGCCACCTTATAGTTGACATCGGCATCGAGCAACGCCTTGCGAACCTCCTTCAAGGTCTCGGCAACGTTAATCTCTGTTATCTTACCCTCTCCTTTTAATATTTTAAAAGAACTCTCTAATTTTTCTCCTAAACTTTCAAACATACAAATTGAAGTATTACTATTTCTAACTTATTGGACCACAACACGCTGCAAACGGAACATCTCCGCCTCCTTCAGCCACGCACTGCGTTTCTTCTCAACCAATTTGAGGAAATCGTCCGAATCTTTCTCGTATGAACGACGCACAAGCCTGAACATCACTGCCCGCTGCCCCGACATTCCGAACCGCGCCAAATTCCACTCCATCGTGAACGCATGTCCACCCTGCACATCGCCCTGCACATACTCAATCCATATCTCGCCTTCAACGGGAGACTCCACCCTTTTGAAGTTGAAAACCACATTCTGCTCTTTGCGCACAGCCAATTTGCCCATCAACTCGGAAACCTCGCTCTCGATGCTCTTACCCACCGAAGCGCACTCCACCACCGCCTTCCGCTCAAACTTCACCATATCCTCCTTCTTGGGCAGAAACTCCTCTAAGAAACGACCATTCCGAGTCTTCGACGACCAGCGGAGATAGTACTCCGTGCCATCCAACTCAAAAACGCTGAAACCGAAGAAATCTTTCTGCGAAAAGACAGAGGACGAGCAAAAAACGCTGAACAATACAAATATGAACCGATACGCAAAACGCATATTCACAAACAATTAAGATTGATGAACGTGGACATCCATCTGCGGGAACGGAATGTTGATGCCTTCGCGCGTGAACACTTTATAAACCTCTTCGTTCATCTTGAAGAAGATGTTCCAATAATTGGCTGGCTCGCACCATACACGCACGACAAGGTTCACAGAACTAGCGTCCAACTTCGACAAAGCGATGAAAGGCTCATATCCAGCCTCGTTTTGGATAATCTGAGGATTCTCATTGATGATGCGTATCAACGTCGCCTTCGCCTTATCGTAATCATCGCCGTAGGCAATGCCAAACTCAAAATCAACACGGCGGCGAGACTCTTTGGAATAGTTCGTTACTACGCTCGTCGAAAGATTTCCGTTAGGAACAATCACCATTTTATTATCGTTGGTGAGAATCAACGTGTTGAAGATCTGAATCTCCTTCACCGTACCCGCAATGCCGGTAACCTCCAAGAAATCACCCACCTTGAACGGACGGAACAAAAGAATCATCACACCGCCAGCGAAATTCTGCAACGTGCCGCTCAGCGCCATACCAATGGCAACACCAGCGGAAGCGAACAACGCGACGAACGAGGACGTCTCGATACCCAAGATACCGACAACGACGATAATCAAAATGAAATTGAGGACAATGTTCGTGAGGCTCTTCAAAAACGTGGACAAACTTGCGTCGACACTCTTCCGTTCCAAAGTACGAACCACGAACTTGTTCAACTTACGAACAATCCAACGAAGAATAAGGTAAACAACGATGGCAAGCAAGATACGCGAGGCAAGCCCCATCGTCATCTCAATACCTTTCTGAAGAAGCGTCTGGATGGCCGTCGAATAATCGCCATTAGCCAAAGCCTCTTTCGTCTGCACTGTCATCATCGAGTCGCGAGCAGCTACCATAGAGTCATGCTGCGCAATTTGCAAAGAATCTAACATATTTATACTAATTTACATCCAATTCGATACGCGCCGACACACGGCACTACGATTTACAAAAATAAATCCTTTGTCGGTAATATTCAACCAGTAGAGGCAAAAGTTTGAATCACTATCCGCACATTTTACCAATACGAAACGAACAACAACACAGGCAAAATCCGCCGGAAGGCATTCCAAACCCCATTTTAAGTATGATTAAGAAACCTTTACAAAGAATATTCGCACCCCGATATTATTTTCATTTTTTTTCCTATCTTTGCGCGGTGAAAAATCAAGGGGTGATTGAGGTCGGCAACGCGACCTACGAAGCGTGGAGAAACGGCAAGAAAACGAATTTCGACACCTTATTAAATAGCACCCTGCCGACGTTGCCAAAGAGATACATCTAAATATATAAATTTATGATTAACACCAAGAATGCAAAATTGAACGCATGGGTAAAGATGTGGGCTGACATTTGTCAACCTGAGAATGTTTACTTGTGTGATGGCTCTGATGCCGAGTTCACTCGTCTTATGGACGAATGTGTTGAGAAAGGGTTGGCTAAGAAGTTGAACCCAGAGAAGCGTCCTAACAGCTACTACTTCCAATCAGATCCGAGTGATGTTGCTCGTGTAGAGAACCGTACTTTCATTTGTTCAAAGAAACAAGAAGATGCAGGACCAACTAACAACTGGATGGATCCTGTTCAAATGAAGCATATCTTGATCAACAAGTACAACGGTTGTATGAAGGGTCGTACTATGTACGTTATCCCATTCTCAATGGGTCCTCTCGGTGGCCCTATCAGCCAGTTGGGTGTTGAGATCACTGACTCTGCATACGTTGTAGGATCAATGAAGATTATGACCCGCATGGGTAAAAAGGCTTTGGAGTTGATCGAGAAGAACGGAGACTTCATTCCTTGCATCCACTCAGTAGGCAAGCCATTGCCAGACGGATTGACTGACAAGAAGTGGCCTTGCGCTCCAATCGACGAGAAGTACATCGTACAATTCCCAGAGGAGCACGAGATTTGGACTTACGGTTCAGGTTACGGAGGAAATGCATTGCTTGGTAAGAAGTGTTTCGCTTTGCGTATCGCTTCTGTTATGGCTAAGGAAGAAGGCTGGTTGGCTGAGCACATGTTGATCCTCGGTTTGACTAACCCTAAGGGTGAGAAGAAGTACGTTTGTGCCGCATTCCCATCTGCTTGTGGAAAGACTAACTTGGCGATGTTGATTCCAACTATTCCAGGATGGAAGGTTGAAACCATCGGTGATGATATTGCTTGGATGAAGTATGGTAAGGATGGCCGTCTTTACGCTATCAACCCAGAGGCCGGTTTCTTCGGTGTTGCACCTTACACTTCTGCTAAGACTAACAAGAACGCTTTGGAGAGCTGCCGCGCCAACACTATCTTCACGAACGTAGGATTGACTCCTGACGGTGACATTTGGTGGGAAGGTATCGGATACGATTGTCCTAAGGGTACTATCGATTGGAAGGGTAACGTTGTTGACGATCCTTCTTCTCGCGATAAGGATGAGAACCCAGTTGCTCACAAGAACTCTCGTTTCGCTGCTCCTGCTGGTCAATGCCCAGGTATCGCTCCTGAGTGGGAGGCTGAGCAAGGTGTTCCTGTATCGGCAATCTTGTTCGGTGGTCGCCGTCCAAGCACTGTTCCATTGATTCACGAGGCTAACGACTGGAATCACGGTGTTTACATGGGATCTATCGTAGGTTCTGAAGTAACTGCTGCCGCTATCGGTTTGAAGGCAGGTGTTCGTCGTGACCCATTCGCTATGTTGCCATTCTGTGGTTACAACATGGGTGACTACTTCCAACACTGGATTAACGTAGGTGCTGCTGCTAAGGATAAGACTAAGTTGCCTAAGATCTTCTTCGTTAACTGGTTCCGTAAAGACAACGGCAAGTTCTTGTGGCCAGGTTACGGTGATAACAGCCGTGTATTGGCTTACATCTTCGATCGTTGCGATGGCAAGGGCGAGACTGTTGACACCGTCATCGGTAAGGTTCCTGCACAAGGTCAAATCAACATCGAAGGCTTGGAGGACGTTGACGCTGAGTCTATGAAGAAGGTTTTGGCTGTTAACCCAGAAGAGTGGAAAGACGAGGTTAAGTTGATCGAAGAGCACTACGCTAAGTTCGGCAAGCACCTTCCTAAGGAGTTGCGCGCTGAGTTGGACGCTTTCAAGAAAAGACTTGGAATGTAATTCCGATAACGTAGTTCCAAATAAAGAGAGCCGCATCGAAAGGTGCGGCTCTTCGTTTTTTCAATTCTATGAAGTAAAACGACAACTACTTCGGGAATCTTGGATTTATGGGAAAAATCTCGCCAAATCCAATAAACTTGGATGTTTAGCGAGAATTTGGTATGAATGCGGTTATTTCTGCACCACGTCCTCCTCAAACTCGTGTATCAACCGTTTCCACTCGTCGGAAATGGCAACCGATGTGTTGGTGCGGACATCAAAACCGCACATCACAACGTGGCAAATCGACTTAACCTGCTGGCTCTTATTATCGTAGAGTTCCTGAATCAACTTCAAACTTTTCTTCCCGATTTCATAGATTTTCGTTCTGACGAGAATGTCGTCACCCATAAAAACTGGGACAAAGAAATCGATGTTCAAGTTCACAATCACAAGTTCCGCCTCGTGCCAGTCTATCTGCGTTTTCGTCAATGCATTGAAATACATCACCTTACCGAAATCATAATAATTCAACTGCACGGCATTATTCACATGTCCAAGCAAATCCAAATCGTTAAACCGAATCTGGATCTTCTCCTCGTGGTTGAATTTCACCTTGTCAATATTCTCCGCTGTGATATTCATCTTTTTATATTTTCTAATCTATTCATTTTCAAACAAAAACGATATCGTCAATCACATCTCCGCCGACCTCCTCGTTCAGTCTTTGCACGAGCGATTGACGCTGCATCATCAGGTTTGATTTGAGCATAGGTGGCAGACCTTTCACAAATAGTTTTCTGTTTTTGATGTTGAGCGCACCGCTGCGTCCGTGCAAATCGTCGCCCACCACCGTCGTCCACGCAGCCATTAGGCGGGTTTCATTCAACTTCACGCTCAACGCTCCGTTTTGTAGCATCACGCGAAGCACATCACCCAAACTCTCGCTCTCTTTTCTTTTCATCGTTCCTCTTTCAGTTCCACGCTGCCACGCTCCACACCGAAAAGGCGGTACGGGCAATCGGTATTCTTAAGGATGTCTGACAGATGTTCGCGGTCTGTGTCCGAAATGAACACTTGGCCGAACCGGTTGTCTTTCAGCAACTGCACAATCTGACTCACCCTGTTCCCGTCCAACTTATCAAAGATATCGTCGAACAGCAGAATGGGCTTCACATTCTTCAATCTTTTCAAGAAATCGAACTGAGCCAATTTAAGTGCAATCAAGAAAGTTTTGTTCTGCCCCTGCGAGCCCACTTTCTTAATCGGGAATCCATCCATCGTCATCTCCAAATCGTCTTTGTGTACACCCGAAGTGGTATAGCCAACGGCGAAATCCTTTTCGCGTTCGGCAGCCCAGCGTTCCGTCATAGGTCGCCCATCGGCAAGCTGCGATTTGTATTTCAACTCCACATTTTCCTTCTCCATTGAAACAATTCTATGAAACTCACGGAAGAAAGGAAGAAATTTTTCGGAGAACCGGACACGTTCCGCATAGATATGTTCGCCGAAACGAGCCATCTGCTCCTCCACCGTTTCGTAGAGCAGAGCATCGCGCACTTCATTGCGAATCATCGAGTTACGATTCGTCAAAAGGGTCTTGTAACTTAGCAAGTACTCCAAATAACGTCGATCATACTGGGCGATGAAACCGTCCATAAATTTCCGACGTTCTTCACTTCCGCCAAGAATCAGCTCCTGGTCGGACGGAGAAACCAGCACCAAGGGTAGCAGTCCGATGTGGTCGGAGAACTTCTCGTATTCCTTTTTGTCTCGCTTGAAAATCTTGCGTTGGCGACGTTTCACACCGCAATAAACATCTGTGGCAGTGTCGCCCACCATATAGGATGCGTCCAGCATAAAGAAATCACGCTCGTACATAATGTTCTGGCTGTCGACAGACCCCGTATGGCTCTTGCAGAACGACAAATAATAAACTGCATCCAAGAAGTTGGTTTTGCCTTCGCCGTTGTTTCCGATAAAACAATTCACTTTGGGCGAGAGAGTCAAATCAGCCTCCTCGATGTTCTTGTAATTCAATATTTTTACCCTTCGCAGGTACATTTCTGGAAAAGGATTGGAGGAGATGCCCATCCGACACGGATTCTAAAAGCAACTCCTCCAGTTCACACACAATATTTTATTTTTTCAGATAATCGGTAACATTCTTTTCGATACGAGAAGCGATTGCAGAAACATTCTGCTCGCGGACGAACTTCTCGCCCACGATGTTCTCGTATAATTCAATGTAACGGTCGGAAATTGACTTCACGATCTCGTCTGTCATCTCAGGCACCTGTTGACCTTTTTGACCCTGGAAACCATTGTCCATCAGCCATTCGCGCACGAACTCCTTTGAGAGTTGTTTTTGAGCCTCGCCTTTGTCGAAACGCTCTTGGTAGCCATCAGCATAGAAGTAACGCGAAGAGTCTGGCGTGTGGATCTCGTCCATCAGGATCACCTTTCCGTCAGCCTTGCCAAACTCATATTTGGTATCAACCAAAATCAGACCACGCTTAGCGGCAATCTCCGTACCTCTTTGGAAGAGGGCGAGCGTATATTTCTCGACGATGGCGTAATCCTCAGGGGAAACGAGTCCTTGCTTCAAAATCTCCTCCTTAGAAATATCCTCGTCGTGCGTGCCAATCTCTGCCTTTGTGGTTGGGGTGATGATTGGGGTCGGGAACTTCTGGTTCTCGCGCATGCCGTCTGGCAGTTTCACACCACAGATCTCGCGGACACCGCTCTTATAAGCGCGCCAAGCACTACCGCAAAGATAACCGCGGACAATCATCTCAACAGGGAATCCCTGACAACGGATACCCACGGTAACGACAGGATCGGGGGTAGCCAACTTCCAGTTAGGACAGATATCCTGGGTTGCATCCAAAAATTTTGCGGCAATCTGATTCAAAACCTGTCCTTTGAAAGGAATACCTTTCGGCAGGATAACATCAAAAGCCGAGATGCGGTCTGTTGCGACCATCACCAACTTGTCTTCGCCCACGCTGTAAACATCGCGAACCTTACCATGATAAACTCCCTTCTGACCAGGAAAGTTGAAATCAGTTTTTGTTAAAGCGTTCTCCATTGTTATATGAAATTAACTTGATTCTTTTTATTTCGTAGCCATATTGAGGGGGAACGTGCCGACTTTCTCTGCCTCTTTTCGCTGACGGCGTTCCTCGTCCGACTGCTCATAAGCCTCCACAATCCGCTGCACCAAGGGGTGGCGGACGATGTCACCTTTATCAAACTCCACACGTCCGATTCCTTTCACACCGCGCAGCACGCGCAAAGCATCTACCAAACCCGAACGTTGATTGGCAGGGAGGTCTATCTGCGACACATCCCCCGTAACAATCACCTTGCTATTCATACCCATACGGGTAAGGAACATTCTAATTTGCTGAGTGGTTGTATTTTGCGCCTCATCAAGAATGACAACGGCATCGTTCAGCGTTCGTCCGCGCATAAACGCAAGCGGCGCAATCTGGATTGTTCCGTTCTCCATATAATCCTTCAGTTTCGCACCTGGAATCATACTTTGCAAGGCATCATACAAGGGCTGAAGATAGGGGTCGATTTTCTCCTTCATATCGCCAGGCAAGAAACCCAACTTTTCGCCGGCCTCCACTGCAGGTCTACTAAGGATGATTTTCCGCACTTCGCGATTCTTCAACGCACGCACGGCGAGAGAAATGGCAACGAAAGTTTTTCCCGACCCTGCCGGACCGACGGCAAAAATCATATCTTTCTCGTCATAAAGGCGCACCATCTCCCGCTGGTTGGGCGTACGCGCCACAATGGGTTTGCCGCTGACACCATATATTATAAGGTCTTTGCGCTCCGAAAACTCATCCACGTCATTTCCTTTGACGAAATCGACCACCGTCTGCTCGTCCAACCGGTTGTATTTCGCACAAAAAGCGTCCAATTGGAGCAGCAGTTTCTCGAAAGCGTCCACCTCGCACTCCTCACCCATACACTTGATGACGTCGCCGCGAGCGACAATTCTGAGTTTCGGCAACAAATCCTTTAACGTCGTTATGTTGCTGTTGTTGACCCCGTAGAAAATCACAGGGTCGGAATTTTCCAACAAAAGAAGTTTCTCAATCATTCGCATTCCTTAACACGCTCTGCAAAGATAACGCTAAACGAGTTGTCCGACAACTAAAAAAACATTTTGTCCGACAATATCATTCAATGTTTCTCCGTGGTGGAATAAACACACAGTTAGAATGTGAGATTAGAACATATCTCGGATTTCCTCCACAGTTAGCCCCGTCGCCTTGGCAGCAAATTCAACCGACATCCCCATTCCAAGAAGGTTACGCACAGTCGACAGTTTCACCTCCATTCGTCCTTGCGCCAGTCCTTGCTCCAATCCTTGCTCCAATCCTTGCCTCAACGCAGTGTCGAGTGAGTTTTTCAAGTCGCGATATGCCTTGAGGCTACTCTCATACTCTCTTTTTTCGTTGGTGGAAAACTTTGCAATGGATGCCTCCGTAAAGAGTTTCGTGAAGATTTTCTCCTGCAGCGAAGCCGGGCGTTTTTCCAAATAGGACAGGTTTTTCAACACATAGAGCCACTTATCGTAGAGGGTTTCCAACTGATCCTCCGTCTTGTTAAATTTAAAAACCTCTATGTACTTGAACGTGATCTTATCGCTAAACACCTTGTGCGTCTTCATATCCAACAAGCAGACGCTATGGGTGATGTCCTCCTTGTCGAAAGACTCCTCGTGCAAATCGAAGTTGAGCAACGCTATGGTGTAAACATTTGCCAACTCAAAGTTCCAGTCGCGACCCTTGGACGATTGTTCGCGGATGGGATATGTGGTATAAAAGATAGAACGATCCTTAAAAAACTTCTGGTAAGCGTTCTGCATCTCCACAATGAACTTCTCGCCTTGCTCATTCTCGCAATAGACGTCGAATATGGCCTTGCGCTCAGTGTACGAATCGCCCAAATTCTCGTTGTTGAGGTAGGTAACGTCCCGAATCACTTGCTCCCCAGCAAAGAGGGAATTCAGAAAGTCTATCAGCAAATCCTTGTTGGGGAGTGTGCCGAAAATACGCTTGAAACCAAAATCGGTCAGCAAACTGATGTAACGCTCTTCTGTGTATGGCATAATACTTTTCTTTTCCATTTCTTGCAAACTTAGGTAAACAAATCACTATCAGGCTACGCCGAGGATGGGAATGATGCACATTTCCACCCTCAACAAATCAACTTTACGAAGATAGCGAAAAAAAAGGAAGCCCCCTACTGCATAGAAGTTAAAAATTCTTACTCAAAGGAATGTTTCGCTTGGACAAAGGAAAATAGCGTGCCTTTCCCTCACACGCCTCTGCTCTTTGCAAATATTTTGCTAATTTTGTGGAGCAGAACTTATGGATTCCAGGCTGATTGCAACCTGCACTTTCCAAGGGAACTGCACCATATACAAATTCTATATATAACAAGGAAAGAAATGGCAACGAAACTATCCATACCGAAAGGGACGCGCGACTTCGCACCCGACGAGATGGCCCGCAGAAACTACATCTTCGACACCGTTAAACGAGTGTTCAAAAAGTATGGATTCCAACAAATAGAAACCCCCGCTATGGAGAACCTCTCCACACTGATGGGGAAATATGGCGACGAGGGCGACAAACTGCTGTTCAAAATCTTGAACTCGGGCGACTATCTCGCTGCCGCAGACGAGGCAGACCTCGCCACACGCAACTCTTTGAAACTGACGAACAAAATCTCGGAGAAGGGACTTCGCTACGACCTCACCGTGCCATTCGCACGATATGTGGTGATGAACCGCGACAAAGTTACCTTCCCGTTCAAGAGATTCCAAATCCAACCCGTCTGGCGTGCGGACAAACCCCAGAAAGGACGCTACCGCGAGTTCTACCAATGCGATGTGGACATCGTGGGAAGCGACTCGCTTATGAACGAGGTGGAACTGATCCAAATCGTCGATGAGGTGTACCACAACCTCAAAATGAATGTCTGCATCAAAATCAACAACCGGAAAATCCTCGCTGGTATCGCCGAGGCTATCGGGGCGGCAGACAAGATGGTGGACATCACCGTGGCAATCGACAAATTAGAAAAAATCGGATTGGAAAACGTGAACGCAGAGTTGGCAGACAAAGGCATCTCGCAAGAATCCATCGACAAACTGCAACCCATCCTGCTCCTGCAAGGCAGCAACAGCGAGAAACTCGCCACCATCAAAAACGTGTTGGCAGACTCCGAAACTGGCTTGAAGGGTGTGGAGGAAACAGACTTCATCCTATCGCACGCACAAAAGTTGGGCATTGAAACCCAAATCGAGTTGGATCTAACCTTGGCGCGCGGACTCAACTACTACACCGGCGCCATATTCGAGGTGAAAGCCTTGGATGCGCAAATCGGAAGCATCACCGGCGGTGGACGATACGACAACCTGACGGGCGTGTTCGGTATGCCTGGCATTTCGGGCGTAGGCATCTCGTTCGGAGCAGACCGTATCTACGACGTGCTGAACCAGCTGAACCTATACCCTTCCAACACCGAGCAATCCACCAAACTCCTCTTCACCTATTTCGACGAGGAGGGTATGATGTTCGCTGCGAAATGCGCCCAGAAAACCCGCACCGCCGCTGCCACCGAAGTCTACCCAGAGCCAGCGAAAATGAAGAAGCAAATGGCATACGCCAATGCGAAAAACATCCCTTTTGTGGCTATCATCGGCGAGACGGAGTTGAAGGAGAACAAAGTAATGCTGAAAAATATGACCTCGGGCGACCAACAACTCTGCTCATTGGACGAACTGCTCGCCATCTTAAATAAAGAATTTCAGAATCAATAACCTTCCGCGAGACATCCCCTAAACAAGGAAGTCGGACGGTACAAACCCGACCAGCAATTATGTCAAAAGTACTTATTATCGGTGTCGGCGGTGTCGGAACCGTAGTCTGCCACAAAGTGGCTCAGCACCCCGAAATCTTCAGCGACGTTGTTATCGCAAGTCGCACAAAGGCAAAATGCGATGCAGTCGCCAAGGTGTTGAAAGAGCGTTACAACGCATCGGTCCTTACAGACCAAGTGGACGCTGACGAAACGAAACAAATCATCGACCTCTTCAACAGGCACAAACCCGAGTTGGTGATCAACGTGGCTTTGCCCTACCAAGACCTCAACATTATGGATGCCTGCCTTGAATGTGGTGTAAACTACTTAGACACAGCCAACTACGAGCCAAAAGACGAGGCTCACTTCGAGTACAGTTGGCAGTGGGCATACAAAGACAAGTTTGAAAAAGCCGGACTCACCGCCATTCTTGGCTGCGGATTCGACCCAGGCGTGTCTGGCATCTACACCGCCTACGCCGCAAAACACCACTTCAAAGAGATGCAGGTGTTAGACATTGTCGACTGCAACGCCGGCAACCACCACAAGGCTTTCGCCACCAATTTCAACCCAGAAATTAACATCCGCGAAATCACCCAAAAAGGATTGTACTACCAAGACGGAAAATGGATCGAAACCGAGCCGTTGGAAATCCACCAACCGCTCACCTACCCTAACATCGGCCCGCGCGAGTCGTACCTGATGCACCACGAAGAGTTGGAGTCATTAGTGAAGAATTACCCAACCATCAAGAAGGCGCGCTTCTGGATGACTTTCGGACAAGAGTATCTGACGCACCTCCGCGTGATTCAAAACATCGGAATGGCCCGCATCGACGAGGTGGACTACAACGGCGTGAAGATCGTCCCTCTGCAATTCCTAAAAGCAGTGTTGCCCAACCCTCAAGACTTGGGCGAGAACTACGAGGGAGAAACCAGCATCGGCTGCCGCATCAGCGGAATCGGCAAAGATGGCAAGCCGCTCACCTACTACGTCTACAACAACTGCAGCCACCAAGAGGCATACAAAGAGACTGGTATGCAGGGGGTTAGCTACACAACTGGCGTTCCTGCATGCATCGGCGCACAGATGTTCTTCCGCGGATTGTGGAAGAAGCCAGGCGTGTGGAATGTCGAGGAATTCGACCCAGACCCATTCATGGAGGAACTCAACAAACAGGGACTTCCTTGGCACGAAGTGTTCAACGGCGATTTGGAGCTGAACTAACCACAACGACGAGACGAAACAAAGGGCGGCAACCAACTTTCATTGATTGCCGCCCTTACTGTTTTATAGACTGATCAAAGCCTCAACAGGCTAATCCACCCACACGAACTCGGTGCGGCGGTTGTCGTCGGGGTTGTCGCTCACTTGGTCGCTCGCACCCTTGCCCTCGCTACTGAGTTGGGAGGCTGGCACGCCGGCAGACACGAGGTAGCTCACCACCGCCTTTGCGCGTTTTTCGGAAAGATACTGGTTGAAACGCTCATCCCCCTCGGGCGAGGCATAGCCCACCACCTTCATCTTCGCCTTAGGGTTTTGCTTCAAGACATCTGCCAACTCGTCAAGCACCGCCTTCGTCTCGTCAGAAAGGTCGGTTTTTCCTTTTACAAACTTGGCTGCGTTGAATTTCTTCTGAATGTGCTGCACAGCCTCAACTGTTTCTTTGGCCACAAATGCCGGGATATGGACTGCGGTATCGGGTGCGATGGTGTCGCTCTGCAAGGAATCCGTCGGTAAGGAGTCTGTTGCGAGTGTATCGGGAGCAAGCACTGGCTCAGGCACTTCTATTGGGAGGGCCACTTCCTGCTGTGCGCCATTGTCCGTTGGGCGGTCTGCTATAGACTTGTTGGTGGCAAGCAGATAGATCAAGAAAATCAACATCAACCCAACCAGAACCCACAGCAACAAGCAAAGGATGTTGCAGCACTTTTTGTCCTCTTCCTCGTGGGGAGGTTGCTCGGCGGCAGGCTCGGGAGCGTGGGTAGGTTGCTTCTCAATTATTGTTTCTTTTTGAGGCACTGGCTCGGGTTCGGGTTCCGGCACGTCGATAAGCGTTGAAGGGTCGAAACCATTGAGATACTCCAAGCGGAAGCTACCACGCTCGAACGCCTTGGATGTGCTTTCAAGACTTGCCACCTCGATGCCGAACTGTTTGACATACTCCACCATCTCCTGATAATCCTCCTGCGGCCAGATAGACTCCATGGCAAGCGTCTTACCGTCGACGGTGTGAATCACCTCGCTCTCCTGTTCAAACTGAATGGTGGTAACCTCCACCCTGGCGCCCGTAGATGCCCAGCGGCGCGACCCGTTCACCACCACGATCTCGTGGAAGAAGCCCTCTGCCGCCCAAGGATCCTTAGCCTTGTTTTTCTCGGCCCACTTGCCCTTGGCGAAACGTGCGGTAGAGAACACCTCGCGCAGTTGCTCCGCCGTAGTCTTCGGGTTCAACACCAAATAAGCATTGACGATGCCCAGCACGGTGCGGTTCTTCGCCTTACCGTAAACCTTTACTTTCGATATGTTTTCCATAATAAGTATTCCTCCATTAAGATGTTACAAATCAAATTTGTTGGTTGCCGAAAGATAAGTTTTTTTGATGGAAATCGCAATAACGACTGCACAAAACAGGCGACATTCCCAACACAACGCCAATAGAACCCTCTTTCAGCCCTCCGTATTTGCCGTTTTTAGCCCATTGATTTTCAGTATGATAACTAAAATAGCAGCCTTTTTTTCTCCGTTCAGCCCTCGTTTTTTTCGTTTTCAGCCCTTATTTATCACTATTTTCAAAAATAATTTCGTTTTATTTTTGATTTATACAAAATATAAACATAAAGCACACAACGTAAAAAACACTCACCCATAAAAAGTATCTTTCAGCCCTCCGTATTTGCCGTTTTTAGCCCATTGATTTCCTGTCAGTTAACTAAAAAAAATGACATTTTGCACCTCTTTCAGCCCTCGTTTTTTCCATTTTCAGCCCTTTTTATTATTTTTGTAGTATAAACCAAGGCGTTATTCGTATGAGTACAATTGAAGAACTTAGACATCTCAGAGAAAGGGAAGACCACGTGGAATTCAAGGAAGCGAAACGCAATTATCCTTTTGCAGGAGGTCAAAAGTCGGACCATAGCGAACGTCGCCACTGTGTTTTAGGTTATATCGTTGCGTTGGCAAATGAACGTGGCGGGAGGCTCGTTTTAGGGATGAGCGATTCCTATCCTCACAATGTTGTCGGAAGCGATTTCGCCCTGAATAAGGTCGGAGAGTTAGAAGATGAGATTTACAAACGGCTGCAAATCCGCATACACGCAGAGGAACTTTACGAAGTGGTGGACGACAAGAAACTCCGAGTTCTAGTCATCGCAGTACCAAGTCGCCCGTTAGGAAAAGCACTACGCTTTGAGGGCGTTCCATTGATGCGAGTCGGGGAAAGTTTACGAGAAATGGATGATCAAGAATACTTCTCCATCATATCCGAACAAGATGCAGATTATTCTGCTCACATCTGCCGAGAACTCAAGCTTGATGATTTAGACAACGATGCAGTTACGGAGATGCGTCGACTTATTTCCACGAACCGCAACCGCCCATCTGTGGAATCTGTCCCAATTGCAAGTCTATTGTCCGACCTCAGATTATTAACAGCCGACGGGCTCACATACGCCGCACTACTATTGTTAGGCAAAAGCGAAAAAATTGCCCAACTCTGTCCTCAATACAATGTTGTAGTGGAGTTTCGTTCCTCGCACGAGAGTACACGATACACAGCCAGAAAAGAGTTTCGCAAGCCACTGTTCATCGCAATAAAACAAATTTGGGATTATCTGAATCAACCCGCCAGCAATTCCATGCTGCATGTGGCGGATATGCCAGTTATTATTGACGTACCAGCCTTCAACGAGGAGACTGTGCGCGAGGCAATTATCAACGCTTGCATCCACCGAAGTCTGCAAATGAACGGCGACATCTTCATCAAACAATACCCCGACATGATTGAGATAACCAATCCAGGCGGATTCCCATACGGTGTGAATCGAGGCAATATACTGACTGTCAACAGCTCTCCACGAAGTCGACTAATGGCAGAAGTGGTGGAAAAGACAGGACTAATAGAACGTAGCGGACAGGGGGTCGACATCATGTATGCCAACTGCATCAGCGAGGGACGTGAGCTGCCTGATTATTCAAAATCCGACGACTACCAGGTTAGCCTCATCATCCGATCGGAAATACAGAACCCCACGATGCTTCTTTTTGTGCGTGCGGTCAAGTTAGAAGGAGTCGCTCTCAATGTGTTTTCCCTACTGAACCTATATTACATACAAAGACACTTGATAGACGATGTCTATGAAGAAGAGACAAAAGCAATGCTGAAAAACGGTCTCATCGCACCGCACGCTTACTACAAATACGTCCTGGGAGATGGATATTTCGCCAACATGCGCCCCGTGCGAAATTCTGTATGCTCCGCCCATCAACTTTCCATTGTTTATTACACCATTGAAGAACACGGTGGAGAAGCCCCCATTTCCTCGTTCTCTTCCGCTCTCAATGGCATTCTCACACAAAAGCAGACTCGAAACCTCATAAGCAGACTCTGTCAATGCGGATTCCTAAAATCTCTTTACAGCGGTAAAAACACAAAATATGGACTGTCTGACAAGCAAACAGTCCATTAAAACTCAGTGCAGATATTTGGGAGGAAAATCAGAACCTTTCTCTCACCATATATACCACAAACAAAGCATTACCTATGATGTAACGTCGCCACAGTCGACGAGGATTTTTCAGCAAACGGTGCAACCACTCAAGGCCATGGTCCTGCCACGACTTAGGCGCACGCCCCACTGTATTGGCGAAAAAATCAAACACAGCACCAATAGTGCCAACGTGGCAGTGGATGTTCAACTCGTTCCAATGGGAGTATGTCCATTTCTCTTGTTTTGGCGCTGTCATACCAATCCATAACAAATCGGGATTTGTGGAGTTTATGGCATTAATGATGGCACGGTTGTCTTCTTCTGTAAACTCAGGTTTATAGGGTGGAGAATAAGTAACCACCTTTAAATGGGGGTAGACCTCGGATGCACGTTTGACAATCAAGCTAAGCACCTTTTCTGAACTGCCCATAAACATTACCGTTCCGCCCTTGCTTTCGAGTTTGTCCATTTCAAAAGAGAACAAGTCCCAACCTGCGATGCGTTCCTTGGGTTGCGACTTCGCTCCAATCCATTTGCAAGCCTTAACCACGCTCATACCATCGGGTATCAGCACATCGCCCTTTGTCAAAGCCTCCGCAAAAAGTGCATCTTTTCGCGCCGTATTGTAGGAATGAGCATTAATGGTGTTTATCAATAATTTTCCACCAGGCAGTTGAGTCAGTTCCTCCTTACTGCCTAATATTGTTAGATTTTTTAATCTCAACATCTCAGGTATTCCAACTTATACACTTATAGCCTCATTCTACAACATAGTAGGAGTGGCTATAATCCATATTTGTTTCACATTCCTAACAATCTTCGTTTCAATGCCTTCCAAATGATTTTGAATGTCAATTTCTGATATTTCAATTTCATTTTAGGATTCACATATACGTTGCATGCTCCACGCTCAGCCATTTGACGATAAATACTTTGGTGTTCACAACGCACCTCCACTCGTTTATCGCCATTTTCCATCACATAATATCGCAAACCCCTTACTGCCTCAAAACGATAAATCGACAGACCGCCGAAGGCGGAATCCACCCGAATCCACTTCCCCTTTTTCAAAAGAGAAGCGAAATGTGACGCTAAATTCCGTATGGACATCTCTGTTTGAGGCTCATTAGATTTTCCATATTCCACAAGAGCGTATGTATCGTGGTATCTACGCTTTAAACTTGGAGAAGTGGAATATCCATAAGCAGTCACAGCATCCCACATAGGGACACCAACTTCAAATGAAGACAAAATACCATCCAAAGACAAACACGCCACATCAAGGTCTACGACCAACAAATAATCCACATCCCAGCCAACCTTATCCAGATACTGCATATATTGGTTACGCAACGCAGCCATCCTCCCAATGCGTTTCCGCGAAAAAAATGGATTGACACTTCCTGATGATTTTTCTGTTGGTATGGCTCTATTCTCGCCTGCATCACGCATAAAAGCGAGAACATGCTCATTGTCACGCTGTTGCCACTGCGCAAGCAGTTGTTTAGTGGCATCCTTGCTATCGTTCTCAAATATCACAACACGATAATCACCGAAGCGTTCACACAAGGCCTCAACTATCGGTATATTTTTCTTTAATCCTGATTCTGCATCCCTTACAATGCTACAAATAACTATAGAAGATGTTCTTATGTCTTTCATAAGAAATTATATATATCTGAAAACTTATAAATTCGACCCCTATTTTATCAAATACATCACCCTGCTCCAAATCCTCAATGGTATAGAGTGATACCACTTGGCTTGACGGTATAACGAAGAATTCAAACCCACCTCATTGGGCCAACTAAAAGAGAGACGTTCTTCCCTTTCGTCCAATTCGAACTTAAAGCGGCTATATCGCTTACAGTTTGTGCCGTCGCCATCGAACCCTTTGTTATCCACCAAACTTTTGCAAGGGATAACACTCAGCCGGTTGGAGACATACTGCGCATAGCAAAAGCGTATCGCCCACGAATGGTTTTTTCCAAACTTCCAATCGCACAGCATTTTATACACATCGCTACCCTGACTCTTCACAAAAGCCTTGCGGTTGGACTGCACGGCCGGCCAATCGGTGAGCTTCCAGTCCACACCCTCCCAACGGTCTTTCCAAGTTCCCCATCCCCATGAAGAGGAACGTGTGAAGAAATAAGCGGAATAAGGATAATCCATTGGAGGCTTCACCTTGCAACTATGGCCACACACAGACATCACCCGCTCATCGTTTTCATATCGTTCCAGCCCTTGATTCATATAATTGAGGAAATTGGGCATCAACACAAGGTCATCTTCCAACACTATTGCCCTTCCATACCGGTTTATCACCTCCGTAACACCACGAATAATGCTATCGGCAAGACCACAATTTTCCTCTGAAAATGAATAATGAAGACTTTTAAATCCTGAAATGTTTTTCACAAAGTCTCTCACTTCATTCACCTTATCATCTTCTCCCCTCTTGCCTACGCGTGGTCCATCCACAAAAACGTAAAGATCCGAATCCTTAGACTCTGGATTCCGTTGAAGAGAGACAATGCAATTTGCCAACACCTCGGGACGGTTGAACGCAAAAACTACTATTGGAGAATAGGACATACC
>CAVGRN010000038.1:0-22395 GCA_963631545.1 Paludibacteraceae bacterium | reverse complement strand
CTCCCTTCCCATATCTGAAACGAAAATAGTATCTTTGCGGACGTCGAACGAAAATAAAACAAAAATGGACGATGGAAGTTACGCCCAAGAAATTCTTAGGGCAGCATTTTCTGAAAGATTTGAATATTGCCCAACGCATCGCAGATAGTTTGGATGTCGCCGGACCGGTGAATGTGCTTGAAATCGGTCCCGGAATGGGCGTTCTGACGCAATTCCTCTTACAAAATCCTCAAATAAACCTTCAAGTGGTGGAGCTTGACAGAGAGTCGGTAGACTATCTTGACGAGCATTTTCCAGCACTGCGAGGTCGCATTATGTCCGCTGACTTTTTGAAAATCGACCTTTCAAACCTATTTTGCGGCCAACCGTTTTCCGTCATCGGAAACTACCCATACAACATATCAAGCCAGATTTTTTTCAAAGTGCTGGATTTCCGAGACCGCATCCCCGTCTGCTCTGGAATGATTCAGAAAGAGGTGGCAGAGCGCATCGCCGCGAAACCCAACTGCAAGGCTTACGGCATCCTGAGCGTCTTGCTTCAGGCTTTCTATGATATCGAATATCTTTTTACTGTGCATGAACACGTGTTCGATCCCCCTCCGAAAGTGAAGTCGGCCGTTATACGAATGCGGAGGAATGGTGTGCAGAACCTTGGGTGCGACGAGAACCTCTTCGTCAAAGTCGTGAAAACCTCGTTCAACCAGCGCCGTAAGATGTTGCGCAACTCGCTCTCCCTCCTCGTCCCGAAGGACTGCGAACTGATGAGCGACCCCATCGCCACGAAACGCCCCGAGCAGTTGAGCGTGGCAGATTTCGTGTGGCTCACCAACCGCGTGTGGCAAGAGTTAGACAAACGGCAGTGAGTGCCAATTGTCTGCCCAACGGGGCGGACGAGTGTGGAATGAGAGGTTGACAGACTGCCGACCCCTCCAAAAAACGAAAATCATGCAGCAGAATATTCAACAAGTCCGATTGTTCTATTTCGACAATAACCGTCTGAAAATCGCAAAAGACATAGGTATATTGAAGGAGATACCACTCAATAATTTTGTGTGGATAGACCTCAACGATGTCGCCCCCGAAACCGAGTCGGAGTTGGAACAGTTCTTGAAAATCTATATCCAGGAGGAAGAGGAAATCGAAGAAATCGAGATGTCGTCGCGATATATGGAAACGGAGGACACGCTCGTGGCAAACTCCAATTTCCTGCTTGATTCGTATGAGAAAGAGCCGGTCTCCTTTATCTTGAAAAACGGAATCTTGGTTTCCGTGCGCGACAATCCCAACCTGAAATCGTTTAATGAAACCGTGAAGAAGATGTTCGCCAACCCGCGCAACTACCCCACGGGCTACCATATTTTCGTCGCCCTCCTTGAAACTCGGGTGGAGTATGACGCGGATATGATTGAGGAGGCGACCAGCGCCATCACCAAGTTGAGTAAGACGCTGACCATTGCCGAGGATGTGGACGAGGATATGCTGTTGGAAATCAAGAATATGCAGGAGCGTGTTATGCACCTGCGCGAGAACATCATCGATAAGCAGCGTGTGGTGTCCAACGTGCTGAAGAGCGACCTCATACCCGCCGACCTTAAGCCGCGCCTGAGTATGGTGATCAAGGATATCAACTCGCTCATCGAGCATACCAAGTTCGGTTTTGACAGGTTGGACTATCTCCAAGATACGTTCCTCGGTCTTGTAAACATCGAGCAAAATAAAATCATCAAGATATTCACCGTGGTGTCGGTCATCTTCCTTCCTCCAACGCTTATCGCGAGTATCTATGGCATGAACTTTACTTTTATGCCCGAACTGCATTGGAAGTACGGCTACCTTTTTTCCGTGCTGCTGATGGTTGTGGCGTCGGGACTGACATTGCTCATCTTCAAGAAGAAGAATTGGCTGTGAGGCGTGGCGGTGTTTGGCATTTCGTCCTTTTTCTCGCTACGGCAAAGACTGGTAAACTTGTTTTTGTTCCGTACGGCTTAATGAAAAGGTCCTGAAAAATTGTATATTTGAAAAATTTGAAAAGCAACAGAGATGGCAGAGACGAATTTCGTTGATTATGTGAAGATATATTGTCGGTCGGGCAAGGGCGGTGCAGGCTCTGCGCACCTACACAGAGAGAAGTATGTGCCTAAGGGCGGTCCGGACGGAGGCGACGGAGGCCGAGGCGGACACATCATCTTGCGTGGCAACAAAGATTATTGGACGCTCATCCACTTGAAATATGAAAAGCACGTCCTTGCAGGCAACGGCGGCAACGGCGGACATAGCCGGAGTTTCGGTGCCGATGGCGAGGATAAAATCATTCAAGTGCCTTGTGGCACAGTGGTTTATGATGCCGAAACGGGCGAATTCATCTGCGATGTGACCGAAGACCAACAGGAGGTGATTTTGCTGAAAGGCGGTCGCGGAGGATTGGGAAACTGGCATTTCAAAACATCCACTAACCAGACACCGCGCTATGCGCAACCTGGCGAGCCTGCCGTGGAGAAAACCGTTGTGATGGAGTTGAAAGTGCTGGCAGACGTCGGCTTGGTGGGATTCCCGAACGCTGGAAAATCAACACTTCTTTCTGTGGTTTCTGCGGCGAAACCTAAAATCGCCAACTATCCGTTCACCACTTTGGAGCCTAACCTCGGTATCGTGGCATACCGCGACCAAAAATCGTTTGCTATGGCAGACATCCCCGGTATCATAGAGGGAGCGTCGGAGGGGAAAGGCATTGGATTGCGTTTCCTCCGCCACATTGAACGGAACGCCATCCTCTTGTTCTTGATTCCTGCCGACTCAGAGGATGTGCTGAAAGAGTACGACATCTTGCTCAACGAGTTGGAGCAGTACAACCCAGAATTGCTGAAAAAACAGCGGATTCTCGCAATCTCGAAGTCGGATATGCTTGACGAAGAGTTGGAGGAGGAGATACGCAAGACCTTGCCGTCGGATGTCCCTTCCGTCTTTTTCTCATCCATCACCGGAAATGGAATTATGGAGCTTAAAGACTTGATTTGGAATGAGCTGAGCAAAGATGTGGATAGACACATGACACTCACCCATCGTCCGATGGAAGTGGATGATATGGAGGAGGACGAAGAAATCGAAATTGACGGCGACGATTTAGAGATAGACTGGGAAGAGGATTAACACACTGAAAATATTTGAATCTATGAAAGAATTTATGGAAGAAGACATCGATTTCAATTCGGAAAACAGTCTCTGTTTTGTTGTGGACAAGGAGCAATATGACGCCTACCTCAGTGGTGCGGATAACTGCTTGTCCGTTGAGATTAATGACAGCAATTACAACCTTCTGTTGGAAACCCTTGATGGCGCATTGGTGATCGATATGGAGGAGGTGCCGACCGAGTATCATGGCTGCTATTATCTGAACAATGGTCAGTTCCCGTATTTCTGGAACGAGTCGCTAAAGTATTTGCTTTTCACTGACAAGGTGCGTTTGTTGCGCACAGCCATCCTGTCGAGGGAGGTGGAGCCTGGTCAGCGTTTCCGTTTTGAGAAAGGCAGCAAGCCGGGTATTGCGGACCCTAATGGTGATAATTGTCTTTGGCAAGCGAAGTTCTCGTTCAAGGTGATTGATGAGAAGACCTTCCCCGAGAGTGCTGAAACGAGCAACTCGCATGCGTTCATTCTGCGTTGGAATCCAGGTATCAGTTCGTTCACTTTGGATGATTATCGTGATTTTATGACGAAATATCCTAAAGGATTCCGCATCAATTGGAGTGTATATGAGTGGCAGGAGGCACACGAGGGCGACACCTATTATATGGTGCGTGTGGGTGAGGGTAACACGGGCCTTGTGTTTTTCGGCGACTTCCTCTCAGAGCCAGTAGAGGGGGATGATTGGGACGGTAAAAATTTTAAACGCCGTTACGTCGACATTTCGTGCCACATGTGCAGAAGTGCGGACGAACCCACTTGGTTGTCGATAGACGAACTCAACGAGGCGATCCCAGAGGTGGACTGGGCGCACGGACACTCAGGAGAACTGCTTTCTGAGGAATCTAAGGAAAAACTGTGCCGGCTGTTGGCCGACCGGATAGTGCGTGAAAAATTTAAAGGTTGAAGGATAACTACGGAAACGGGGCGAATCAGTAAAGTCCCGTTTTTCTTTTTTTCTTCGGAAAATCGTCAGAATAGATTCGGAAAGAACGATAAAATCTCCCTTAAAACCATTATCTTTGTGTATTTTATGGCTGGCGTGCAATTTTTCGTCCGTTGGTCGGTTTTTGATAAAAGGTATTAACCAATTCGGGAAGATGAAATTTTTAAAATGCCAGATCCTGTTCGTTCTGATGGCTGCCTTGCTTGTAGCAGGGTGCGATATGAAGAAAAATACCGCTTTCAATCGGCGGTATCAGGCTCTGAACACACGATATAACGTCTATTACAATGCCCACGAATCTTTTAAAAAGGGCTATAAAAAGTTGGATGAGAGTTACTCGCCCGACTATTCGCATGTGATTCCCATCTTTGCAGTGAGCGATAAGTCGACCGAGGGCGCCGCCAAAGGCGATATGACCCGCACCATCGAGAAGTGCGAGTTGGCCATCCAAAAGCACTCTATGCAAAAAAAGCCCAAAAAGAAATACGAGAAGATGCGCGATCCTGCCTACGTCGCCTTCTATAATCAGGAGGAGTTCAACTCCTATATGGACGAGGTATGGATGCTGTTGGGTCAGGCCAAATACTATTCAAACGATTATCTCGCGGCGTCTGCCACCTTCACATACGTTACAAAGCACTTTTCGGGCGACAAGAAATTGGTGCTGCAAGCCTCCATCTGGAAGGCTCGCGCGCTGAAAGAACTCGGCTGGCTGTATGAGGCGGACGAAATTATGAGCAAGATCGACGCAGACGAACTTCCGTATGACGTGGTGAACCTCTACCACGGTGCGGCGGCCGACATAAAACTGCAGCACAAAGAGTATGCCGAGGCACTTCCTCACTTGCTGAAAGCCGCCGAAACGGAGAAGAACCGCATGCAACGCACCCGCTTCAACTTCGCCATCGCGCAAATCTATGGTTTGCTGGGCGAAAAGCAGAACGCATACCTCTATTACGATAAAGTAATCAAATCCAACCCGAGCTACCAAATGACATTCAACGCCAACATCCTACAAACGGAGGTGGTGGAGGGCTCGTCCGACGGAGAACTGCTGAAACGCTTGCAGAAAATGGCGAAGAACCGCAACAACGCCGATTATCTTGACCAGATTTACTACGCAATGGGAAATGTCAGCCTTGCCGCACATGACACGTCGACCGCACTCAAATTCTACCAAACTTCGGCAGACACCAGTGTGCGCAATGGCGTGGAGAAGGCGCAGACGCTGATCACTATGGGCGACATCTACTATGGGCGACGCAACTATGTGAAGGCGCAGCCGTGCTTCTCGGAGGCGTTCTCTATTATCGACCAAAAACACGACGACTACGAGCGGGTGTCGCGACTTGCCGTCGTGTTAGACGAATTGGTGAAGGAGTATGCGGTGGTGCATTTGCAAGACAGTTTGCTGACGCTCTCCGTAGCATCCAAAAGTGGACTCTCCGCCGCAGTCAACCGTGAGATTGAGAAGGTGAAGGAAGAAGAACGGCTGGAACGCGAACGCAAGGCCCGCGAATATGAGGAGCAGAAGCAACTCGACTTAGAAATAGAAAATATGGCAGTGATGGACAGCAAGGCACTCGGTGCGGCGCAGGCTTCCTCGTGGTATTTCTACACGAAAAGCACTGTCGACAAAGGTAAAGTGGAGTTTAAACGGAAGTTCGGACAGCGAAGGCTGGAGGATAATTGGAACCGAAGAAACAAAAACATTATGATTTTCGCCGAAGAGGATTTGGCGGACAAGGTGGATATGGAGGCGATGGGCTTCTCCTCTGACGAGGCTTCGGCGGAGGGAGGCGAAGGCGAGTCGGGTGGAACTCCTGCCGACCAAAACCCGAAACGCCCAGAGTTTTACCTGAAGCAGATACCTTTCTCCGAAGAACAGAAGAAAGTGTCGAACGAGCAACTCTCCGCTTCGCTTTTCAATATGGCTGTGGTGTACGAAGAGAAATTGCTGGACTATCCGAAGGCATTGGAAACATTTGAGGATTTTGTGCGCCGCTATCCGCAAGATGCCCGCTCGGCGGACGCGTACTATTGCTGCTACCGTATTGCGGGAAAGATGGGCGATGATGCTATGGCTGAGAAATACCGCCAGAGCCTCGTGGCTGAATATGCCGACAGTAAATATGCGCGCATATTGTCGAACGACGATTTCCGCAACCGTTTGCTCAAGATGCAATCGGAGCAAGACTCAGTGTACGAACGTACCTACGCAGCCTATTTGGACGGTCGGCTGAACGAGGTGGAGCAGAACCTGCAATACATGCAGCAGAACTATCCTGTTTCGCCGCTTATGCCTAAATTTATGTTGCTCAACTCGTTGCGTATCGGTAAAACTATGGGCAAGGACACGTTCACCGCATCGCTCAACCATCTGTTAGAGTTGTACCCAACTGCTGATGTGGCTTCAATGGCGAAGGATATTCTGGCCTTGATCAGTCAAGGAAACAACCCTGCCGAGGGAACTGCCGCTGGCGGATTGATGGCGTTGCGCGAGGAAGTCCAAAAGGAGGAGAACGAAGAGAATGGCGTCCTTGCGAGCCACGGCTTCACGGTCAACTTCCAAACTCCGTTCCTATTTAAGTTGATAACCGACACCGCCAAGGTTGACCAAAACAAATTGCTCTACGAAACGGCGATGTATAACTTCACGAAGTTCCTGATCAAGGATTTTGACATTGCCGTGAAAAAGGGCGTGCTTACCGTTACAGGTTTGGACAACTACGATGAGGCTTTGTGGTACATTAACGGAGTTATCACAGACGATGGTATACAACGATTGTTGTCTGGCTCGGAATACAAGTATTTGATTATCTCGCAGGAAAATTTTGAACTCATAGGCCACGGCTATACGACGGAGCAGTATGAGAAATTCTACAAAGACAGTCTTATGACACGGAAGCGCAACAACCGTGTCGCTGTGCAACTCGTGGGCGAGGAAAAGGCCATTGAGGAGATAAAAAATGAGCAGAAACTTAATGTGAAAGAGGGCGACAATCTGAATGGTGCGACATTCACCAACGGTAACAATGCTGGCAAGACTACGCAGGAAAACCAGTCGCCGGAGAAGGAATCCAAGCAGTTACCGCCAGAAGTCCCAAGTGGGGAGAATGCAAAACCGGAAGAGACGAAGCCATCGGAAACTCCAACTCTCCAGAAAGAAGAGTCAAAGGAGGCTGCCGATGCCGCACCGGCGAAAGCGACGGAGCAACCCGCAGAAACTGCTCCAAAGAAGGAATTGAAGAAGTACAAAGGCCTCTACACCTACGACCCCAAGGCTCCGCACTTGTTTGTGGTGCTTGTTCCGAATGGAAAATCGGACGAAGACAAGGTGCGCGAAGAGTTGAACAAATACAACTCCACCAACCATGCGTTGCTCAACCTCAATGTCATTGCCACGTCGACAAAGGATTTCCAGCAGGTTTACAGCGTCGGCACATTCCCCAATGCGCAACTCGGCATCTCCTACTTGAAGCAAGTGGTGAAAAGCAGCGAGGTGCGCGACGCTTTTGGGCGTGCTGCTCATCGTAACATCGTGATTTCCAAGGATAATTTCGAGACGTTGAAGACATCGGGCAATATCTCTGTCTATATGGAGTTGTATAGAAAATTGTACTTGAACCGTTAAAACAATAAAAGGCTATGGGAAAGAATATCAGAATACTGTGGGCGGACGATGAAATCGATATGCTGAGGGCCCACATCCTCTTTTTGGAGAACAGGGGCTACGAGGTGGTTTGTGTGAATAACGGACAGGATGCCGTGCAGGCCTCCGCCGACGAACATTTTGATATTGTGTTCTTAGACGAGAATATGCCGGGTATGAGCGGCTTGGAAACCCTCGCCCTAATCAAGGAGCGTGACGCCCTCGTCCCAATCGTGATGATTACCAAGAGCGAGGAGGAAAACCTGATGAACCAAGCCATCGGTAAGAAAATAGCAGACTACCTTATCAAACCCGTCAATCCTAATCAGATTCTGCTTTCCATAAAGAAGATATTGGACAAGCGGGATATCATATCTTCCACTACGACAGATGATTATCGGTCGGAGTTTGCGAAAATTGGTATGCAAATAAATGACTCGTTCTCGTATAGCGATTGGATGGAGGTCTACAAGAAATTGGTGCATTGGGAGTTGGAGTTGGAACACACAGACCCTCAAATGTCTGAGATGCTCCGTATGCAGAAGGAGGAGGCAAACTCCACGTTTGTGAAGTTTGTGAAGAAGAATTACGAGAATTGGTTCAAGGAGGGTGCAGACCGTCCGATGATGAGTCACGACTTGATGAAACAGAGGGTTTTCCCGAGATTGGACAAAGGCGAAAAAGTCTTTTTCGTGGTGTTTGATAACTTCCGGTTCGACCAGTGGCGGATGATCCGCGAGGTGCTTCATAATTATTTCATAGTTGAGGAGGAAGACCTTTGCTGCTCCATTCTGCCTACTTCCACGCAATATGCGCGCAATGCGATATTCTCTGGGTTACTTCCTCTGCAGATAAAAAATATGTTTCCACAGTATTGGGTGGAGGAGGCCGAAGAGGAGGGGAAAAACAACTATGAGGCAGAGTTGATTCAGACGATGTTAGACCGTTTCAGGAAGAAATACACCTTCTCTTATCATAAAATCAATGACTCTGTGGCTTGCGAGAAATTTGTGGCAGAGTATCATAATCTCTCGAATACGCAACTCAACGTTCTGGTATTCAACTTTGTGGATATGCTTTCGCACGCCCGCACAGAGTCGAAAATGATTAGGGAACTCGCCTCAACGGAGTCGGCCTACCGCTCGCTCACCAAGTCGTGGTTCCTCCATTCGCCTATTTTGGATTTCTTCAAAAAATTGGCTGAGGATGGCGCGCATGTCATCATCACGACAGACCACGGATCTATTCGGGTGGGCAATGCCATTAAGGTGGTGGGTGATAGAAACACCAACACCAACCTCCGTTACAAGGTGGGAAAGAATTTGGATTACAATAAGAAGGAGGTTTTTGAGGTGCGAAATCCCGAAAAGGTGGGGCTGCCTGCGCCAAACGTCAGTTCGGCTTACATTTTCGCAGGCAATGATGACTTCTTCGCTTATCCCAATAATTTCAATTATTACGTTTCGTACTACAAAGACACGTTCCAGCACGGTGGCATTTCGTTAGAGGAGATGTTTGTGCCGGTTGTATCGCTGAAGAGCAAAAACAGCTAAGTGCGTTTCCTTTCACTTTGCGGAGTGGTATTCCACCAATCCGGTTAGTGGGCTTTGGTCTACACGTTCCAATGTGTGGCCGGATTTTTCAGCACATTCCGCTAACACTGCTTTGAAGTTGTACGCCACGGAGCCGATGCAGCGGATGCTTTGGTGGGGTGGGTATTGACGCAGGTCGCGCTCAAAAAATCGGTGGAAACAATCGAGTGCGATTTGGCGGAAATAGTCTTCATCTAAGTGTTTGCCCACATATTTGGCAAATTGCGCAAGGTATCGGTTGGGGAATGGTTGCTTGTAGACGTGGTCCATTATGTTTGCGGCGGTTTCTCCGCTTTCTTCAAAAAAAATCTTTGCAATGTGCAGCGGGACGATCCCTTTGAGGAGGTCGCCCACGAACCGTTTGCCGATTGCCGCCCCGCTGCCCTCGTCGCCGAGGATGAAACCCAATGGAGGAACATTCTTCGCGATTTCCCCGTTTTCGTAGTAGCACGAGTTGGAACCCGTGCCGAGAATGCAGGCGATGCCGTGTCCGTTTTTAAATAGAGAGCGTGCCGCCCCGACGAGGTCGCTCGTAACCTCGATGACGGCTTTTGGGGAAAGTCTGCGTAGTGCGTTTCCTACCATTTGGCATTTATCGGGGAAGGCGCAGCCTGCTCCGTAGAACCAGATGTTTCGAACTTCTGCCCAAGGGAAAATCGCTTTGGTGTCTTCTAATGTTGAAAAAATCTCTTCGGATGTTTGGTAGAAGGGGTTGATTCCGTTTGTTTGGGCGGATTGGCGTATGGCGCCGTCCTCCACAAGCACCAAATCGCACTTGGTTGAGCCGCTGTCAATGATGATATCCATTACACATTAGGTTTGTCTGCGAAGATATGAAAAAATAGTTTCATAAGGGATTCCTGTGCTATGTTTCGCGAGAATCAGGGCGCAAAAATAAAAAACCGAGTAAATGTTAAATAATTCTAATAGAATAGTCGGTGATATTCCATAAATAATCCATAAATTTAAGCGTTGAACGGAAAACATAGAGAAACTGATATATGAGTTACCTTAGATTTGATAAGACCATATTAACCAACTTAGAGCAGTCCCTGTCCATTGAGATGTTGCGTACCAACAAGTCGGGGGCGTACCACTGCACCACGTTGGTGGGTTGTAATACAAGGAAATACCACGGATTATTGGTGATCCCGATTCCCAGCATGGACGATGATAACCATGTGCTTCTCTCCTCGTTAGACGAGACGGTTTTGCAGTATGGAGCGGAGTTCAATCTGGGGCTTCATAAATATGAGGGAGAGCATTATTCGCCTAACGGACACAAATACATGCGCGAGTTCGACTGCGAGATGCTCCCTTGCGGAATCTACCGCGTGGGCGGTGCAATTCTTTCAAAAGAAAAGATTTTCATCTCCTACGAGAACAGAATCCTCATCAAATACACGCTTTTGGAGGCCAATTCGCCCACAACGTTGCGTTTCAGTCCGTTTTTGGCGTTCAGAAATGTGAACGATCTTTGTGTGGAGAACTACCAGTTGGACGGGTCGTATCGTGAGATTGAGAACGGAATCTCCGTTTGCCTCTACCAAGGCTATCCGGTGTTGTATATGCAGTTTAACAAACCGGTGAAATATGTTTCCAATCCGCATTGGAATAAGGGAATAGAATATCCTAAGGAACGTGAGAGAGGCTATTTTTATAAGGAGGATTTGTTTGTTCCTGGCTGTTTCGAGGTTTCCATCAAGCGGGGCGAATCGCTGATTTTCTCCGCCGGCGTGGACGAAGTGAAGACGGCTGGTTTGGCGGATGTCTACTACGAAGAGGTTTCCAAGCGCACCACCCGCACCAGTTTCTTCAATTGTTTGAAGAACTCCGCTCAGCAATTCTATAATAGAAAGAGTCCTGAGGCACTCTACATCTTGGCAGGTTACCCGTGGTTTAAATGTGTGGCGAGGAATATGTTCATTTCGTTGCCGGGTGTTTCGGTTGCTATGGACGATTTGTCTGGATTTGAGAAGGTGATGGCGACGATGATTCCCGACATCCGCAATTTGATCAACGGCAAGCCGCAGATTCGCGAGGTGAAGGGATTGGACGACCCAGACGTGCTTCTGTGGGTTGTGTGGGCGATTCAAGAGTATGCCAAGGCAACATCGGGCGAGCAGGCTTGGCGTATGTATGGCGATATATTGAAGGAAATCATAGAATTCATCCTCAGTCAGAAACATCCTAACTTGGTGGTGCATGACAATGGTCTGCTCTTTACCGATGGTTGGGAACGCCCGGGAACGTGGATGGATGCCGTGTGCGACGGACACCCAATCACCCCACGCAGTGGCTATGTGGTTGAGATTAACGCATTGTGGTATAATGCGTTGCGCTTCGTGTCGGAACTATCATCGGCATCGGGAGGCGACTATTATTCAGAAAAACTGAATGTGTTTGCAGACAAGGTGAAGGAGAGTTTCTCGCCAGTATTTTGGACAGGATTCTACCTATACGATTTTGTGTGCGGCGATCATCGCGAGGAGTCTGTCCGCCCGAACATGCTGTGGGCGGTATCGCTGAAATATTCGCCGTTGGAGAATAATCAGAAGAAATCCATTGTGGATATCTCCACAAAAGAGTTGCTTACGCCTAAGGGGTTGCGTTCACTCAGTCCGAAGAGCCAAAACTACCATGGCAACTGCGACGGCTCGCAGCGCGACCGCGACCATGCAGCATTCCAAGGAGCGGTTTGGCCTTGGCTGATAGGCACTTACATAGAGGCGTACCTCAACGTCTACAAGCGCAGCGGATTCTCGTTTGCCGAACGCACCATCATTGGGTTCGAAGAGGAGATGTCCGTGGGCTGCATCGGAACACTGTCCGAAATGTACGATGGCAACCCTCCTTTCCGCGGTCGTGGCGGAATATCCTACGCAATGAATGTGGCTGAGGTGCTGAGAGTGTTGAAGATTTTGAAGAACTACAATAAAGAGTAAATATGAAGGCGTTAATGTTTGGATGGGAGTTTCCTCCTCATATCTTGGGCGGATTGGGGACGGCCAGTTACGGCTTGACCCGCGGTATGTCTGTCCAACCGGATATGGAGATTACGTTCATGTTGCCTAAACCTTGGGGAGACGAAGACCAAAGTTTCCTCAAAATTATCCCAGCCAATAAAATACCGATTTGTTGGCGAGACCCAGACCAGAACTATTTGAACGGTGTGTTAGACGGACGGATGTCTGCGGGCGACTATTATCATTATCGGGATTGCATCCGCGAGGATAACAACCACATCGGAGTGAATGGCATTGGCTCTGTGGAGTTTTCTGGGCGTTACCCAGACAACCTGCAAGAGGAGATCCGCAATTATGATGCGGTGGCGGGCGTCGTAAGCCGGGCGTTGGATTTCGACATCATCCACTCGCACGATTGGCTTACCTATCCTGCTGGAATACACGCCAAGTATGTGTCGGGCAAGCCGCTCGTGATACATGTGCATGCCACGGATTTTGACCGCAGTCGTGGAAATGTCAACCCTGTTGTCTACAATATCGAGAAAGCCGGAATGGACCATGCCGACCATATCATCACCGTGAGCAACCTCACACGTGACACGGTCATCAACCGCTATAACATCAATCCTGCGAAGGTAACTACTGTGCATAATGCCGTGGAGCCGCTCAGCCCAGAAATTATGGCGATTGAGCCGAAGCGCGCCTTGAAAGACAAGGTGGTAACGTTTCTGGGGCGTATCACAATGCAGAAGGGTCCTGAGTATTTCGTTGAGGCTGCCCATCGCGTGCTGCGTCGCACCAACAACGTGCGTTTCGTGATGGCGGGAAGCGGAGATATGATGGAGAAGATGATCCGCCTTGTGGCATACCGCAATATATCAGACCGTTTCCATTTTACGGGTTTCCTTCGGGGAAAAGAGGTGTACGAGATGCTGAAATCGAGCGACGTCTACATCATGCCGTCTGTTTCCGAGCCTTTCGGAATTTCTCCTTTGGAGGCGATGCAGGTGGGCGTCCCGACTATCGTTTCGAAACAGTCTGGCTGCGCCGAAATCCTCTCTCATGTGATTAAGACGGATTATTGGGACATCGACGCTATGGCGGATGCCATCTACTCTATCATCACCTACCCATCAATGTACGAAACACTGAAGCGCGAGGGAAAAAAAGAGGTGGATGAGATTAAGTGGGAGTATGCCGCGCAGAAAGTGCGTTCCGTGTACAATAAAGTGTTAGGTTGGAATTAAAGAAGAATATAAAAGGTATAATATATGAAGTCAATTTGTTTCTACTTCCAGATTCATCAGCCGTTTCGGTTGAAAAGATATAGGTTCTTCGACATAGGTTCAGACCACTATTATTATGACGATTACAACAATCAGGAGGCTATCACGCGGTTGGCTAACAATTGCTATTTGCCAGCCAACAACACCATCTTGCAGATGATTAAGGAAACGGATGGTGCGTTCAAGGCGGCTTTCTCCATTTCGGGCGTCGCTTTGGAGCAATTAGAGTTGTATGCGCCTGAGGTGATTGACTCGTTCAAGGAATTGGCAAAGACCGGTTGCGTGGAGTTCCTCGCCGAGACGTATGCGCACTCGCTCGCCTCGCTCCGCACAGACAATGACGAGTTTGAGTTGCAGGTGAAAGAGCATGTCAAGAAGATTCAGAGCCTTTTCGGTGTGCGACCTACCGTGTTCCGGAACACGGAGTTGATATATTCTGACGAGATTGGCGAGCGTGTGGCGAATATGGGCTTCAAGGGTATGCTGACGGAGGGCGCAAAGCACGTCCTGGGTTGGAAAAGTCCGAACTATGTTTACTGTTGCTCCAACAATCCGCAGTTGAAATTGTTGCTGAAAAACTCTAAGTTGAGCAATGACATCACTTTCCGTTTCTCCGATTGGAGTTGGAACCAATACCCGCTCACCGCCGACAAGTTTATGGGGTGGATTCGCGACACTCCCGAGGCGGAGGATGTTATCAGCCTGTTTATGGGCTATGAAACATTCGGAGAAATTCAGAAGTCGGAGTCTGGTATCTTCGATTTTCTGAAGGCATTGCCCCACTTTGCAAAGGAGTTCGGAATTGATTTCCAAACCCCGTCGGCGTTGTTCGCAAGTCGCAAACCAGTAGACCAAATCAATGTGCCTTACCCTATGTCGTGGGCTGACGAGGAACGCGACCTCTCCGCATGGCTCGGAAACGAGTTGCAGCACTCCGCTTTCGACAAACTCTACGTTGTGGGCGAGAAGGTGCGCCTTTCGCACGACAAGCGTTTGATGCAGGATTGGTACTACCTCCAGTCGAGCGACCATCTCTACTATATGTCCACTAAGAGTTCCTCCCACCGCCATAATAGTTCGTATGACTCGCCCTACGATGCTTTTATGAACTATATGAATGTGTTGAGCGACTTTATGGATCGCATCAACTCTATGTTCCCAGAGGGCGTGGATACCGAGGAACTGAACTCGTTGATGAAGACCATCGAGGCGCAGGGCAAGGTGATTGCCGATTTGGAAGCCAAATGTGAGCGTTTGGAGAGCGAGGCTGGGCGCAAAGCAACCACCAAATCTTCAAAGAAGGCGTCTTTGGCGTGATTCCTTATCCGATGAAGTACAAGTGTATTTTCTGGTAGATGATATGACCCCGAAAGTTTCGTGAATGACTTTCGGGGTTTGCTTTTTCTGATAAAAGATTGTTGGACAATGTTTTGGAAAATTCTCTTTGATAAAGTTTTTTCCTTCTTGGGTCTCGTAGTTTTGTCGCCGGTGATGATGTGCGTTGCCGTCGCTATAAAAGTGAAGATGACGGGCGGACCCGTGATTTTTCGTCAGACGAGGGTTGGGCAGTACGGAAGGCTTTTCGTGATGTTCAAGTTCCGCACGATGGTTGTTTCGCACGGCGGATCGTCGGTTTCCGTAGCGGGGGAGTCGAGGATTACCCCATTGGGCGCAGTGCTTCGAAAATACAAAATCGATGAGTTGCCCGAGTTGTGGAATGTGCTGAAGGGCGATATGAGTTTCGTTGGTCCCCGTCCCGACGTGCCAGGTTATGCAGACAAACTATCAGGTGAGGACAGAAAAATCCTGACGCTGCGGCCGGGTATAACGGGTCCTGCAAGTCTGAAATACCGAGATGAAGAGCAACTCCTATCAAAGGTTGATAACCCCAAGAAATACAACGATGAAGTATTGTTTCCAGACAAAGTGAGACTGAATTTATATTATCAAAAGAACTATTCTTTTTGGAAGGATATTCAGATGATATTCTGCACGGTGTTAGGCAAAAAGATGTTGTATGCCGGTGAGATTATTTGATTAATGTGTTGAGAATGAGAGAGAAGGAAAAATCAAAAATTTTGTTGTGCCTTGCTCGTATGAGCGAGTCGGGCGCAGAGAGAAAATATGTCGACGAGGCGTTCGACACCAATTGGGTGGTGCCGTTGGGACCCAATGTTGAGGGCTTTGAAAAGGATTTGGAGCAGTGGGTCAATTCGCCATTGGAGGAGGCGTGTGCGAAGCGTGTCGTGGCGCTTGCATCGGGTACGGCGGCGTTGCATCTTGCCTTGTTGGCTTGTGGGGTGGGGCGTGGCGACGAGGTGTTGTGCCAGAGTTTCACCTTTTGTGCTTCGTCCAATCCCATTGTCTATTTGGGGGCGGAACCCGTGTTTGTTGACTCAGAGGCAGATTCGTGGAATATGGATCCTCTGCTTCTGCAAGTCGCTGTGGAGGATAGAATCAGGGTTAAGGGCGTGAAACCCAAGGCCATTGTGGTGGTTCATCTTTATGGTATGCCCGCGCGGATTGACGAGATTCGCAAGGTGGCAGACTACTACAAAATTCCATTAGTGGAGGATGCCGCCGAGGCTTTGGGTGCGTCCTATAACGGACGGCCGTGTGGCACTTGGGGCGATTTCGGCGTCTTTTCATTCAACGGGAATAAGATGATAACCACTTCGGGGGGCGGGGCGTTAGTCTGCCCAGATGAGGAAGAAAAGAATAAGGCAATGTTCTACGCCACGCAGGCGCGCGAACCCTATCCGTACTACCAGCACGAGCATATCGGCTACAATTACCGTATGTCAAATATCTGCGCAGGCATCGGAAGAGGGCAGATGACGGTGCTTGACGAACATATCCGCCACCACCGCACACTGGCGGAATTTTACCGTTCTTCTTTCGAAAAAATGGAGGGTTTTACATTTCATGATAATCCAGATGAAATTTCACAATCCAATTTTTGGCTGAGCGCATTTTTGTTGGATGAAGAGGTGCGGGTGAAAGGACAGAAAAATGTGCTTATGACAGAGGGTGAACATTGCCCCAATGCCAATGTTGAGGCGTTAAGACAGGCTTTGGCGGCAGCAGGCATAGAGTCGCGCCCGTTGTGGAAGCCACTGCACTTGCAGCCAGTCTACGATGGCACAAAATCGTATGTCAATGGTGTTTCGGAAAGCGTTTTTAAGAGGGGATTGTGCATACCGTCTGGGCCGTGCGTCTCGCTGAAGGATGCGGAGCGAGTGGTGGATGAGATCCGATCCTCGCTCGTTTGAAAAACTTTTTTGCGTGGCGAATAAAAAAATCCGAAATGCCTTGCTGATTCAAATAAAATTCATACCTTTGCACCGCAAAAAGAAATTGTCCTATGGTGTAATGGTAGCACATCAGTTTCTGGCACTGCTTGTTTGGGTTCGAATCCTAATAGGACAACTTGAAGATTTGTTAGAGAAAACGGTTGGAGTTTCTTCGGCCGTTTTCTTTTTTTGCATACCTTTACTAAATCCAAATCGGATATCGGGTGGGTCTATCTCCTCGCTTCTGCGAGGTCATCCGAATTGAATTTTTAATTTTTGTAGGTATGAGAGTAATTCCTCCTTCTGAATTGATTATAAATGCAGATGGCTCGATATTTCATCTGCACTTGAAGCCGGAGCAATTGGCGGATACAGTTGTTCTCGTGGGCGACCCTGCCAGGGTGGATATGGTCGCTGATTTTTTCGATGAGCGTGAGTGCGAAGTGTCTAACCGCGAGTTTCATACCATCACGGGACGGAAAAACGGCAAGCGCATATCGTGCGTTTCTCACGGAATCGGCACGGATAATATCGACATAGTCCTCACGGAATTGGATGCGCTGAAGAATGTGGACTTCGCCACTCGTCAGGTGAAAGAAAAATTCACGCAACTCACTTTGGTGCGTCTTGGCACGTCGGGCGGTTTGCAGCCGTTTTGCCCGATTGGGTCGTTTGTGGTGGCTCGTCGTTCCATCGGGTTTGATGGGTTGCTCAATTACTATCAGGTTCCCGATGGAGTTTTTGATATGGATTTTGAACGTGCATTTTGCCAGTATGTGGGGTGGGGCGACCGTTTGGCTGCGCCATACGTTGTTTCTGCCGACGAGGAGTTGGTGAATCGTCTTGGAGATGGACTCGTGATGGGTGTAACAATTTCTGCACCAGGATTTTACGGTCCGCAAGGACGTTATGTGCGTATCCCGTTAGCTTTCCCACAGTTGAATGAGCGGATTGAGTCGTTCAACTATCGTGGCGAGCGCATCACGAACTTCGAGATGGAGAGTTCTGCCGTGGCGGGTCTCTCTAAGTTGTTGGGTCATAAGGCGGTAACAATCTGTAACATCATTGCAGGGCGTACCGATAACACAATGAATACGGAATACAAAGGTGCGATGAGCGACCTCGTGGCACTTGTGCTGAAACGATTGACGGATGTTTAACCCCTTGACTCTGAAACTCCGATTCCCTTCCACATCCAAAATCATCGTTGGTGTGAGTGGGGGAGCAGACTCTGTCGCATTGCTTGATGTGTTGCATCGCACTGGTTTTGAATGTGTTGTGGCGCATTGCAATTTTCACTTACGAGGAGCGGAGGCGGATAGGGATGAGGCGTATGTCCGCACGTTGGCAGAACGGCTTTCTTTGCCATTCCGCAAAGTTGATTTTGATACGGTTAGCTATGCCAAGCTGCGTTCCATCTCGATTGAGATGGCTGCGAGGGAGCTGCGTTACAACTGGTTCCACCAGTTGCGGCTGCGCGAGAATGCCGTGGCTGTGGCTGTGGCGCACCATGCGGACGATGTGTTGGAAACCTTTCTGTTGAACCTTTCCCGGGGAACGGGCTTGCGCGGCTTGTCGGGAATCCGCGAGTGGAATGGAGAGGTGTGGCGACCGCTATTAGGTGTGTATCGGAAGGAAATAGAAGCGTATCTCAAGGAGAGGTCGCTTTCGTATGTCGATGATTCCACCAATTTTGAGAATGTCTATATGCGGAACAAGTTTCGCAATGAGGTCATACCATTGCTGCAAACCGTCAATTCTGTGTGGAAGGAGTGTGCGCTGAAGACAATTGAGCACCTTCGTATGGCGGATGAATATCTTTCTTTCCATCTGAAAAAAGATGCAGAGGCGTTGTTGTTGGATGATGAAAAGGGGAAACTCATTCAACTTTCTGATTTGAAAAATTTCGGAAACGCAATGCCTTGTTTGCTTTTCGGTTTGTTGTCGCCATACGGTTTTTCTGCTGCAACGTTGGAGGATTTGCGGCAATCAATAGAGGGAAAAACCTCTGGCAAGCGCTTTTATTCAAAGGATGGCTGTTATCGCATTGAGAAAGAACGCGGATTTCTGCTGATAACGGATTCAAGAATGGAGGAGCCTTCTGATTTTGAGGTGAATGACTTGTCGGAATTATCTTCTTTGCCAATATCTATATCGGCGGAGGTAATCAGCCGTTCTGATTTGTCATCTTTCGAGAGGAAAAGTTCTGTATGTTATCTGGATATGTCTAAATTGACTTTCCCTTTGACTTTCCGTCATTGGAGGGAGGGGGATTGGTTCATTCCTTTCGGCATGAGGGGACGGAAAAAACTGAGTGATTTTTTTACGGATATGAAGTTGACTGGGCGGCAGAAGCGTTCTTGTTGGTTGCTCACATCGTCGGAGCAGATTGTTTGGGTGGTAGGTATTCGTTCGGACAATCGCTTTCGGGTGGATGAGTCCACCAAGCAGGTTTGCGTGCTGCGTGTAATGGGGTAGGGTTGCTCCCCCAAAAAAATAAAAGCGGGTGCGTTTTTTGGGCGCATCCGCTTTTTTGTTGGTATTTCGACAATCACACCATTTTCGATGCATCTCTGCCAGCATATTTCTTTTTTGCCCACAGTAGGAAAATTATTAAAGAAACTACTGTGATGCTTCCGCCTAATGCGTAAGAGATTGTGTGGCTCAAGTGGAGGCACTCTGGCGCAATGAAGATGTAGGTGGAGCAGACTGCAGTCATAAAGAGCGCTGGAATCAATGTGATGAGGAATTTTTTCTTCTTCAGGAAGAGGTAGACGGTCAACGCCCACAACGTGAACACGGAGAGGGCTTGGTTGCACCATGCGAAGTAACGCCAAATCAAGTCGAACCCGTCTTTGTCTTTCAGACTATAAACCAAGATCCCTAATGTGAGTAGGAAGATTGGAATGCTGATATACAAACGTTTAGGAATGCTTTTCTGTTCGATGTGTAGGAAATCTGCCACGATGAGTCGGGCGGAGCGTAGCGCAGTGTCGCCCGACGTGATAGGCGCGAAGATAACGCCTAAGATGGCTAAGATGCCGCCGAATGTGCCGAGCCAATCTTTTGTGATATCATTGACGATTACGCCGGCATTGCTTTCTCCCATTCCGTGTTCGTGGAAGTAGTAGGTGGCAGCGGCTGCCCAGATCAGGGCTACGATGCCCTCTGTTACCATTGCGCCATAGAATACGGGACGGCCATATTTTTCGTTCTTCATACAACGTGCCATCAACGGTGATTGCGTGGCGTGGAAGCCTGAAATCGCGCCACAGGCGATGCTGACGAACATCATCGGGAAAATTGGTGTGGTGGAAGCGTTGGGGTGCGTGTTGGCGAGTCCGTCTGTCAACTCTGGCAGTGCGGGGTGTTTCACAAACAGCATAACGAGGATGCCGATAGCCATAAACATTAGTGCGAAGGCGAATATCGGATATATCTTTCCGATGATTTTATCGATTGGAAGCAACGTGGCAAGCACATAGTATAGAAAGATGACGATAATCCAGAACATTGCGTCCATATAGTCGGGGGTCAGTCCCGCCAGCAGTCCCGCAGGTCCCGACACGAACACTGCGCCCACCAGCACCATAAGCACGACGGTGAATGCCACCATCACTTTCTTGGTGTTGTCGCCGAGGTAATAGCCAATGAGTTCAGTAAGACTTGCCCCATTGTGGCGGATAGAAAGCATACCCGACAGATAGTCGTGCGTCGCTCCTGCGAAAATTGTTCCGATCACAATCCAGAGGAACGATGCCGCTCCGAACTTCGCACCCATAATGGCTCCGAAGATAGGACCCAAGCCGGCGATGTTGAGAAATTGAATCATGAAAATTTTCCATGTCGGAAGGGGAATGAAGTCGACGCCATCTTGCATTTTGTATGCAGGTGTCTGTTTTTCCTTTGAAGGGCCGAACACACCCTCCACAAATTTTCCGTAAAGGAAATAGCCCGCAATCAGGGCTAAAAGGCAAATAGTAAAACTAATCATCTCTCTTGTTTTTTGCGTTGGCAAATTTATTCCAAAGAATTGAAATATGATTGTTTTTTGTACGCATTCTGAGGTATTTTGTTGTAATTTCGCGCCGGATATTGGCTTAAACGTATGAAAATTGTTATTGCCGGAGCCGGCGAGGTCGGCACACACTTGGCGAAGAAATTGTCGAGGGAAAACCACGACATTATCCTTATCGACGAGGATCGCGAGAAACTAAATCGGTTGGAACAGATGTACGACTTGTTGGTGGTGGAGGGGTCGCCCACATCCATCAACGACCTCAAAGAGGCTACCACAGATAAGGCTGACCTCTTCGTGGGGGTTACGCCCATTGAGAGTCAGAACATCACCGCTTGCATCTTGGCGCACAATATGGGCGCGCGCAAGGTGTTGGCGCGCATCAACAACTACGAATATCTGCTGCCGGAAAACCAGGATTTTTTCAAACGCTTGGGTATCGATGCCCTTATCTATCCTGAGTTGTTGGCAGCCAAGGAGATTGTCGCCTCTATTAAGATGAACTGGGTGCGCCAGTGGATGGAGTTTTCCGACGGGGCTTTGACGCTTATCGGTATGAAAGTCAGAAGCAACGCCCCTATAGTCGACCAGAAATTGATGGATTTGAAGAACAGCGATTTTTACCGTATCGTTGCTATCCAACGAAACTCTGAAACCATTATCCCGAAAGGTGCGGACGAGGTGAAGGCGAATGACATCGTTTACTTCATCACCACGCGCGACTATGTTACGGCCGTGCGCGAGCAAGCCGGGAAAGAAGTGATTAATGTGAAGGATATTATGTTTATGGGTGGGGGAAACATCACCATCAAAACCGTCAAGAGTTTGCCGCACGACATAGATGTGAAAATTATGGAACGCGACAAATCGCGTGTGAATATGCTCGTCGAGAAAGTGGACAATGCTATGATTGTGAACGGCGACGCCAGCAACCTTGATATGCTTCAGGAGGAGAACATCCAAGATATGGATGCCTTTGTGGCTTTGACGGATAATTCTGAGGCGAACATCCTCGCCTGCATCGCCGCTAAGCGGTTCGGTTTGCGTAAGACCATCGCTGAGGTGGAGAATATTGACTACATCCAATTGGCGGAGAGCCTTGATATTGGGACCATCATCAACAAAAAGATGTTGGCTGCAAGTTACATCTACCAATACACGTTGGATGCCGATGTGCATAATGTGAAGTGCCTCACCCATGTGGATGCCGAGGTGGTGGAACTTACCCCGAAATTGGGTGCGCCTATCACGCAGGGCAAAATCATGGACTTGAAATTTCCAAAGGATATTTTCATCGGAGGCGTCGTGCGTGGCGGAAAAGGCTTTATCGCTAATGGTAGCACGCAGATAGAGGCGGGCGACGATGTTATCGTATTCTGCCTATCCTCTTCATTCCACAAATTGGACAAGTTGTTCAATTAATGCCTACTCTGTTCCGCAGTTCAGGGTTCTTCTGTTGCAC
>CAVGRN010000037.1:0-22675 GCA_963631545.1 Paludibacteraceae bacterium | reverse complement strand
ATCGTCGATTCGTTTTAATTGAATCGTCGATTCGTTTCATTTGAATCGCCGATTCGTTTTAATTGAATCGCCGATTCATTTTAATTGCAATACCATTGCGTTGAACGATGCCATTAATTGCGTCATTTCGGGGGTCGGATATTCTTGCCTGCCACTACGCAGGTCAAGGGGGAAAAGTGGTGGGTAGACAAATTGTTCTTGGCAGAAGAAAGCAAAGGCGGAGAAGTTCTGAAAGAAGTCTCCGCCTTGCCAGGTTTTAATTTGAGGAAGTATTTATCCGTTGTCGTTAGGCTGCACAGCCGGCCAAGGGTTCTTGGTGATGCCGGCCAGCTCCTCCATTTTGGCGTGTACGCGTTCGCGCAGCTCGTTCACGGCCTCCTGTCTTGGCAGGTCGAGCCTTGGGAACATCGGCTCGCCCACGTTGATGGTGTAGAGGGGGTTGCCTTTACCGAAAAGTTTGTATAGCCCTGTGCGCTCGCGGTAGGTGATGACCATTGGCACAATCGGCATTTTATATTTGTATGCGAAGATGAAAGCCCCTTTTCTGAATGGGCGGAGCGGTTTGTAGTTGTTCCAACGGCACTCCTCGGGGAATACGTGGATCCAGGCTTTACGCTCGTGCAGCGTGTCGAATGCTTGGTTGAACTTCCGCAGTCCGCCCATACTTTTAGGCACGGGTATGCCGCAGGAGCTTCTCATATTGTCGCGGTCGCGCGTCTGGAAATTATCCGCCCACGCCGGATACCAAAGGCGCAGCTGGCCCGAGGCCTGCCACACGGCGATGAAGTCCCAGCGGTAGGCGTGGTTGCAGACGGTTATCGCGCCGTCTTTCAGCTCCTTGGCATATTTCTTGATGTTCTCACGCCCCTTGAAGCGCAGCCCGAAGATGAGCGGGTTGACCCAGAAACAGATGCAGTGCGCTTTGAAAAGTGCGAACCAGTGGCGTATTTTCCAACCCCAGGAATCATCGAGGTAGGGATATTTGTCGTCGAACACTTCATTATAAATGTTCTCGTAGACAAGTTTGTGTACAAATGGGTCGTCCTCGGGGAAGGTGTCTTCCACGTCGGGGATGTATTCGTCCTTTCGGACTTCCATCATTTTGTAACGTTTGTTGTCAAGACATGAACTCATATTTCAATTCTTTATGTCGGTGTCAGATGTTTCTCAGCGGATTTGGAGGTATGGGTTGTGCGCCCTTTCGTGTCCGATGGTGGATTGGCGACCGTGTCCGCTGTAAACGATAGTGTCGTCGGGCAGCGTCATCAGTTTGGTTTGGATGCTATTCACCAAGGTTTCGAAATTTCCCTTGTGCATATCGGTGCGCCCGATGCTTCCCTCCAAAATGGTGTCTCCCACAAACACGCACTTCTCTTTGGGCATATAGTAGGCAAGGCTGCCCGGCGAGTGTCCCGGCACGGCCAATGCGTGCAGTTCGAGGCTGTCTACGGCGATGACGTCGCCGTCTGCAATGTATCCGGTGAGGGGCAGCGCCTCCTCGTCTTCCGGCATTCCGAACATTACTAACAAATCCTGAAAGCGGTTCAGGAAAAACACGTCCGCCTTGTTGGCGTACGCACCCACGCGGAAGGTCTCCTCCACGAAGCGGTTTCCGTAGATGTGGTCGAAATGCAAATGCGTGTTGATGATTTTCTGCAAGGAGATGCCGCTCTCTTGCACATATTGCGCGAAAGCCTCTTTCTCGGCTTGGTTTTGGCAACCAGGGTCAATCACGATCGCCCTCTTCGTGTTTTCGTCTATCAGCAGATAAGTGTTTACCTGCAATTGGTTGAAAACAAATGTTTTGAGTTTCATTCTGAAAGTAACTGATGTTGGGGGTTCGATTGATGCCGCAAAGGTACAACATATTTTTGTTTTTTTTGTACATTTGCCGCAAGTTTAGTTATTCGAAAAGAGCAAAAGATGAGTGTACCAGAAATGAGCGAGCAGGAGATCCTCCGCCGCAAAAGTCTTCAGGCGATGAAAGATATGGGCATAGACCCTTATCCGGCGGCAGAGTATGTCGTTTCCGCCTATTCCACAGATATTAAGGCTAACTTTAAGGATGACGCTCCACAGCAGGAGGTTACCGTGGCAGGACGCGTAATGTCGCGCCGCATCATGGGCAAGGCCTCCTTCATGGAACTGCAAGACAGCAAGGGGCGCATACAAATATACGTTTCGCGAGACGAGATTTGCCCCGACGAGAACAAAGATATGTACAACGTCGTCTTCAAGAAATTGTTAGACATTGGCGATTTCATCGGCATCAAGGGGTATGTGTTCCGCACGCAGATGGGCGAGATCTCCGTCCACGCACAGGAGCTTACCGTGCTGAGCAAGTCGCTCCGCCCGCTCCCTATCGTGAAGTATAAGGACGGCGTGGCATACGACGCATTCGAAGACCCCGAGCTGCGCTACCGCCAGCGTTACGTCGACCTCGTGGTGAACGACGGCGTGAAAGACATCTTCTTGAAACGCTCGCGCATCGTGAAGTCCCTACGCGACCAGTTGGACGCCGCCGGATATACCGAGGTGGAAACCCCTATCTTGCAATCACTGGCAGGCGGCGCGGCTGCTCGCCCGTTCGTTACGCACCACAACACGTTGGATGTCGACCTCTACTTGCGCATCGCCACGGAGTTGTACCTGAAACGCCTGATTGTGGGCGGTTTCGAGGGCGTGTTCGAGATTGGCAAGAACTTCCGCAACGAGGGTATGGACAAAACGCACAACCCAGAGTTTACCTGCATGGAACTCTATGTTCAATATAAGGACTACAACTGGATGATGAGTTTCACCGAAAAACTGCTCGAAAACATCTGCATCGCCGCCAACGGCTGCAGCGAGTCGAAGGTGGGCGACAACGTCATCAGCTTCAAAGCACCTTATAAAAGAATATCCATATTGGACTCCATCAAAGAGAAGACCGGCTACAATCTGGAGGGCAAGTCGGAAGACGAGATCCGCCAAATCTGCAAGGAACTGAAGATGGAGATCGACGACACGATGGGCAAGGGGAAACTCATCGACGAGATTTTCGGCGAGTTCTGCGAAGGCACTTACATCCAGCCTACGTTCATCACAGACTATCCTGTCGAGATGTCGCCGCTCACCAAGATGCACCGCTCCAAGCCGGGCCTGACCGAGCGTTTCGAGCTGATGGTCAACGGAAAGGAGTTGGCAAACGCATACTCTGAGTTGAACGACCCGATAGACCAGTTGGAGCGTTTCCAGGAGCAGTTGCGCCTCTCCGAGAAAGGCGACGACGAGGCAATGTTCATCGACCACGATTTTGTGCGCGCTTTGGAGTATGGCATGCCGCCGACATCGGGCATCGGCATCGGCATCGACCGCTTGGTGATGCTGATGACAGGGCAAACCACCATTCAGGAAGTGCTTTTCTTCCCGCAGATGCGCCCTGAGAAAAAGGCGAAAAAGGAACAAGAGGAGCAAGACCCCGAGGCATAAGGCGATGGAGGAGCAAAAGGAAAAATCACCAGTGATTGCCGTGATGGGCGGAGGCAGTTGGGCCACCGCCATTGCGAAGATATGCCTTACCCAAAGGGGCAGAAAAATCTGCTGGTATATGCGCCGCGACGATCAAATCGAGGCTTTCAAGAAGCACGGCTACAACCCGTCCTACCTCTCCACCGTGCAGTTTGACGTGGATAACATCCACTTCTCGTCAGACATCAACGAAGTGGTGCGCATGGCAGACATCCTGATTTTCGTTACGCCGTCCCCCTTCCTGAAACTGCACCTTGCCAAGTTAGACAAATCATTGCTGAAGGGCAAACTCGTGGCATCCGCCATCAAAGGCATCGTGCCAGACGAGAACCTGCCCATCTCGCAATATTTCAACCAGGTGTTTGATGTGCCAGACGAGAATCTGTTGGTCATCTCAGGCCCGTCGCACGCCGAGGAGGTGGCCATGGGGCATCTCACCTACCTGATGGTGGGCGGGCATTGCCGCGACAATGCGAAGGTGCTGGCGGATATGCTGCAATGCTATTTCGTGAAGACTTCCGTGGTGGACGATGTCTACGGGTTGGAGTACGCCTCGGTGCTGAAAAACGTTTATGCGATTGCCGCCGGCGTGTGCCACGGCTTGAAGTATGGCGACAATTTCCAGGCAGTGCTGGTCTCCAACGCCATTCAGGAGATGAACCGTTTCCTCAACACCGTAGACGAGAAGCAGCGCAACATCAATGAGTCTGCCTACTTGGGCGACCTTCTGGTTACCGCCTACTCCAAGTTCAGCCGCAACCGCACGTTCGGCACGATGATAGGCAAAGGCTACTCCGTGAAGACCGCCCAGTTGGAGATGGAGATGATTGCCGAGGGCTACTACGGCACCAAGTGCATACACGAGATAAACAAAGCCTACCAGGTGAATATGCCGATACTCAACGCGGTGTATAACATACTGTACGGAAAGATTTCGCCCGCCATCGAGATTAAGGTGCTGAGCGATTTAATGAGATAATATTCAAAACATATAATAGAAATGGAGAACATTAAATTAGACTTGACGAATGCGTTTGCAGTGGAGTCATTGCACGTTTCGAAGCAGAGCGTCAACGGCTATGAGGCCGCAGTTAAGGATGCGCAGAAGAAGTTGCACGAGGGCACAGGCCTTGGAAATGATTTCTTAGGCTGGCTGACGTTGCCTTCTTCCATCACCGAGGAGTTTATGGACAAGGTAGAGGCTGTTGCCAAAAGGTTGCGCGAGAGCTGCGACGTGGTGGTTGTGGCTGGCATCGGTGGCTCCTACTTGGGCGCACGCGCCGTTATCGACGCTTTGTCTAACGCTTTCGCCGCTTACACAAAGAGCAAGGTGAACCCTGCCATCGTCTTCGCCGGCAACAACATCAGCGAGGACTATTTGGCTGAGTTGTCCGCATTCCTCCGCCGCAAGCAGTTCGGCATCATCAACATCTCAAAGTCTGGAACCACCACCGAGACCGCTTTGGCATTCCGCATCCTGAAAACCCAGTTGGAGGAGCAAGTGGGCAAGGAAGAGGCTAAGAAGCGCATCGTTGCCGTTACAGACGCTGCCAAAGGCGCGCTCCGTAAGTTGGCTACTCAAGAAGGATACGACACATTCGTAATTCCTGACAATGTGGGTGGCCGTTTCTCAGTTTTGACTCCAGTTGGTTTGTTGCCAATCGCTGTGGCTGGCTTCGACATCAAGAAGTTGGTGCGCGGCGCTGCCGATATGGAGAGACTTTGCGGCGAGGACGTGCCTTTCGCAAAGAACCCTGCCGCTCAATACGCTGCCGTTCGTAACGAACTCTACCAAAAAGGAAAGAAGATCGAAATCTTGGTGAACTACCATCCAAAATTGCACTACATCGGCGAGTGGTGGAAACAACTCTACGGCGAGTCTGAGGGTAAGGATTTGAAGGGTATCTTCCCTGCCGCTGTCGACTACTCGACAGACCTCCACTCGATGGGCCAGTGGATCCAAGAGGGTGAGAGGACCATCTTCGAGACTGTCATCTCTATCAAGAGAGCCAACAAGAAGTTGGAAGTGCCAACGGACAAGGAGAACCTCGACGGTTTGAACTTCTTGGCTGGAAAGCGTGTTGACGAGGTGAACAAGATGGCCGAGCTGGGTGTTGTTTTGGCACACGTCGACGGACAAGTGCCTAACCTCCACATCGACCTCCCTGCGTTGAACGAGTACTACATCGGCCAGTTGTTCTACTTCTTCGAGAAGGCTTGCGGCATCAGCGGTTACTTGCTGGGTGTCAACCCATTCAACCAGCCAGGTGTTGAGGCTTACAAGAAGAACATGTTCGCTTTGTTGGGCAAGCCAGGCTACGAGAAGGAAACCGAGGCTATCAAGGCTCGCCTTGCTAAGTAACAAAAGTAGAGAATTTGATTTTCTATCATTAAATAATCAGGCCGGATCTGGGAAGCCCTTCCCGGGTTCGGTCTCTTTGCTTTGTGTTTTATGGAAAGTGTGATACAGTGGTGCCTCGACAATTTGAATTATTGGACGGTGATGTTGCTGATGACGATCGAGAGTTCGTTCATTCCATTCCCGTCGGAGATTGTCGTTCCGCCGGCTGCCTACAAGGCTGCGGCTGGCGAGTTGAACATCGTGGGTGTCGTCATCTCCGCCTCGTTCGGGGCGATTCTTGGCGCGCTCATCAACTACGGGCTTGCCTATTGGCTGGGCCGCCCCATCGTCTACAAGTTTGCCAACAGCAAGTTTGGCCACCTTTGCATGATCAACCAGGAGAAGATGGAACACGCCGAGGAGTATTTCCGCGAGCACGGCATCTCGTCAACTTTGATTGGCCGATTGGTGCCAGCCGTGCGCCAGTTGATTTCCATCCCCGCGGGGTTGGCCAAGATGAAGCTGCATGTGTTCCTCCTCTTCACGTTCTTAGGCGCGACGCTGTGGAACTGCGTGCTGGCCGCCATCGGGTGGTTTCTGCACGGATTCGTTTCGATGGAGGAGCTGCCTGCGAAAGTGGCAGAATATAAACCCTACCTTGCCGCCGCCGGCATTGCGTTGTTCGTGGTGTTTGTCGGCTACCTGGTGCTATCATCCTATTTGAAGAAGAAAAAAGAAACCGCTAAAAAAGAAGAAAAATGAAGAAGATTTTCAGAACCGCCGCAATGCTGATGGTGTCGGCCATTGCCACGTCTGCTTGCTGCTCTAACGCAGGCGGCGAGGGTGCGTGCAACCAGGCGAAAGACTCCGCCAAATGCTGCGCAGCCGCTCCCGCAACCTACGAGATTGCCGCTTCAACGGCAGACTCCATCGCCCTTTTGCCTCCGTCTGACTTGAACGGCGTAACCTTGGCGCAGGCGTTGAAAAACCGCCGCACCGTCCGCTCATTCGATGCGGAGAAGCAACTGACAGACCAGCAGGTGTCAGACCTCCTGTGGTGCGCCCTCGGTAAGAACCGCGAAGACGGCAAGCGCACCGCGCCAACCGCAAGAAACGCACAGGAGATTGAACTCTACCTCTACACCAAGGCGGCCATCTACCGCTACCAAGCCGCTTCGCACTCACTGAAGTTGGTGAAGGCGGGCAACTTCGTCGAGAAGGCAGGCAAGGGCGGTTTCTACCTGATCGCGCCAATGGCACTCACCATTGTAGCCGACTTCGATAAAATGGCCGACTTCGACGAGGAGGGAAAGCAGTTCTACTCTGCCACAGACGCCGGCTTCGTGTCGCAAAACATCTATCTCTACGCTGCCGCAGAGGGGTTGGCAACCGTAACCTGCGGTTCGATAGACCGCCCAGCCATCGTCGAGATGCTCGGGTTGCCAAACGCCAAGGCAATCCTCTCTCACCCAATAGGTTATGAGGCAGCTGAATAAGCGTGTGCGATGAAAGGGAAATTTATTGTCATTGAGGGGGTGGACGGCTGCGGCAAGTCCACCCAACTTGCTTTATTGCGCGAGGCTTTCGAGCGGACGGGCCGCCGGTGCGAGTTCATCCACTTCCCGCGGTTGGACAAGGGCATCTACGGCACGTTGGTGGCCGAGTTCCTGCGTGGCGAGTACGGCACGTTGGAGCAGGTGCATCCCAAACTCGTGGCGCTGCTTTTCGCGAACGACAGGATGGAGCATAAACCCCTAGTAGAGCAGTGGTTGCACGAGGGGGCGGTGGTGTTTGCCGACCGCTACGTCTGCTCCAACATCGCCTACCAGTGCGCCAAGCTGCCCACGGCAGAAGAGAAAACATCGCTCCGCCACTGGATTCTCGACTATGAGTTCGCACACAACCAGCTACCCAAGCCAGACTGCTCGTTCTTCCTCAACGTGCCGTTAGACTTCACGTTCCGCAACCTCACCGGCGTGCGCGAGGGCGAGGACCGCGACTACCTAAGGGGGGGGCGGGACATCCACGAGGCATCGCTCGACTTCCAGCGGAAAGTCTACGCCGAGTATGAGTCGCTGCTCCGCGAGGGCGTCGGGCTGACGGACGTACGCTGCGGCGATGGCAACGGCGGACTGTTACCGAAGGAGGAGATACACGAGAAATTGATGAAGATGATAGATTAAAGGAGAAAATGGATTCCAATAAAGGTTATGTGTATATATTGACCAATCCGTCGTTTCGCGAGGATTGGGTGAAGATAGGCAAGAGCAGCCGGCCGGTAGACGTCCGTTCAAAGGAGTTGGACAACACGGCTGTGCCGCTGCCTTTTGAGATTTACGCAACGCTCTACACAAGCAAGTACAGTATGATTGAGAAGCAGATACACAAGCAGATAGACCGCTTGACGGATTTGCGCATACGGCAGAACAGGGAGTTTTTCAATGTCTCGCCCACCGTGGCGTTAGACATTATGCGCGATTACGCCGACATCCTTGACGATGCGGAGCTGACGATTTATGTGGATGGCGAACCGAAGATCTCCAACAACAAGGAGGAAGACAAAATTCTCAAGACCCTGGAGCAGGAAAGGGAGAAGGAGAAGAGCCGGGCTTTGCCGTTCAAATTCCACATGGTGGGAATAAACGTGGGAGACTCGGTGCGGTTCGACGCCCTGAACATCAATGTTACCGTGGCGACGGACGATAAAGTGGAATATGAAGGCCGCCTTTACAGTCTTTCCTCTTTCACCAGGACTTTCCTACCTGAGGAGGAAAGAAACAACTCGGGAGCCTATCAGGGGCCCAAGTTCTTCAGCTTCAACGGCAAGACGCTTGCCGATTTGCGCAAGGAGAAGGAGGAAGAGTAGGACAAAAGGAAAGCGGTGCGCAGCCGTCACGGACACGCACCGCATAGTGTCTAAACTTAAATTATACTCGATTTTAACCTAACATACTCAATTTCCAATTACGGACGAAATCCGCGAAATCGCTCCAATGCATTGACACGTAGTCCGGATTATCCTCCGTTGCCTTTTTCTTTTTCAAGATGTGGATGAACTGAGCGCCACACGCGAACGCCGACTTTCCGTCGGTGTCCACCCTATCGCCCACCACCAACAAATCGTGCGAGTCTACCCCCATAGCGGAAGCGATCTCGTGCATCGGGCGGATGGCTGGCTTAAACGCACCCATCTCGGGAGCCGACCAATAATTCTCACACATATCCGCAGGAAGACCCAAAGCTTCCACACGCTCCACCACCAAAGGGTAGTCGGAATAGATGGCGGTTGGGATATCCATCCCACTGAGAATGTTGAAGACATCCTCCACCCCATCATACGGACGGCAGTGCTTGCTGAGAATGTGTGGGAAAAGCTCCATATAGGAGTTCCAGTACCACTCTTTGGCTTCCGCCTCCGAAAATCTAGAATGATCCGCCAAGTGGGAGAAGAACGAAGCATAGAACGTGTCTGAATTATCCAAATCGACACCCTTCATCTGCTTGCGTACGTTGCGCTCCGCCCCAAAGACGAACATATCCCTCAACTTGGAAACAATCAACCAAAAAGGGAAACTCCTATTATCATATAACGTGCCGTCGAGATCAAAGACGACGGCACGCACTCTATTCACATCTATATCCATTTAGAATGCCGCGATTCATTTTTTCACGAGATCCTTGAACTTGGCATGACGTTTCTCGTCTTGCAGCAAAAGGTTCAGTTTGAACTGGCCATCACGCGCACCCTCTTCGATGCAACGAGCCTTGAACTTCTCGAACGACTCTGACACCAGAATGTTCGTGCGAGGATCGTGCACACGGAGAGATTCCCTCTTCGCTTTGTACTCCATATTCTTCTCCATCAGACGCTCGTCGACCGACTTCGTAAAAGCCTCTGCTTTCTCCTGCGTCGTGTTCTCGTCTTCAAACTCGTAGTAGAACTGGTAGGCTGAAAGGCTGAGGTCAGCAAATCCGATGAAGAACTTCACTGGCATACCCAACTCCTTGGCAGTTTCGACAACGGCACTTGTGAACTGCGTCTCGTGCAGCTTCTCGCCCGTCATCGTAACGATACCGTTGATTTTTTGTACCATGTGAACCTTTGGAATGGTGCCGTAGTAGCCCTCCACCTCCAAAAGGTCGCTCATCGTGTAGCGGTAGAGTCCCGCCCACGTTGTAACGTACGGACAGTAGCGTTTGCCCAACTCCAACTCGTGCAACTGCAAGAATTTAGGGTTTTCGCTGTCGATGTCGTGTTCCTCAACAAATTCGAAGTAGTGCATGTGAGGGAAGAGAACCGTTCCGTTCGTCTCGTCCAACACCAAGCCAGCGCGGCACTCCGAAGAGAAGTAGCTGAACTCCATGTGGAGCATGTCCTTAGGGAAAGAATCCTTGAACTTGTCCAGATAGAACTTCGTGTTACCACACTTCCAGGTGTTCAGCACCTGCATATCGGGCCAGTAGTGCTTTGGAAGAACAGTTCCGTATTTTGCTTTCAGGTCGCGCAACTCCTTTGCACGCTCTGGGTTTGGCTTCAAATTCTTTGCCTTGATGATGTTCTGGCGAATCTCCTCAGGCACGTTTATCTTGTCGCTGATGGTACCATGCTCGATATCGTTCACATAGTCATCGTAGAACTCATTCACGTTCTTCTGCATCTCGACGATGGTAGAAGGGTTGGCGGTAACCACCAAGTGGACATTATGCTCGATACCCAAACGCATGATGCAGTAGTAGCGCGCCTTGTAATCTGCGATTGAGAACACATCAGCAGGAGCGGTGTAGATTACCTTGATGAACTCAGGGCAGTCGCGTTGGGTAACACCCGAAACAGAACCGAACACTGTTCCATCTGGAGCCTCTCCTTCGATAGCCTTTCCTACGATAGACACGATAGGGCCCTCGAATACCTTTGGTCTGTTCTTGATGAAGGAATAGAGCCAAACCTTCGTCATCTTGCTGTAGATGTTCGAATAATACTCGTTGGTGATAGGAATCCACTTAGGCTCGCTCGTCGTGCCAGAAGTGGTGGCATACATTTTTGGCTTTCCAGGGAAAAGCACGTTCTCCTCTCCGTGCTTGTGGCGTTCAACGTATGGGCGGAAATCCTCGTAGTCATTCCACTTCACGTTTTCACGATATAGGCGGAACAGCTCGTCCGCATCTTTGGCTTCCAAGATTTTGGCGAAGTTATGCTCCTTGCCGTAGACGGAATCCTTTGCGTAGTTCAAAATCGCACGCAATGTCTTTTCTTGCGCTTTCTTGCAATTCTTTGCGGCTTTGTCCAACTTCATCCACTGGAGCTTTCCAGCAATGGTCAGGGCTGCGTTAATCTTCCACAAGCCTTTTGTTTTAGGTTCACTCATATTATGGTATCCTTTAATAATCTGACACTGAATTTCAGAAACTGAAATTTGCGGTAAAGTTAAAAAAAAACTATTAGACTTCCGAGAATTGCAAAAAAAACTTAATTAAAGCGGCGCGACACGGCTGAGAATGGGGGAAAAGCGAGGCAAAAGAACGCTTGAAACAGAAATATCCACACCGTAAAACCCAAATATTCCGCACGAAATTTTCTATTTTTTAATATTTTTTAATAATTTGCGTCCCATTATTATTCGCTGATAGATCATTATTAACCAATAGATAAATACCATGAAACTATTACTAAGAAAAACATTATTGCTCACACTCTCTCTAACCGCCTCGCTCGTGCTGTGGGCAAGGCCCTACACGGGCAGCGTCCACAAGATGACGCAACCCAACGGCGAGGCAGTCAACGTGCTGCTCTATGGCGACGAGTTCCACATCGACGCCGAGTCGCCCGACGGCTACACCGTAGTAGTGGACGACTCCACCGGCTACGTCTGCTACGCCTCGCTGACCGATGATGGGAGGGATTACAAATCTACCGGCATCGTCTACAATGGTTCGCCTATCCCCGACTTGGTGAAGCAAGTGCTGACACCGCACATCCGCATCTCGAGCGAATCAGCCGCTGAGAAACGTGCGGCAATGAGGGAAAGACTTCACACCGAGAGAGTAAGCACATCCGCCAAGCTAAAAGCCACAAGCGCCTTGCCCGACACCGTGTATGGCGTGTGCGTGCTGATAAACTTCACCGATGTGAAATCCTCTGTCTCGAGGGAGGTGTTCGAGCAGTTCCTTAACGGCGACAACAACCCCATACACGGCAACTCTATGTCTGTGAAAGAGTATTTCCAGTGGATTTCTGGAGGGAAACTCACCTATATCAATTACGTTCCCGCATCATTCTACACCACCGAGAGGGAGAAAAGTTACTATTCTCCCGCCGATGCAACAGACTACACAACAGACCTATTATTCCCTGAAGTGCGCAAGGCGCTGCAATCGTACACCATAGCCAAAGATGGGTTCGACATCTCCAAACTGACCGTCCGCAACGGTGCGATCTGCGCCATCAACATCTACTACGCCGGCGACGCACCCCAAACGTGGGCAACAGGTTTGTGGCCTCACCAAGGTTACTTCGAAATGGACTGCTCGTCCTACAATCACGAAATTCTCCCTTGGAACTGGCAACCCTACCAAATGTCCGACATCAGCACCGAGCTGAAACTCGGCACCATCGTCCATGAAAACGGACACCTTGTGTGCGGTTGGCCCGACTTCTACTGCTACGACTGCACAGAAACGCAAGACAACAACAGCTTAGTCTACAACATCGGTGACGCATTTAACATCTACGACGAAAAAGCACCTACCTACCCTAACCCATGGGCGTTAGACGAAATGGGCTGGCTCTCCAACAGAATCGACATCACCGATAAGACAGGCGGCGAACTCGTAACGCTGAGTGAGGGTCCCGGCAACGCGGCGGTTTTCAACGGACAGAACAATACCTATTATGAAGAGAAATACTATTTAGAAGTGCGCGACGGCTTCCAAACCCAAGATTGGGAAAAAGTAAACGTACAAGGCATCTTCATCTGGCACTACAACGAGAATGGCGACAACACCACCTCCACCAACCAATACGAACTGCTCGACTGCAGGCCTGCCAACTCATACAACCCAATGTGGTACAAGGGCAATGGGCCAGATGTGTTCTGCGACTCCCTTTCGCCATCCGCAACGTGGGCGAACGGCGTGGCTTCGGGCGCCTACCTGTGGGACTTCAGCGCAGGCGGAAAAACAATGACCTTCCGTTGCGGAAAGCCAGCCTCAACCTTGGCCGAGGAAGTGGGACAAAGCCAGCCCTACACCTTATATAATATGGGCGACGGATTCGTCATCTCCACCGCAGAGGAGACAACCGTCCGCATATTCGCCATCAGCGGTAAAGCGGTGGAGAAGTTCGAACTCAACGGCGGCGAGGAACGATTTTTCGGAAACGAATACGACAAAGGTGTCTACCTAATCAAGGTATCAGACACCCAACACACAGAGACCATAAAAATAATCAAGTAAGCAAACATAGACAGAAATCTACCACCTTGCGCCCCACTATCCTTTTTTCGGATAGTTGGGGCGCAAGTTCTTTTCCGTCAGACAAAAAAATGATAATTTCGCACCCAATCTGAAAAGACGAAATGAAATTCAAGATGAAAAGAATCGCAACAATCCAAGACGTTTCCTGCGTAGGAAAATGCTCACTGACAGTGGCACTCCCCATCATCTCGGCCATGGGAGTGGAAACAGCCATCATCCCAACCGCCGTGCTATCCACCCACACTATGTTCAAAGGGTTCACCTTCCACGACCTCACCACCGAGATTCAACCCATCTGCGACCACTGGAAGCGCGAGGGAATCTCTTTCGACGCCCTCTACACCGGCTACCTCGGCTCGTTCGAGCAATTAGAGCTGATGAAGAAACTCTTCAACGACTTCGGCAAAGGCGAAACACTCACCATCGTCGACCCCTGTATGGCCGACAACGGGAAACTCTACCCCGGCTTCTCGGAAGAGTTTCCCACCGCAATGAAAACACTGTGCGACATGGCTGACATCATCACCCCTAACATCACAGAGGCTTGCCTGCTTCTCGGAATCCCCTACATCGGACACGAGTACACACTCGACACCATCAAAGACATCATGCTGAAACTCACCGACAAAGGTGCCAAGAAAGTGGTGCTGAAGGGTATAGAACTGGCAGACAACTGCGAGTTTGGCTGCGAAAAAGGGAAAATCGGAATCCTGTCCTACGACAGAGAAAAGGGATGTTTCGACGGATATTTCCACGAGAAAATGCAACAAAGTTTCCACGGCACAGGCGACATCTTCGCCAGCGTACTGACCGGCGCACTGATGCGTGGCAAAAACCTCAAACAAGCCTATACGCTTGCCGGCGACTTCGTAGTGGAAGCCATCAAGGCAACCCTTGCCCACGAAGACCACAACATCTACGGTGTGGACTTTGAAACCGCCATTCCATTCTTGATTAAGAATTTGGCATAAAACGCATAAACAAAAATCTTCACCCGCTTAGGCTTGACGGGAAAGTCAACCTAAACAGGGTGAAGATTCGTTTTTATTTCCCCTACTCCTTGCTGAAAGCGATAACCTTATTCAGATAGTCATTGAAATCCTTGTTTGCCTTGAAGAGTTCCAACACACGATCCACCACGTCTTTTTGTTTGACAAAGTCTTCGCTGATGCTTTTTGAGAGGCAGTAACTCTTCAGCCGCAGATAATCGGCGTAGGGACCATCGGCTGAGAAGCCCCTCGGCACTTTCTTCAAATCATCACTTCGGTCGAGGAAAAAGCCCAAAGACTCCGCCTTCTTGATCATCGCATCAAATTTTCCGCCGTCACTCTCAATATCCTCCCGCACAATCTTCACCACCTCCTTTTCGTAGCAGTAGTTGCCAATCGCCAACATACAGCCGCCGGGGTACGTACCCTCGCCAGGTGCGATGTGAAAATAGTAGCCGGCATTGCCAGATTTCTTTCCCCCTGGACAAACATACACGCCGAAGTGGGTTTTATAGGGAGACTTATCCGCAGAGAAACGGATGTCGCGATTGATGCGATAGGTGCAGTCCTTCAATTCAAGTCCCACGGTGGAAGGATCAAACTTGGCGACCCCTGCGATTATCTGCAAAGCCACCTCGTTGAAGATGTTTTTCGCCGTTTCATACTCCGAACGGTGTGCGTGGAACCACTCTGTGGTATTATTCGCACTTAAATCACGCAAAAATCTAAAAATTCCATCCATAAGGCAAAGGTTTGGCACGAAATTTGTATTTACTATTATAGTGGAAGATTGTTCACTCCACAAAATTCAAATTTCAATTCGTTTTATGTGATTAATTCAAAAACAACCATCCCTGCGTGAGCAGCGATGGTTGTTGCGATTTTATCCCGATACAGAAAAACTTAACGCCTTGTGTAGACAATGTCCAGACGCGGGCGCAGCGAGTCTTTCTCTGCCGTCGCACTGTAAAAAGACGTTGCCGTAAGCCACAGTTGCTGGCGGTAATAGTAATTGTCGCTCTCCGATTGGCGGATCACCGGCACAAGCACCAAATCGTCTGAGAAGGTGCTGACACCACCCCTCATCTTGTTTTGCAGCGGTGCGGTGATGTTGAACGTATAAGTGTTTTTGGAAGTATCAATGGAGGTTACGAAAGACGAAACGCCGTCCGGCTGCCCGTTATTATAGAAGAAGTCTGTAACCTCATCTTTACCGATGAGCAACAGGAAGGTACTCGACTTGAGCGAAGTGTTCCAATCCAAATTATTTCTGTGCAGAATCAGTTTGGCGGAATTGAACATCACCTTCGAGGTGTCGCCGGTCATTCTGATAGAATCCATCATCGCCGCAAAATCAATGTTTACGGCGGTGTACAATCCCGCAGGCGTGTAGGTGTAAGTATTTCCGCTCTTGTTGAGTGTTGGGACAAGTGCGTGCAAATCGTCTTGCTGCACAATGTTCACACGTTTCACCGACTTATTCGCAGAAAGGAACACGCTGGCCACCAAAGGATTAAGCACGGATCCGTCTGCCGACTTCACCTCCGAAGCCTTCACGGTTACAATCTCCCCGTCGTAGGACGTAGTGATGTCGGCGTCATAATGGTAGAAGAGTTGCACACCGGCAACCGTAACCTGCACCACAGCCCCCTGGTTGAACGAGTGGCTCACATAAATGCCTTTAAACAACTCGTTGAACTGCGACTGGTTCTTAATTGTAGAGCCATTAGCGTAGACAGACATTAAGCGTTTGCCAAAATCCATAGAAAGCGGGATTGCGAGCGACCGCTTATTCTGCACCTGATAAGAGAGCGAGCCCAACGGCAAACTCTTGTCGCAATACTTCTCCGCCTTTTCGGTGGTGAATGTGCGACGCCCCGTCAGCGAGTTATTCAGCTCGTAGACAGACACTGCTTGCAGCGACACCGAATCGCCGAAGAAATCCGAACTATACTGAAGGTAGAACTGCACAGAGTCTAACACAGGCTCCGACGGGTTGTTGATGGCGGTAATGTCGCCATAAAGACTGTCAATAGACGTAAGCAGCGTTTTCAAGATTCCAGAGGAGGCGGACGAGGAGGAAACAATCGTCGTGTCAGGCACACTCACCCCGCCGATCCGCGCGTCCAATTGCGTCACAAACTCAGCGGTAGTCTCACCAAACCGCTCATCGCGATACCTTCCCAACAGGAAGTAATCGTATTTGCTCAGCACCGAGTCGGACAACACAGACTCGGTAGCAACATTCACTCTGTTAGAATAGGTGTGCAACACATCCTCATCGGGCTGCACAGAAACCCCGACCCCGTCATCGTCTTTGCAACCTGCGAAAGGCAAGACCGACAGGAACAAAAAAACAAACCGCAAAACCTTGCTCATTGTATTTTCCGTTTGTTTAGGTGATTTTTTCGTCTGCGAACAGACGACATACTATTTCGTGCTTTCCAACACTTTATCGTAGAACGTATTGTACGCGTCAGCATAATTTTCGGATGCTGGCGTTGGGAGGAACAGTTTGCCCGATTGCTCCACATACGACTTCAACTCGCTGTTGACGGTGTCCGAAGCGATGACAACTCCATCCGAATATTCCACTGCGAACTTAGTCAAATCGTTGAACGAGAGTTCTTTGTTTTGGATACTCTTCACATCCTCGTCGACGATGCCTTCAATTTTCAGTTTCTCCGAGAAGTCGGAACTGAACGGACGCTTGAAATCGTCGCCGTAGATAGAATAGACGATCCGAGAATTTTTGAATATAGGGTCTGAATTGAACGCCTTTTTAATGTAGATAGGCGTGAGGGAGGTCATCCAGCCGTGGCAGTGGATGATGTCTGGCGTCCAGCGCAACTTCTTGACGGTTTCCAAAACGCCGCGGACAAAGAATATGGAACGGTCTTCGTTATCATCAAACTCGTTGCCTTCATCGTCGGCGACAGTCTGTTTGCGGTGGAAAAGGTCGTCATTGTCAATGAAATAGACCTGCATCCGGGCCGATTGGATAGATGCCACTTTGATAATCAATGGATGGTCAGTTTCGGCAATTATAAGATTCATACCAGAAAGACGAATCACTTCGTGCAGTTGGTTCCTCCTCTCGTTGACACACCCGAAACGCGGCATGAACGTTCTTATTTCCCGCCCTTTTTCCTGAATCGCCTGTGGCAAATTTCTACTCATTGTCGCCACCTCACTGTCTGGAAGGTAAGGAGAAATCTCCTGCGAGATGTATAAAACTTTCACTGTATCCATTCAATCAATCTTAAAATAAATTAGGTTTCACAAAAATATCTAAAAATCGGCAATGCTCCAAATTCTAATTTTTTTTCTTTGTCTTGCTTTTGTCTATCAAATATAATTGTTTCCTTTGCATTAGGTTTTGAAATGTCCGTTTCAAGTGTCGTTCTCCGCTCTTAATACATTATATATCGGGGGTGCGATTTGAAGGGATACGGGCGTTTCTTGAATTTTTTGTGTGAGTCATGATAGTTTGCAAAACGGTTTCCGGTATCTCCGAAGAATTGGAGAGACTGCGCAAAGAAGGTAAGACGGTTGGCTTGGTGCCCACAATGGGTGCGTTGCACAAAGGCCACCTCTCTTTGGTGAATAGGTGTTTAGTGGAGAATGACGTGTGCGTTGTCAGCGTCTTCGTCAATCCTACGCAATTCAACAACCAAACTGATTTGGAGAAATATCCAAGGACGGTTGAAGCCGATTTGCGTTTGTTGGAAGAGGTGGGCTGTAGCATCGCCTTCGTCCCTTCCGTCGAGGAGATCTATCCAGAGCCAGACACTCGAGTGTTCAATTTCGCTCCGTTGGACCAGGTTATGGAGGGACCTGCCCGTCCGGGCCACTTCAACGGTGTGGGGCAAGTGGTGAGCCGGCTGTTCGACATCGTCAAACCCAGCAGAGCCTATTTCGGGGAGAAAGACTTCCAGCAATTGGCCATCATCCGCATTATGGTGGAGAGATACAACTACCCTATCGACATCGTGGGCTGCCCGATTGTGCGCGAGGAGAGTGGTTTAGCCTTCAGCAGCCGCAACGCTCGCCTCTCCGAGTCCGAGAAAGTGGATGCAGTGCAAATCTCGAAAAAACTCACAGAGAGCATCAGCCTCGCTAACCGCCTGAGCGTGGAAGAAGTGAAAAACTGGGTAATCAAAGAAATTGAAAAGACCCCCACCCTGCGTGTTGAATACTACGAGATTGTGGACTCTGCATCGCTGCAAAGCGTGAACGACTGGGCTGAGGCCGACCACATAACAGGTTGCATCACAGTGTATTGCGGAGAGGTGCGCCTCATCGACAACATTCAGTACAAATAATCCACCGGTATGCAAGTTCAAATTCTGAAATCAAAAATCCACAGGGTTACTGTTACGGAGGCCGACTTGAACTACATCGGCAGCATCACGATAGACGAGGCATTGATGGAAGCCGCCAACATCCTCAACAACGAGAAGGTGCTGGTTGTCAACAACAACAACGGGCAGCGCATTGAAACATACGCGATTCCCGGACCCAGAAACTCGGGAGTGATTTGCCTAAACGGCGCAGCCGCCAGAATGGCTTGCGTGGGCGACGTTGTCATCATAATGGCCTTCGGTATAATGGATTATGAAGAGGCTAAGCATTTCAAGCCATCCGTCGTTTTCCCCGACACTACCGACAACCGAATCGTTTGAGAAATACAAGTATACGATACAAAAAAAGAGGGTGCGCTGATTACAACGCACCCTTTTCAATTTCTGGAACTTGCCCACTTATCTCTTGAACAACTTGCCCAATGTTCCAGCCAGTTTTCCAAGGGTTGAAGTGGAAGACGAAGAAGAACTTGCGCCCAATGCGGAAAGAATGGACGAAACATCAAATCCCGACTCCTTTGAAGAAACGGCAGACACCAACTTGGAGATGATGACAGGCAACAAACCCGTTGCCGTGTTAGTTACGGAAGAGGACAAGCCCAACTTGCCAGCCACCTGCGAAGAGAAAATCTGCGACGCCAACTTCGTGATCGGACTGGTGGATGCCGATGAAGAGTTTGACAACAAGGACATTATCTGAGACACTCCCTCAGCCGAAGAAGCGGTCTGCTTGAAACTTTTCAAAACAGAATCGGACAAACCGCTAAGCACATTACTCTGCAAGCCACTACCACCGGCTGCGGCTTTCACCTGATTGGCAATCAAATCTGCGATTGATGACATAAAATCTTGTTTTTAGATGGTACAATAAAAAAGGTGGAACCGAAAAAGCTCCACCCCAAATGTATAAAATTTTAAAACAAAAGGAATTCTTCTTCCTTGGATTTTATTCGACAAAGTGTTTCTTGCGTTACACCGATATAGGAGGCGACATTGATGGCGCTGATGCGCGATGTGAGGCCGGGAATGCGCCTCTCCAACGACTCGTACTTCTCTTCGGCAGACTCGTTCAAGACAGAGTCTAAACGATCGTGGCAAAGGATGACGGCATACTCAAGCATCTTTTGGTAGAGCATATTGAGTTCCTCATTCTCATCGCAGAGGGCGATGAACTTTTTCCGGTCAATCTTCACATAAACGGTTGGCTCGAGTGCCTTGATGCTCGACTTGGCGGGGCAGCCTGTGAAGAAACTCTCCACATCGAAGAAACCGCTGCCCTCGATTCCGAAGAAGTCGGAGATGAGTTTTCCCCCTTTGTGGTGGAACACTTGCACCACGCCTTTCTGCACTACGCCTAAGAAATCGCAGACCTCGCCTTCTTTCAGAATGAGGTCGTGCTTTCTCACCTTTTCCTGGACGGTGATGGAATTGAGTTTGCGTTTCGCGTCCAACGACAAATCCGTGCGACCCAACACATGCTCCAACTCGGCAGCAATCAATCTCTTATTTAATACGACTTTTTTCATACGATTCAAATTAAAAACAATGGACTACGGGCGGGTTACCTCACTTTTGAGCGGATACGGCTCAACGTCTCGGGCGTAACGCCCAAGTAGGAGGCGATGAAGATGGACGGCACGCGCAGCACATACTCTGGGTTCGACTTCACAAGATTTTCGTAGCGCACACGGGCAGACTCGAAGATGCAGTCGAGCGTCTTACGCTTCAGCTTGCGCATCAGTTCCTCCGTCAAGTTTCGGTAGAAGATGCGTATTTCTTTGTTTTGGGCGCACAGCTCATCCAAGTCGGCTTTCGTGCAAAGGCAAAGCACAGAAGGCTCCAACATTTGGATGTACCTTTTGCTTGGCGTGCGGCGGAAGAAGCTCTCGCAGTCGTAGAAAATCTCGTTCTCGCACGCCAGATACTCCGTCAACTCCTCGCCGGCCTTGCGGTAGAAAATTCTGATTAGGCCGATGTCGACAATACCCAAGAAGCGGCTAACATCGCCCTCCAACTGCAAGTACTCACCTTTATTCAGCTGGATAACCCTCATTTTGGAATTCAACAATTTGATCGCATCTTCCGACAAACCAACTGCGGGAAAATCCGTTCCAAAACATCTGCAAATTCGTTCGTAGAAACCTCTATCCATATCTTTCTTTCTAAATAATTACATCATTTAGCAGTTCTCTTTCTGCAAATATAGCATTTTTACAAATATCACAAATAATTCAACATAGGATTCCATATAAAAATGTTAATCAAATTTTTTCGCTCGTTTAATAAAAAATAATTGCAAAAGCATTGACAATATTGGGAATTTGTGCCTGTATTTTCAACAAAAACGAATGGGTAAAAACGCCATTATGAGAAACGGACTTAACCTCTATCATCCGGAAATGAGGAAAATCTGATTGAGTTTTTTTTTGCATTACAGTATATGTTATTTAAAAATAGAATATTACATTTGCAGAAGAATATGTGACACGATGTGTAAGTTAAAAAAGAACAGATAATGGATATATTCTTTCAGGACAAGAAACTGGAGAAGATAGCATCCGACCCAAGAAAATGTCAAAAGGAACTCGGCAAGAAGAGAGCGGACTTGTTCCTACTGCGTCTTCGAGACCTCTACCGAGCTGAAACATTGGAGGATGTTCGTTATCTGCCAGGAAGCTACCACGAGTTAAAAGGGAACAGGAAAGGTCAGTGGGCTTGCGACCTTGACCAACCCTATCGGCTGATATTCGAGCCTCACGAGGATCCTATTCCAACAGATGACGACGGCAAGTATATCTGGATAGAAATAAAAGAAGTAGAAATTGTGGAAATAGTAAATTATCACGGTAAATAGTATACATTATGGCAACTTTAAGAAAATTCGTTCCGCCAGTGGAATTTCATCCTGGTATCACTCTTTCGGAAAAACTGAAAGAGCTGGGGATGAGCGTTAAGGAGTTTGCTGTTCGCACTTCAAAACCGGAAAAGACTATCTTTGCCGTCATTGGCGGAAAGAGCAGCATAACCTCCGATATGGCTGTAGCTTTCGAGAGTGTTACTAAGATACCTGCACACTTTTGGCTGAATGTGCAACGTGGATATGACGAGTATATAGCCCGTCGAAGGCAAGAAGAGCAGCTTATCTCTGCATACGAATGGGCACGTTCCTTTCCCTTGTCCAAGATGATGGAATTCGGGTGGATACCCACCGTCAAGACACCTGATGAGAAAGTCAAGACTCTTCTGTCATTTTTTCAGGTCAGTACCGAAAAGGCTTGGGAAGACTATTATCTGAATCAGCAGTTGAAAGTGGCTTTCCGCATATCCCTTAACAATACCCAAGAACCGCACGCCATATCCGCATGGCTGCGGCAAGGAGAGATTCAGGCAACGGGAATGAAAGTGGCGGATTTTTCAGAAAAAAAACTGCGTGACGCTGTCCCGGCAATGAAAAGCCTGTGTACCCAGCACTCGGAATACTTCATACAAGCACTTCAAAAACAATGCGCCGAAATTGGTGTGAAACTGATTTATACCCCTTGTCTGCCCAAAGCACCCATCAATGGTTCCACCAGATGGATCAACGATGTACCCTGCATTCAGATGACGGGCAGGCACAAAAGAAATGACATTTTTTGGTTCACGTTCTTCCACGAATTGGGACATATCCTGCTACATGGGAAAAAAGACATATTCTTGGAAGACATCGAGTATGCCGCCAAACAGAAAGAGAAGGAGGACGAGGCAGACGCTTTCTCGTCCCGCATCTTGTTGTCACAAGCAGAGGAAAATGAGATAATCAAGAATGGCGTTTTTTCCGCTGAAACCATCTGTAACTATGCGGAGAAGTTCAACGTGCACCCTGGCATTATCGTCGGACGATTACAACACAAGAAAATCATCTCATTCACCGCTCATTCAAATCTTTTTGAAAAGATAGTGCTTTTTAATTGACCTATTCTCCTGCAATGTTCCGCCGTGCCGCACTAAAAGTTGCA
>CAVGRN010000036.1:0-22750 GCA_963631545.1 Paludibacteraceae bacterium | reverse complement strand
GACATCATCAGCATCCAAAACGCCCATAAGTTTCGTTTTCTCATAAATTCCTGATTTTCCAAGATTGATTATCGAATCTACCTTCATTTTCCGTCAAAGGTATAGTTTCTCTGTTGCAATCGCAAATAAACATGTGCGTTATTCCCGATCCAATGTAGATTTTCTTCCACCCAATTCACTTCATAAACCTCCTCATCCAAATGTCGGGGATTGCGCCTCGGGTCATATCGGTGTAGTCGGTGTGTGCGCAGGCGAAAATTCGGTTGCCGTCGCATTGCGGTATCTCTACCCACCACCGTCCGTTGGCGGGGTTGTTGTAGAATGTTTTCTCGTCGTCAAACTCTGTCGTTTTCAAAACGATGTACTTCCGGTATTCCGTGATGGGACGCAGCGGGTAGTCTCCACACCGGTTGTCAATCCCCTCAATGATGTGCCAGGCGATTTGCGCCGCAAGGGAGGCGGTTATGCCATTGCCGTCGGCGGCAGCGTCGAGTCCGCAAAGGCAGTAGACGGCAGTGGTATCGCTCATCCCGGCGAAGTGCGCCAACTGGCACGCTTCCGCGCCGCTCATCCCGTTAGGATTGGGCAGCGAAGCGGCAGGCGCATCGGCATAGCGAATGGCGGCGAGGTCGAGACAGAAGAGGTCTGTGTCGCGCAGCACCGGCTCGGCAAGGGTGATGGGATTGATGTTGCGCAGCCTCAACCGATAATACTGGTCTGTTGCGGTTGCCTGCTCCTGCCACTCGGCGCAGAGGTAGTTTTGCAAACCGATGAGGTTGATGCCCGACGTTTGAGGTTTCGCCTCCAAATAGTTGAGAAAATTACAGGCAGAGATGCGTGTGTCGCCGGCTTGCGGCGTTTTGGCAATCCTCGGCGTTACAATGGAGATGCGTTGGTTGGCGCATTTCACGGCAAGTCCGCTGCTCGCCGCCAATGTCAGGTCGGCCTCACCGCCCATCACCACAGGGATTATGCCTCGCCGCGACAATTCGCAAACCGCTTTTTCAAGGTTCGCAGAGCGTTGCTCGCCTTCGCCCTTCACATCGCCCAGATCAGCGATTTGAATGTGGCAGAACCTGTGAGCCAACTCGTAGAGATGCTTGCGGATGGCACTGCCTGCAGCACCGCAGCCAATCAAAGCCACTTGCCCATCGCCATAGAGATTCTGACCAATGGTGGCTTCGGCAGGCATATACACGCCCTCCACAGAGGGTTCTGCGGCAGGCGTCAGCCAATCGGACAGGTCTAATTGCTCCATTCTACCACACTTTTTTAAGTTCTTCGGAATACTCCAACCCAGCAGAGGCAAGTTTCTCCTCCACCTCCTTGCGGCTCACTTTGAAGTGTTCGCATATCTGGTCTAAGTTCTCAAAAATCTCGTCGCGCAGCAGGAAGTTGATGGCACTCATCAGCATTGCGGCATCGCTCATCGGCAAATGTTCCATATCTCTTCTAAAATTTATATAGTTGATTAAAGTAAGCGTTCCAACCGCTCAACGGCTTGTGGCATATCTGCGGCAAAAGTGCGGTGCGACCGCAAAAAATCTGCGCTTCCATCGGAGATTTTCTCGTATAGTTCCCTGTCCATCCCATCGACATACGCCTCGATGGCATACTCAATCTCGTCTTTCTGGGTGGCAGAGGTGGAGAAGGCGTAGACTCTCCACTTTTGGTGGAAAAAGCAGTAGGCGGTTTCAACACACGCTTTCGTGATCATTGCTCCTGAAGTTTTGGCAGGGTGGTGAACTGCATGATTGTCTGTTTGCTGGTTCTATCCTTCTCCACTTTGTCTGGGAACGAGATGGTAACGTCCTCGGGCTTGAAGCCGGCGGAAGTGAGGATGGGCAGCAGGGCGTTGAAGGCGTTGGCGCAACTGCGACCGATGATGTCGTTTTGGGCGAGGCTCGTCAGTATGCTGTCGCGCCCTTGGCGGATAAACTCCTCTCGTTCCTTTTCCGTGAAGTCGGAGCGGTTCCACGAGACGATGGACTTTTCGTTCTCGTAATCTATTTTAGAGGATACGAGTTCGATTTGCGGCTCGGGCAGGGTGATGAAGATTTTCTCGCCCTCCTTGCGAATGTCGCCCTCGCCAAACCGGCTGAAATCAATGTATGTTTTCACCGTGGCATCCACCGGAATGAGGATTTTCTTTTTTCCAGGGATGGGAATGGAGATTTTCTCGAAGAGGATGTTGCTTTCCACCGTCCCCGGATCTTCGTAGACGATTACCTTATGCACTTTGTACTGCGCGATGTTGAGTTTCGCACATTGCTGGATGGAGTTCACAAGCGTGTTTCCGGGCTGTGCTGCCTCCTGTTGCGTGTTGCCGCCGCAAGCCACGAGGAGCAAGGCGGACAATAATGTCAGAATTGTCTTCTTCATTTTCAATTTTCTATTTTCCCATAGATGATGGCGGCGTTGCTGCCCCCGAACCCTGAGATGATTTTCAAGAAAGCATCGCCGTTGGCTTCTGCCTTTGTTTCATTGATATTGATGTCCTTCACCACTCCTTTCTCCGCAATGCCCAACGACGGAAGCACGATGCCCTCGCTCAACGCCAAACTCGAGATGATGCACTCAATGATGCCCGCCGCCCCAAGCGTGTGGCCGAAGTAGGCTTTCAGGCTGTTGGTTGGCGTGCTGGCGAGGTCGCTGCGGTGGATAGCCCACGACTCCATATCGTCGTTATAGGGCGTGGCAGTGCCGTGCGCATTGATGAAGGCTATGCGACTTCGGTCTAAACCTTGTTCGCCAAGTGCCGCCTCGATGGCGTTGTGCAGACCCTCGCCGGTGCGCGACGGACCGGAGATGTGGTTGGCGTCGTTCCGGTTTCCCGTCCCAAGGATGGGCGTGCCGTGGTGATATTCTTCTTCTTTTATTTTCTCTAAGATGATGGTTCCTGCGCCCTCGCCCAAGTTGAGTCCCTTGCGATTTTTGTCGAATGGCTGGCAGCGTTCGGCAGAGAGTGCCTTGAACGATTGGAAGCCCGACACCACGAAGCGGCTCAGCACGTCCGCCCCGACGACGACGGCGTATTTGTAGCGGTCTGTCGCCTCGAGTATGTCTTTGGCGTAAATCTGCGCCGCCACACCCGATGTGCAGGCGTTGCTGACGGTTACCACCGGATTGCGGTTCAAGAACTGCTTACCGAGGAGTTGCGCCGATGCGCCCAAGTTCACCCTTTCGCAGTCATAATCCCCGGGGTTCTCTAACAAATCGATGTTTCCTTTAGTGGACGACAGGACGAAGAATACATCGGGCCGGGCTGGGTCCAACCCGATTCTCTCCATAGCAGCGTTGGCAGAGAGAATCATCAATTTCTCGAAAAAGGTGGGAGAACCGCCAAGCGGGAAGCGCATGCGAAATTCCCATTCTATCTCATCTCTGTCAAAAAGCGTTCCGAAGAAAGGCTCAGGCAGACCGAAAGCGTCTGTGTGGAGCCGAGCCTTGCTCTCGCCCCGGCACACCGCCTCGAAGACCTCCATCGAGGTTTTTCCGAGTGGCGTGATGATATTATCGGCTACGTTGTATATCATAGTTTATGGATTGTTTTCTTGTAAGACGACGTGTATGTCGGCCTCCGCAATCAAGCCGCCGTCGGCATGGGTTTGGATGTGGTAGACGGACATATCGCCGAATGTCTGCGCCACCTCCGCCGTGGTGCGGATGGTTTCACCCACAAGGGGTTTCCGCAGTATGTCGCAGTTTTTCACTGCAGCCACCAGTCCGATGCGTATGTTTCGGCTCTTCCGTATGTGTATCTCCACAAAGCCGATATGCGCCGCACAGGTCTGCGCCATATTTTCGAGGATACCCGCTTCGCACAGTGCCTCGCCGCGCGTCATCATATCCTCTTTGCGGATGGAAAATTCGGAGTGGCAGGCGTACTCGTCCGCCTCGCAGATGCGGTCTACAAGGATAAAGGGGCGTTTCTGCGGAAGATATTCCTCTATCGGGAGTGGCGGTGTCATCGGGAGGCGGTTTTACATTCAATCAGGCTGTGGCCGTGCCCCAACCCATCGTGTATCTCGGCGATCTGCAAACCAGCGGCCTCCACCATTCGGAAGAGGTCTTTCGAGTAGAACATTTTGCTGTTACCGTTTGCCATCGCTGTAAAGTAGATGCTGGTCTGGGCAAGGCAGAACGATGCGGTTTCGAACCGCTGACGGTCCCACAACGTCTCCATAATGTAGAGTCTTGTGCCGTCTGCCATACCGCACCGTGCGCGCGAGAGGATGCTCACCACCTCGTCTTCGCCGAAGCAGTCGAGGAACTGACTCATCCAAATCACGTCAAAACCTTTGGGGAAAGCGGTGTTTTTGTCCAACAAGTTTCCCGGTGCGCCGTGTATGCGGTCTTTGCCTGGCACGTCCTTCGTCTGCTCGCGCATCAACTCCAATTGCTGGGGGAGATCCATAATGGTTACCTCCACATCATCCTTATACTGCACACACGCTGTGGCGAAACGCCCGGTGTTGCCGCCCACGTCGAGCAGCGTCCGCGCCCCATTGCGGAAGACAATCTGCAACGCCTGTGCGAACGAACCATCGGAATAATAATGGTCGAAGCCGAACCAGCTTTTCTGCACCTGCGGCGGCAGCTGCGACAACCCCTCGTAGATGGTGGGCCAGTTGCCAAACACTTTCAAGCCCTCAGGCTTCCCATTAAGAATAGACTCCTCTAAATTGAAGAGCCCGAGGTAGTTGACATCCTGGTTGAAGTCGAGGTTCGCCCTTGCCGACTCATCATTCAGCAGGAACCAGCCCGTCTTGGAGATGGTGAACCGCCCGTCGTTCAACAACACGGTGCCGATGGTGAGCGACGCCTCCAAGAGGCACTGCACGCCATAGTGCGAGATGCCCGATTTTTCTTCGATTTCATCGAGGGAAAGACCCTCTTTGCTGTCGCTGAGCATTTGGAGGATGCCGAACTTCAGCATCAACCTTGACACTTGAAACACAACGGGGGCGAAAGCGATTTCCTGCGCCTTACGCTGCGCTTGCAGTGCCGTGAGGTGGTCTTTCGCGTATGCTTCTTTCTGAGGCGAATCTAATGTCATATCTATGATATTGATTTATAGGTGTATAAATTATTTTTCATTCCAGAAGGGGAAGAAGTTGAACCACTGCGTAGGGTAACGGCGCACGATTTCGTTCAACTGGCGCACATACTCGCAAGCCATCTCGCTTGCCTGCTTGCGTGCGTCGCCCTCGGCGGAGTTGATTCGGTTTTCAAATGTGCGGTAGCGCATTCCCTTCTCTTTCATAATGAAAAGGGTGTACACAGGGACGTTCAGCTGGGCGGCAAGGCGGAACGTGCCGAGGGGGAACTTCGCCTCGCCCTCCAAAAACGGACAGTCTACGCCCTTGTTGCTGCCGAACATACGGTCGCACGGTATCACCACAATCTCGCCATTCTCCAACGCCTCCTTAATGGTGAAGAGGTGCGACAAGTCGTTGCCGACGGGTATCAGGCGGATGTCCGACTGCTTGAAAGCATCGTCGCGCCGAGACTGGAAGCCTGCCTGCTCGCCGCCAAAGACGATGGCGTTGATACGCTTTTCGGAATGAGGAATGCAGAGGCCTGCCAACTCCAAGTTGCCCACATGCGCCCCGGCGATGATGAATCCGCCAGGTTCGCTTATACGTTGTCGGATGGGGGTTTCATCCGATGGAATCACCTTAAACTGCCTGCGGTTGCCGGCTAACAGCGCGAACTTGTCTAACACCACCTTGCCAAAGAGAATGTGGTTTTGAAAGGTCGCCCAAGCGGCACGCATCGGTGCGTAGCCCTGCCTGTCGCGAAAGTATCGATAGGCGGCGTCGCGTCCCTTCTTGGCGAAAATCAGATAAAAAGGAATGACAAGATAGAGAATCGGGTAAAGCACGCGCACGCCCACCCCACTGAGAAACCACAGCAGGAAGTTCTGCCCGAACTTGCCGCCGCCCGTCTTGCCTTCCCACTTCCTATCGGGTTGGTTAAGTTGCTTTGCCTCTTGATTATCCATAGCACTCTGATTACTGATTTTTCACGCTTTCATCGGGGAAAATCACCCCTCTTCCTGATTGTCCAACTCCAAAAACTCCTTCGTTTCGCGAAACACACGCTCTAAATGGTTCATCTCTTTCGAGAGGAAGACGTAGAACTCGGGCCAGTCTTCGCGGCGGTGTATGTCGAGGCCGTCCTGCTTGCGGTAGACGCGTGAAACGATCGTGCCGCAAGGTTTTTCATAGTTCTCCTGCCAGACGGCGTCGGGGAGGTACTGGTCGAACACGCTTTGCTGCGTGCGCAAAATCTGCAACATACGCATACGCCGCTCTCGGTTTCGGTGGTTCAGTTCGAGGATGACGTACGCGCCATCGCGCGCGGCGTCGAACTTCATCTCCACACCTTTGACTTTGGTGTTGTAGAGGATCCATTTCTTCTTCCGGTATTTGAAGCGTGGCAGATTCTCGCAGAAAGCGTCGAACCCGTTCCAGAAATCCTTCTTCAACTGTTTTTCCTCTTCGCGCGTGTACATTTCTCCGATTGTTTATCCGCAAAAATAATTTAATTTATCCATTCTGACGGCAACCTTGCCTATTTATCCAATAAAATAATTAAATTCGCAACGCGAAATTTTTCAATAAGATAAATGAGTACAATCAGTTACGCGTTGGGCCTCACGATGGCTTCCAACCTCAAGGCGTCCGGTTTTCAGGATGTCGACCCCGCACAGTTTGCCAAGGCTCTGTCGGATTTCTTCCAGCAGAAGGAGTGTGAAATGACGATCGACGAGGCACACCAGATAGTGGCTCAGCATTTTGCGAAGGTACAAGAGAAACAGGCGGAAGCCAAGAAACAAGAAGGCGCAGCGTTCCTCAAGAAAAACTTGGAGAACCCAGAAGTGAAATCCACTGCAAGCGGCTTGCAATACATCATCGAGAAGGAAGGCAACGGCAAACGCCCGTCTGCCACAGACACGGTGCGCTGCCATTACGAGGGCAGACTGATAGACGGCTCCGTCTTCGACAGCTCCTTCCGCCGCAACCAACCTATCGACTTCGGCGTCAACCAGGTGATACCGGGTTGGGTGGAGGCACTCCAACTGATGTCGGAAGGCGCGAAGTGGAAACTTTTCATCCCGTCCGACCTTGGCTACGGCGAACACGGCGCAGGCGATGCCATCGGCCCGAACGAGACGCTCATCTTCGACGTCGAGCTGCTGCAAATCCTTTAACCCGTAGAATTTTTTCAACCACAAAATATAGAATATGAGGAAACACGTTGCCGCCATCGGCATTTTGCTTGTCTGCCTCCCTGCCATCGGATTGGCAAAGAAAAAGACGGAGACAGTCATCAAGTACACAGAGAAAGACACCGCCAGCTACGTCATCGGTATGGAGTTCGGCAAGAGCGTGCGCGAAAATCTGAAGCACCTGCCAGGCGCACCCTACAACGAGGAGTTGATGATGCAGGCGTTCACGAAAGTGATGAAAGGCGACACCGCCGGACTATGGATGAATTTGGAAGAAACGCCAAAGTTCCTGAACCCATATCTGCAGAAACAACAGGAACTCGCCATCGAAAAAGCCAAAGCCGATGGTAAAGCCTATATGGAAGCCAACGCAAAACGCACGGGCGTGGTGCAAACCGCCAGCGGACTGCAATACGAAGTGCTGAAGCAAGGCACCGGCGCGAAGCCAGCGGCAACAGACAAGGTGAAAGTGCATTACCACGGGACATTGATCGACGGCACCGTGTTCGACAGCTCGGTAGACCGCGGCGAACCAGTGTCTTTCGAGTTGAACCGCGTGATTCCCGGATGGACCGAGGGTGTGCAGCTGATGAACGTCGGCTCCAAATACCGCTTCGTCATCCCGTCCGACCTTGGCTACGGCAGCAGGCCAGCAGGCAGCATCCCGCCTTTCTCCACTTTGATTTTTGAAGTGGAACTGCTCGACATCGTGCAACCCGAGGCTCCCAAAGCACCCGCTGCGGAAAACAACGGCGCGAAATTCCAGTTCCCAACCTATCAGAAGAGCGGGAAATAATCTGTTACACAATATTAAATAAGAATATAGATGAAAAAACTGTTCGTTTATGTAGGCGCCGTTTTGGCTTCTGCATGTATGTTGTCCTCTTGCGGCAACAAGAGTTGCGCTCTCGACGCAAAAATCACATCCCACATGGATACCGTAGGATACGCATTGGGATTGAACCAAGGCGCAATGTTCCGCCCACAGTTGCAATCGCTTCCTGGCGACTCTGTGCCTGTTGACGCATTCCTGAAAGGATTCATCAACGCTTTGAAAGGCGACTCTGCCGATGCGATGCTCAGCACGGACGAGACAATGGAGATTCTCCAAAACTATTTCGCAAGCTTGGAGGAAATCCGCAAGCAAGAGTTTGAGGCAATGAAGTTGCGCAACAAATTGGCTGGCGACAGCGCATTGGCTGCCAACAAGAAAATCGAGGGCGTACAGGTAACTGAGAGCGGATTGCAGTACAAAGTGCTTGCACAGGGCGAAGGCAAAAAGCCAAATGTTATCGATACCGTAGAAGTAAAATACACCGGAAAATTGTTGGACGGCACTGTGTTCGACTCATCAGACCTGCACGGCGGAGTACCTGCAAAATTCACACTTGAAAATGTCATTGCCGGTTGGACAGAGGGCTTGCAGTTGATGAACGAAGGCGCTAAGTTTGAGTTCCTCATCCCTTCTGAGTTGGCTTACGGCGAGAACGGTTCGAGAGGCATTGAGCCAAACTCCGCTTTGATTTTCGAGGTAGAGTTGCTCAGCGTGCATCCAGCAAAGAATGCTAAAAAATAGAATAAGCATCAGAAGAGTCATATTCCCGCCCCCAACGGGTCGGGATAGAGGAATCCCCCAGAAAAGGGAGTGGCCGATGAGGCTGCTCCTTTTTTGTCAGTATGAGAAAAAAATTTTGCGGAGAAAGCAAAATGTTAGGATTTCAGGAACGAGCATTGAAAAACAATGTATATTTGTGTCAAATTGTAAAGTTGGTTTATGGATAAGATAGATGACTTGGATAGGGATATCCTCATGATTATCACCAAGAATGCGCGCATCCCGTTCAAGGATGTTGCAGCCGAGTGCGGTGTTTCCCGCGCCGCTATTCACCAGCGCGTGCAGCACCTGTTTGATATGGGTGTGATCATCGGCTCGGGGTACCACGTCAACCCGAAGATTCTGGGCTACCAGACTTGCACCTACATCGGCATCAAGTTGGAAAAAGGTTCGATGTACACCGAGGTGGTGCCAGAGTTGGAGAAGATACCCGAGATTGTGGAGTGCCACTTCACCACGGGTCCGTACACGATGATGGTGAAACTCTACGCGCGCGACAACGAACACCTTATGCAGCTGCTCAACGGCAAGATACAAAGCATCAAAGGCGTGTCTGCCACAGAAACGCTCATCTGCTTGGAGCAGAGCATCAAGAGGGAACTTCCTATTTCCCTTTAAGTATCATGCCTTCCGCGACGGAAGGGTTTATTCACGTGTCCTTACAAAAAAAGGTCTCCGCCCAGGCAGAGACCTTTTTTATAATGTCCAATCACTAATTACAACTTGCTGCAAGCCTTCACCATCTCCGTGAAGAGCGTGGCGAGGCGTCCTTGCGCCAGGACGGCGTTTTGCTGCACCTCCTCGTGCGTCACGTTGCTTAGGTTGGCGTCGCAGCCCACGTTGGAAACCACCGACACACCGAACACCGAGATGCCCGCATGGTTTGCCACAATCACCTCAGGCACGGTAGACATACCCACGGTGTCGCCCCCGATAATCCGGAAATAGCGGTACTCCGCCAGCGTCTCGAACGTCGGCCCCTGGTTGCCCACATAAACGCCCTTTTTGAGGTTCAGGTGGTTTTTCTCGCCAATCTCCTCGGCAATGGCGAGGAGTTTCTTGTCGTAGGCGTTGCTCATATCGGGGAAGCGAGTGCCAAGCGAGTCGATGTTCGGTCCGTGCAGCGGATGCTCAGGGAAGAGGTTGATATGGTCTTTAATCAGCATAATGTCGCCGGGGATGAAGTCGGGGTTAAGTCCGCCCGCCGCGTTAGACACCATAACGATGCGGATGCCGAGTGCCTTCATCACACGCATCGGGAAGGTGATTTCCTGCATAGAGTAGCCCTCGTAGTAGTGGAGTCGGCCCTGCATAGCCATAACGTCGACACCTTCGACCTTTCCGAAGAGCAGCTTGCCAGAGTGGCCCTGCACAGTGCTGGTTTTGAAGTTCGGAATCTCGCTGTAAGGGATTTCCTTCTCAACGGCGATTTTTTCGGCGAAACTACCCAGCCCAGTGCCAAGCACAATGGCGATGTGCGGCTTCGTGGTGACGCGTTGTGCGAGGAACGCACGGGTTTCTTCTATTTTCTCTAACAGATTATTGTCCATAATATATATGATGTTTTGTATGATTTCTATTCTGTAGCAGTCCCACGCTCCACCTCGTTGGCAGTTGGCGACGAGAGGATTTGCGCAAGGCACTTATTTTTGCATAAATAGTTGAGAATCTTCTTGTTGAAGTGTTCACCCTCATCTTTCAGGAAGGCGATGCTTAGGGGGATATAGAAAAGATAAGGCTTGAGGTCTTCGGGGAAGCCCTGTATGTTTTTCAGCCTTACGGAATCCTTTTCGGTGGTCAGGATGATTTTCTTCGGATTGGCGATGGCAGTGAAAGTGGCAGCGATTTTCTGCAGGTCGCTCCGTCCGAAGTTATGATGGTCGGCAAAGTTGAGAGCGACGATGTCCTTCGAGTTGGCACGCACATGGTCTTCAAACGGCTTGGGCGAGGCGATGCCAGTGAGAGACATAGCCGTGGTGTCCTGCCCCATTTTCGCCGCCGTCCCGCTGTTGGCGGTTGGGAACACAGGCACAGGCTCGCCGTATACGAGGGTGGTGAAGTAAAGAGCCTGGTAGGGGTAGAGTTGCAGGTTTTTCCGGATGATGCGAAACTGGATGGAAGGCAGGTCGGCGGGGCATTTGGTGATGACAATCACATCCGCCCGCACCTTGGCAGAGGCTTGCTCGCGCAGGTTGCCGACGGGCAGCAGATGATCCTCGGTGATCATACGGTTGTAGTCGATGAGGAGGATGTTGATGTCGGGCGACACATATCGGTGTTGGAACGCGTCGTCGAGAAGAATGATATCGGGCCTGCCAAACGGCTCGCGCAGCATTTGCGAGATGCCACGGCGGCGGTTGGCGTCGACAGCCACCATAATGTCCGGGAATTTGGATTTCACCTGATACGGCTCGTCGCCCACCTCCGTAGGTGTGGACGATGGTTGCACCAAGCGGTAGCCAGAGGTTTTGCGCTTGTAACCGCGGCTCAGCACGCCCACTTTAAAGTCCGATTTGAGGAAGCGGATGAGGTACTCCGAGAACGGCGTCTTGCCGGTGCCGCCCACGGTGATGTTGCCGATAGAGACAACCGGCACGTCAAACTTCTTCGATGGGAGTATCTCCCAATCGAATAGCAAGTTTCTGACGCACACCACAAGCCCGTAAATAAGGGCGAAAGGCCAAAGCAGAAGTCTGACGAAAAGAGGTTTCTCAAAATCCATAAGCCGACAATGTTTCTCTCTTTCATCCGTAGCAGCCTCCATTGGCACCACGCCAACAGACCGCCGCAAGGGTGGACGGAGACAAGATTCCACAACCGACGTCAACTATCGTTAACGAAAACGCGACAATATATAAAATATAACGGAAAGCAGAAAGATTAATGTCGCGAAATGTGAAAAAATATTCAAACTATGTGTTGTGCGGCATACCCGCAGGCGGCAAACAGGGAGACAATACGGGAGGAAGCGTCTGTACTTCATCCAGAAAAACGAATCTTTCTGGAAGGTTCACTCACAAACACACAGGCCTCCGAGGTAATCGCAAGATGACAAATGTTGCAATTTCACAAAAAACACCTTCGAATTTTGCATTATCGCAAAATCTTTCTACTTTTAAGGTGATTTTTGCAATGCATTTGGCGCGGTTTTTGCAGCAATCATTTTGTAGACATATCATTAATAAACTTAATCAAATACCTACCATGAAACAGGCGATAGACTTTCTTATCGACATCTCGGACAAGATGGACAAAAAACTATCCATCACCCAAAAAGTACTGACAGAGGAACTCATCCCCAACCTGCGCGACAGCGACATTACAGGTATGCGTACATTCCTTTCCATCGTCCACAACCCTATCATCATCAACTCGCTCGACTTGGCGTCGAACTCCAAGGCTGACTTTATGCAGAAAGCCTCCTCGCTCCCTATTCCTAACGGTGGAACGCCCCTTGCCGACGTCGTGAAGGAGTCGCGCGAAGGACTCGCCAAAGTGGATGCCGACAAGAAATGCATCGTCCTCATCACCGCCGGCGAGGAAACCGAAGGCGGAAACTATATGGCTGACGCCGAACGCGCCGGCAAAGACGTGCAAGTGAACATCATCGGTATCGGCATGCGCGACGAAGACATCACAAAAGCGCAAAGCGTTGCCAAAGCATCCGGCGGATTCTGCTGCAACATCCCCGCAGAAAAGTTCGCCGACAACGCCGCCATTCGCGAAGCGGTGTTTCCTATCGTTGACGTGCTGAAAGGTCTTGCCGCAAGCCCCGCACCAGAACCTAAACCTCAACCTGCGCCCGCACCAGAACCAGAACCAGAACCAGTTGCAGCCAAAGTGGAGTCAAAACCCGCGCCTGCCGCCGAACCCGTCAAAAAAGAAGAGCCTAAGGCTGCGGCAACCGCCTCAACCCCAGAACCTGCCAAGAAAGCCCCTACCCCAACGCTTAGCAAGGTAGACACCGCACCAATCGAGGGCGTGTGCGTGGGCAACTCTTGTTCGACCGCTGCCATCGACAACGCTCTTCCCCAAATGAAGGAGAACCAAAAGGCCATCGCCGAGTTGTTAGACAAAAACATCGAGATACTCCGCCAAACCACCGCCGCAAGCGACGACCTGAAAAAGGAGAACGCAGACCTCAGAAAAGCGGAATCCAAAAACCTCGAAACCATCCAAAAACTGAATGACAAGGTGAACGAAGCCGGCGACACCATCGAAAAGCTGAAAGCCATCATCACAGACAAGGACGAGGAAATCTCCGCGCTCAACATCAACAAAAAAGACCTGATGGTTACCATCAGCCAGTGGCAGGAGCGCGACCGCAACGTGATTATCGACTTAGACGCGAAAGAACGCGAAGAGACATCCCGCGCCAGCGAGGAAATCCTGTTCGAGTTTCTCGAGAAGAAATACCCCGGCCGCGTGAAGTGGTGCAACCAAAACAAAAAAGACGCAAAGGGCTACGACTTCGAAATCACCGGCTACGAGAACAACGAAACGGAGTACTTCATAGCCTGCAAGGGCGCAAAAGACGACAAAAAGACGTTCTTCCTCACCCAAAAGGAGTGGAACGCCTGCTTGGAGAATAGCCTCAACTACCAAGTCTACCTCATCCGCAACGTGGGCGGCAAGCCGAAAATCATTTTGGTAGACAATCTGATCGGCTGGCTCACCACCGGCAAAGTTATGCCTGGCGCACTCAAAAACGAAAAAGTGAAAGCCGGACAAGTAATGCTGACGTTAGTGTAGCCCACACCCAAACGCAAACAAAACTTGATAGGGCGGATTCCGCAAGGGGTCCGCTTTTTTCTTGCTCGACGTTCTGATCAATCAATAGCGAAGCGTGGTGGAGCATTGGCAAAGCAGAACCACAAATCGTGTTTTCTGCCCTTGCGTGAAAATTCCCCGGCCCCAACTCTCCGTTTTTCTCAAAATAATAATGTACCTTTGCCAGAAATTCAGGAATAAGGAAAAGATGATTAAACAGACGACCCTTCGTTCGCATTTTGTTTTTGTGAAAGCATCTTTGGGATGTTCGGTTGTTCGTTTTTCCTTTTAGGCGGTGGCTTTTGCCCTCGCTTTTTTTATGTCTGAAAGAAATTGAAATCGAAAAAAATATAAGTGTATGAAAACTCAGAAAGTAAGGAAAGTTATTTTGTTGGGTTCGGGTGCGCTCAAGATCGGCCAAGCGGGCGAGTTCGACTACTCCGGCTCCCAGGCTCTGAAGGCTATGCGCGAAGAAGGCATCTCAACCGTGTTGATCAATCCGAACATCGCCACTATCCAGACTTCGGACGGCGTGGCCGACAAGGTCTACTTCCTGCCTATCACCCCCTACTTCGTGGAGGAAATCATCAAGAAGGAGCAGCCAGACGGCATCCTCTTGGCGTTCGGCGGGCAGACCGCCCTCAACTGCGGTACGGAGCTCTACACCTCTGGCGTGTTAGAGAAATACGGCGTGCAGGTGCTCGGCACATCAGTCGACGCCATTATGATCACCGAAGACCGCGACCTCTTCGTGAAGAAACTGAACGAGATCGCCGCTAAAACCCCAGTATCGCAAGCCGTGGAGAGTATGGACGACGCCCTCACCGTGGCACGCCGCATCGGCTACCCCGTAATGGTGCGCTCGGCCTACGCCCTTGGCGGACTCGGCTCGGGCATCTGCGCCAACGAGGAGGAGTTCGTCGAGCTGTGCGACAGCGCGTTGGCTCACTCCAAGCAAATCCTCGTAGAGGAGTCGCTCAAAGGCTGGAAGGAAATTGAGTTTGAGGTGATCCGCGACAAGAACGACCACTGCTTCACCGTCGTTCCTATGGAAAACTTCGACCCACTCGGCATCCACACCGGCGAGAGTATCGTCGTTGCCCCAATCATCTCCCTTACGGAACAGCAAATCAGCATGTTGCAGGAGATCTCGAAGAAGGTGGTGCGCCACATCGGCATCGTCGGCGAGTGCAACATCCAGTTCGCCTTCAACGCCGAGACGAACGACTACCGCATCATCGAGATCAACGCCCGCCTCAGCCGCTCGTCGGCACTTGCCTCTAAGGCTTCGGGCTACCCGTTGGCTTTCGTGGCTGCCAAGTTGGCATTGGGCTACTCGCTCGATCAAATCGGCGAGATGGGTACGCCAAACTCCGCATACGTCGCTCCATCAGTAGATTATATGATTGTGAAGATTCCTCGCTGGGATCTCTCCAAGTTCGTCGGCGTAGACCGCGAGATTAACTCCTCGATGAAGTCTGTCGGCGAGATTATGTCTATCGGTAAATCTTTTGAGGAGATCATCCAAAAGGGACTCCGTATGATCGGCCAGGGCATGCACGGATTCGTGGGCAACCAAGACCTTGAGTTCTCCGATTTGGACAAGGAGCTGTCCCACCCAACGGATCTCCGCATCTTCGCCATCGCCGCCGCACTTGAAAAAGGCTACACCGTGGAGCGCATCGTCGACCTCACGAAGATTGACAAGTGGTTCATCGGCAAGCTGAAGAACATCGTCGACTACACGAAAGTCATCTCCCAATACAAGAAAATCGAAGACATCCCTGCCGACGTGATGCGCGAGGCTAAGCGTCTGGGCTTCTCCGACTTCCAAATCGCACGCTACACCGAAAATCCTGCCGGAAACATGGAGAAGGAGATGTTGCGCGTGCGTGCGCTGCGTAAGAAGCAGGGCATCCAGCCTGTTGTGCGCCGCATCAACACCGTGGCTTCGGAGCATCCAGAACTCACCAACTACCTCTATATGACCTACGGCGCGACGGAGCATGCCATCGACTACTCCTACCGCAATGACAAGAACATCGTGGTGCTGGGTTCGGGCGCATACCGCATCGGCTCATCGGTTGAGTTCGACTGGTGTTCGGTGAATGCCGTGCAAACCGCGCGCAAATTGGGCTATAAGTCGATTATGATCAACTATAACCCCGAAACCGTTTCGACCGACTATGATATGTGCGACCGCCTCTACTTCGACGAGTTGAGCTTCGAACGCGTGTTGGATGTCATCGATTTGGAGAATCCTAAGGGAGTGATTGTTTCCGTGGGTGGACAGATTCCGAACAACCTCGCTATGAAGCTGTATCGCCAGAATGTGCCAGTGTTAGGCACGTCGCCAGTTTCTATCGACCGTGCGGAGAACCGACACAAATTCTCGGCTATGCTCGACCAACTCGGCATCGACCAGCCTCGCTGGGGCGAGTTGACCAGTCCGGAGGACATCGACCAATTCATCGCCGAGGTGGGCTTCCCAGTGCTGATCCGTCCATCCTACGTTCTCTCGGGCGCAGCGATGAACGTCTGCTACAACCGCGAGCAAATGGAAACCTTCTTGAAGATGGCTGCCAAAGTATCGAAAGAGTATCCTGTGGTTGTTTCATCATTCCTGCAAGGTGCGAAGGAAATCGAGTTCGACGCAGTGGCAAAGAACGGCGAAATCATCGAATCTGCCATTTCGGAGCATGTGGAGTTCGCCGGCGTACACTCGGGCGACGCCACTTTGGTGTTCCCAGCGCAGAAGATTTACCTTGAAACCGCCCGCCAAATCAAGAAGGTGAGCAAGAAAATCGCCAAGGAGCTGAACATCAGCGGTCCGTTCAACATCCAATTCCTCGCCAAAGACAACGCGGTGAAGGTGATTGAGTGCAACCTCCGCTCTTCCCGTAGCTTCCCATTCGTATCGAAAATCTTGAAGAGGAACTTCATCGAGACTGCCACGAAAATAATGCTCGACGTCCCAGTGGAGAAAGCCGACACTTCGACCACCGACATCGAATATGTGGGTGTCAAGGCTTCGCAATTCTCGTTCGCGAGATTGCACAAGGCAGACCCAATCTTAGGCGTGGATATGTCGTCTACGGGCGAGGTGGGCTGCATGGGAGCCGACTTCAACGAGGCGTTGATCAACGCCCTGCTCTCCGTGGGCTACAAGATCCCGCAGAAGGGCGTGATGGTATCTTCGGGCGACATCCGCGGGAAAGTGGACTTGCTCGACGCTTGCAAACTCCTCGCTGCCCACAACTACAAGATCTACGCGACAGAGGGAACTTGCAACTTCCTGAAGGAACACGGCGTTGAAGCCACCACCGTCAGCTGGCCAGACGAGCAGAACCACAACGCGAACATCCTCTCGCTGCTGCAAGAGCATCTGGTAGACTTGGTGATCAACATCCCTAAAAACCACACGAAGCGCGAGCAGACCAACGGCTACAAGATTCGCCGCTCCGCCATCGACCACAACATCCCGCTGATGACCAACGCCCGCCTCGCAAGCGCGTTCATCAAGGCATTCTGCGAGATGAAGGAGAACGACATCCAAATCAAGAGCTGGCAAGAGTATTAAAAAGCGGTGCGTAGCACCTTGTCTTATACGGGGGAGACTTCTCAAAAAGGAGTTTTCCCCTTTTTTCTAAATTCTAAAAACTCCCAACAAATAACTACCCCTCCGACCCAAATTTCGCCACATCTTGGTATTTTCCGTTCGCTTAGCAGACGCTATTTTTGTAGCGTGAGAATAGGAATCAAGCAAGAGTATCAACAAATAACAATAAAATCATGAAAATAGGAGTGTTTTACGGTTCAAGCACCGGAGTGACGGAGGAGATAGCAGGGAAAATCGCAGAAGCATTGGGCGTTGGCGCGGCAGATGTACACGCAGTGTCCGATGCGACCGCAGAGATGGTGAACGGCTACGACGCCTTGGTTTTGGGAAGCTCCACTTGGGGCTGCGGCGATATGCAAGACGATTGGTATGACGGCATCAAAGCCTTCAAGTCTGCCGACCTGAAAGGAAAGAAAATCGCCATCTTCGGCGTAGGCGACAGCAGTTCGTACAGCGACACTTTCTGCGATGCCATCGGCCTCATCTACAAAGATTTGAAAGATAGCGGCGCAACGTTCGTCGGCGCGGTTTCTACCGACGGGTACACGTTCGACTCATCCATCTCGGTGGAGGGCGACCACTTCGTGGGCTTAGCGTTGGACGAGACCAACGAGTCGGACAAGACAGACAGCCGCATCGCCGCCTGGGTGGGTTCGCTGAGCCTCTAAACTGAGTTTCAAAACCACTCCGCTTGAGCGGTCAGATAAATGTTTTTCTTCATTCTAAGATTGTTATTCACGTCTTTTTAAGTTCGCAAATTATGAAAAAAGCGTCGTCAGTGCCAAGCGAATTCAAGGTTCTTGCCAACCACATATACGAGTTCAAAAAGGGAGTGCGCAACTTGGTTCTCTACACGTTGGACGTGCAGTATGCCGATATGGCGTGCCGCCGCCTCGAGAGTCAGGAGATACCCTACCTGAGGCAGGAGGTGAACAGCCAGAATGTCAACCTCTACTTTGGCGAGCCGGCGTGCTTGGCGGTGATAAAAAACTTCATCAGCCGTCCGCTGAACCAGCTCACGCCCGAGGAAGATTTCATCTTAGGCGCGCTCTTAGGCTATGACATCTGCAAGCAATGCACGCGTTTTTGCGAGCGCAAGCAGCGTTGCAAAAACGGGGCAGCCTGCGGAGACTCGGCTGCGGCTTGATGTCGCTGATCAAAGAAAGATTTGTCTACCTGAACCTAAGGGGGTGTGCCGAAACAGGCGCATCCCCTTTCTCATTGGGAAACAACATATTAGTTCAATGGGAATTCACACTGCGATGGGATTGCATTTCAAAAAGCAGAATGAAAACGATGTGCTGCCTTAGGGTGGCGCACTGCTTTTTAAATTGGAAAATGAGAAATTAGGAATGAGAGTTTTTCCCAACTAAATTTGCGGAAAACCGGAGCGATATGAAGTACCCAGTCGGCATACAAACATTTGAGCAAGTCATCAAAAAAGACTACGTTTACGTTGATAAGACGGATTTGATATATTCTCTTCTGAGACGGGGACGATTGGAGAATGGCTGGTGGAATAAAGAATTGGAAATTTCCGCCCCTATCTATTCAGAAATGCGAAGATACTCCGTATTTTCCTCGTCAGTTGCACTCGCTCCGCCCCCGATACGTTGTGCGGATGCCCTGGGTAGACGTAATAGTTGACGAATGTACCGACTTCCGTTTCTCTATTCACCTTTTGCAGCAGCGAGAGGGTGTGCTGCCAAAGCACAACGGGGTCGTTGTCGCAATGAATGAGGTAAAGCGGCGTGTTGAGCCGTGAGATTTGCTGTCGCAAGTCGCACTGCCGATAAAAATCATCGGTTTCATCGGACAATTCACCCATATACCGCTCTGTGTACATCACCTCGTAGTACCGCCAATCCACCACCGCACCGCCGGCAACACCAATGGCGAATTTATGCCGCGAATTCAGCAACATCGTAATCGTCATACATCCACCGAAACTCCAGCCGTAAACGGCAACCCTTGTGGGGTCTGCAACATTTGCATAGTTCTGAAAGAACCAATCTAAGGCAAAATCGTAGTCTTCCACCTGTGGCTGGTTGATGTGCTGGTAAATCGCAGCCTCAAAACTCTTTCCCCGGTATGCAGAGCCTCGCGGGTCGATGCAGAGTGTGATGAACCCTTCCTCCGCCATCACCTCCTCAATGCCTTTCGTGCTACGGATGTAGGTGTCTTGTATCAACTGGACGTGCGGTCCGCCGTAAACGTAGAGCAACACTGGGCAACGTTCCGCTCGTTGCTGCTTCGGGAATGTGATTCTGTAGTATAAATTCTCCCCATTTTTCTCGATGAAACCGCATTTTATTGCTGGTCTGTCGTAGCCATTTTCAATGAAATGGTCATTCTCCTTATAGAGTCTTCCTCCCTTGAAGTAGAACTGCCCTGGCAAGTCGGCTCGTTCTTCCCACACGGCATAGTCAGCGGTTTGCGCACTGTGGTAGAGTATCTGCACACCGCGGAAGTCGTTCAGCGTGTGCCATTCGCCCGTGTCCGCATTGATGCAAAGCACGGTGCGGTTGGTGGGCGACGGATAGGCCGCAAGCGCATAGAACGTGTGTTCCGCAGCAGAGAAGTGCAGCACTTGCACCAATTCCCAATCGCCTTGCGTGATGGGGCGGATCTCGTTCGCTTGTACATTCAATCGGTATAAGTGTTTGAAGCCGGACCGGCGGGATAGGAAGAAGATTTGCTCCGCGCCGGCGCAGAAATACGGATCTTCCGGCTCAACGTAAGTTTCTGATTGCTCGTCGAAAAGGAACTGCCGCAGTTGCCCGCTTTGCGCATCATAGATCTTCGTCTGGCAATATTGTTGCCGACGGTCTACCTCGCAGAGCAGAATATGCGAGGAGTCGGGCAGCCAGGTGAGGCTTGTGAGATACGACTCTTTGTGGTTCATCGGTGGGGCGATGTGCAGCGCATCATCTTGTTTTGTGCCGATGAAAACGCACTTTTTTGTCTTAACGTGTATGATGCCAACGGAAACTTCCTCGCTCGGTTTTCCCGCCATTGGGTATTTTATCATCTCCACCGAGGCGATGGGGTCTTGTATCTTCACCAAGGGATATTCTGCGACGCGGCTGTCGTCTGTCCGATAGAAGGCGAGTTGCTGTCCGTCGGGCGACCAAAACAGAAGCTTCTCAATGCCGAACTCGTCTCTCGATGGGGTTTTATCAATTCTTATGTCGGGGTTTTCTTCCGTGTAAATCTTTTCTAACGCTCCGTTTCGGTCTACCACATACAGTGATTTTCCCGATGAAAAGGCGACATTTCCCCGTCCGTCTCCGCAGTGCAACTGTCCGTTGAAGAGGGTTTTCCAGATGGGGCGGAATGTTTTTCGGGCGGCGTTCCACCGCAATTTGCAGAAACAGGAGTTGATGACGAGGAAGAAATCGATGTTTCCGTCTTCGGCATCTTCCACGAAATGGATTTCAGGCTGTCCGCCGGGTTGCTCCGCTGCGTTTTTAATCTCATCAAAGGGAATGAGGGCTGCGTTACGCCACTCACCGAAATCGTCAGATGGAGGTTCTTCGTTTTTACGGAAAATGACGATTCCATCGGAGAAAACAAGGATATGGTGGCTGTTTGTGAAGAGAACATTCTCGGGCTTGTGTGGGTGCAGTTTGGCGTAGTTCTTGCCGCCTGGCACCAATTCTTCCTCCGTCAGTTTTTTCATCGCTATGCCAATTCGCTCAGTTCCAACCAGCGGAGTTCTTTCTCCTCTAATGCACTGATCACCTCGCCGATGCGGCTCGACTTGGTTAAAAGTTCGTCCCCGACTAACGTGCCAGATGAGAGTTCCTCCTCCAATTCTTTCTTCTCTTTTTCCAACGCCTCAATTTCTGAGGATAAGGTTTCAAACTCCTTCTTCTCCTTGAATGACATTTTCCGCTCGCGTTCGCGTTCGTTGCGTGCCGGCTCCTTGGCTGCCTCTTTGGGCTTGTCTTGCTGGGCGGCTTTGGCGTTTTCCTGGTCTAAATAGGCTTTCATATCGCGGTATTCGCGATATTCGGTGTAGTTACCGGGGAAGTCCTGCACCTCGGCGTTTCCGTGGAAAACCAGCAGGTGATCCACGATTTTATCCATAAAATACCGGTCGTGCGACACCACAATGACGCACCCCTTGAAGTTTTGCAGATACTCCTCCAACACGTTGAGTGTTACGATGTCGAGGTCGTTCGTCGGCTCGTCGAGGACGAGGAAGTTGGGGCTTTTCATCAACACGGTGCAGAGGCACAGTCGCCTGCGTTCGCCTCCGCTGAGTTTCTCGATGTAGTCTTGCTGCTGCGATGGCGAGAACAGGAAGTATTGCAGGAATTGCGATGCGCTGAGCCGCCGCCCGTCGCCAAGCCGCACCTCCTCGGCGTGTTCTTTCACGGCGTCGATCACTTTCATCCCGGGGTTGAACGTCATTCCCTGCTGGCTGTAATAGCCGAAGCGCACGGTTTCGCCGATGTCGAATGTGCCGCTGTCTGGCTTTTCCTCGCCGATGAGCATTTTCACGAAGGTGGATTTGCCCGTCCCGTTGTTGCCCACGATGCCGAGTTTCTCGTATCTTCCGAAGTTGTAATAGAATTGGTCTAAGATTTTGAGGTCGCCGAAGCTTTTGGAGATGTATTTCGCCTCGAAGATTTTTGAGCCAATGTAACTTGCCTTCACATCAAGCCGCACATTGCCTGCCGTCCGCCTCGCCTTCACTTTTTCTTCTAACTGATGGAAGGCGTCGATGCGGTATTGCGCCTTGCTGCCACGGGCCTGAGGTTGGCGGCGCATCCAGTCTAACTCTTTGCGGAAGAGGTTGTTAGCACGTTCCAGCTCGGCGTTCTGCACATCGGCGCGGGCTTGCTTTTTCTCGAGGTAATAGGAGTAGTTCCCTTTGTAGCTGAACATCTGCTCCTGGTCTATCTCGAGGATGTCGCTGCACACGCGGTCTAAGAAATAGCGGTCGTGCGTCACCATAAGCAGTGCGAGCCGGGCGCGGCGCAGGTAGTCTTCCAACCACTCCACCATATCGAGGTCGAGGTGGTTGGTCGGCTCGTCGAGAATCACCAGGTCGGGTTGGTTGGCAAGTATCTTGGCGATGGCGATACGCTTGGTTTGCCCTCCCGAAAGCACGTCCGTGCGCTGCGTGAGGTTTGTTATCTTCAGTTTCCCGAGGATTTGTTTCATCTGGATGTCGTGTCCGCTTTCCGCGCAGATCTCCTCAATGGTCTTTCCCTTTTCCAATTGCGGGTTTTGTGGCAGGAAGCCCACTTGCAAGCCGTTGCGGAAGGTTACGGTGCCCTCGTCGGGCGACTCACCGCCGGCGATGATGTTGAGCAGCGTGCTTTTCCCTGCGCCGTTGCGTGCGATGAGTGCCACGCGCTGCCCCTCGAATATTCCGAAGGATATTTTTCTGAAAAGGACTTTGTCTCCGAACGACTTGGACAGATTGTCCACCTGAAGATAGTGAAGCGCCATCTGATTTTTATTTTTTACAAAGATACGAAAAACGAGTTACGCC
>CAVGRN010000035.1:0-23076 GCA_963631545.1 Paludibacteraceae bacterium | reverse complement strand
CCACCGGCACTGCCACCGGCGCATATACCCTCTCTCCCCCCCCCCCGGGGGGGGCTGAAGGGGTTCAGCGCGGCGGGTGCTGTGGTGGGAGAAGGGGCGGTGGGGAGTTGGGGTAAGTATATGATTTTCACCCGATTATCGCGACTTGCCGAAGGTGGGCAAGGGTTGATAACCGGGTGATGATTTTATATTTGATGGACTTAAAACGCGGGGTAGGTGGGGTTGGGTTGGCGTTTTTGCGAGGGGCTCGCGGTGGTTGGGATGGGGTCTCTCGCGGTTTTTTGCGGGAATTTGTGCGGGTGTGCCGCGGGGTGGAGGTTTTCTTTCTTGAAAACGTGCAAAGGTGGCGGGTTTTTGCCTTATTGTTTGTTTTCGCTTGCAAAGGTAGGGGTTTATTTTTATTTGACAAAGGGAAAAGGAGGTTTTTTTTCGTTTTTCGCGTTTTTTTTGTTTTTCGTGAAATTTTTCTTTGAGAAATGTGGGGTTTTGGGGTTTTTGTTGTATCTTTGCGGCGAAAGTTGTAATGAAATCTTATTAGAATTGAATTAAATTTGTTTTATTAGTTATGGCTAAATGTGAAAACAGTCCGATGATTGAGAAGGGCATTAAGGCCCGCATTGTGAGTATTATGAAGGAGCAGGGCACCAATTTGATTGAGGTGGCCCAGCGCATTGCGGAGAATACGGGTAAGCCGTTGGTGACGAACAGTTCGCTTTCGTCGCGTTTGCGCGGTAATCCGAGTTTGAGTAGTTTGTATGAGATTGCTGATGCGCTGGGTGTTCGCATTACGGACTTTTTTCCGGATGAACCGACGGGTGTGCGTCGTGAGGCGTCGGCTGTGCAGCAGGATATGACTGCTGTGCAGGAGACGGCGGCGGTGCAGGTGCCTGGCGGTTTGTTTGGTTCGCAGTCGGCAACGGCGGCGGGCGATTGGTCGTTGTTGCCTTTTGGCGATGATGACGAGTGTGGGCAGGAAGCCGGGCAGGGCTTGGCTGATGGCTCGGCACAAAAAAACAACACCACGGCCTTTTGTCCGCACTGTGGTGCGAGGGTCAAGGTTGGCGTGGTGTTGATGGATGATTAGTGGGTGCCCCGTTATTGGGGTGCCACTATGCGCGGGGTGAGGATGTTAGTCCTCCTGTGCGCTACCGCCTCCGGGGTTTGTTCCGGAGGTGGACGATGATGTGCTGCCGGCGGTGATGCCGTTGGTGATGTCGGTGCCTGCGAGGATTACTTTAAGGTCGGCCGTGATGAGCGAGTTGAGGAATGCGTAGGCGTTGCCGATTTTTCGCTGTTGTTTGTAGGCTTTGATTACCTTTTGGTATGCCTCGGTTCCGAGTGTGTTTTCTTTGGTGGGCTTGTTAGCGTTCCACCATGCTGATGCCGTCTGTGTGCGTTTTTTGAATGTGGCACGGGCGGTTTGCTGTGCTTGTGTGTTGGCATCGGTGAACGTGTGCCGTTCGGTTCGGTAGGTTTTTCCGGTGCGTTTGTTTACTGCGTAGATGGTTCCGTTTTGTGAACAGAGTTTGCCTGAGATGGAGGCGATGTCGGGGGCAAAAGTAACTTTAGCCATAGATGCAATTTTTAGAGTTATTAATAATTAAAAATAAACTTTGAAAGTTGAAAACACCAACTCTGAGAGTTGTGTGAGTTCGATTCTTGTACGATTCATGTACGATTGTTGTTTGGTTATTGTTCTTTTCTCATAGGCGGTTTGTTTATGTGAATAATTGTTACTATCTTTGCGGTGTCAATCGTCATTTGTTGACGATAATGTAAAGTATTAAAATGTTTTGGTATGAGCGCTGGCCTGTGAAGGTCGGCGCTCTTTTTTGTTTATTAGTTGGCGTGTAAGATGTTGAAGTCGTTGAAGTTATATATCATGAATCGGAATGAACCGTCGTTGCATGAGTCGTCGTCGGAGGTGTAGATGTCGAATGTGGTTGAGGTTTCGTTGTCGACGGTGGCTTTCGATGGCGTAATGCCTTTTCCACCGACTACGTTGCCTAATCCGCATGCCATGACGAAACTGTTGCCGGCATCGGAGAACCATTCTTTGTGGGTGATGGTGTAGTGGCCTACGTCGTTGCGTTTGAGGGTCATGGTTGAGCCGTCGAAGGTGTTGCAGCTGGCGGTGATATTCAAATCGGAGTCGATGGTGACGTTGCCCATGGCGAGGCATCGGGGGGCATGGCCGTATTCTTGGTTGGTGTCGATGTCTTCGCGGTTGAGTACGAGGAAACCAGCGAGGGTGTCGCCTTCGCCGAATCCGAAGATGGTAACTACTTGTCGTGAGATGGAGAGTTTGCGTTTCTTTACGCCGTCTTCATAGAAGTATGTTCCGTCTATCAAGTCAATGGTCGCGCCATAGTTTTGAAGTTGTCCGTTGTATTTGAAGTGGATGAGTTTGATGGTTCGTCCGACAGAACTACGCTTGTCTTCTGTGGGGCTCCACACGTAGCCGAAAAACGCATTGTCTGAACCGCGTAGTGCCCACACATCGGTCCGCATGTTCTCAATCGTGGTATTAGGGACTTCTTCAATATCACTTCGTATAGAACCTGTTATATCGACATTAGTAAACGTGCCGTTTTGGAATGTTCCGCTTGTGGCGTTAACTTCGCCTTTTACGCTGACGTTTCCGTCTTGCACGGTGAGGTTGTCGCCGAGGTTGACGTTTCCTTCGCGGTCGAATTTTACGACGGCGTTGTCGGCTGTTTCGCCTCCGAACCATAGGGGGTAGGGGTTGTCGGTGCCGCCGCCGAAGGCTCCGTAGGGAGTGTTGTTGTCGTCGACTATTTGTATTTGGTTCACTTGCAGGTACTTGACGAATGCGGTCATGATGTCGGCAAAGGAGGTGCGGATGGGGCGCATGTCGTTGAGTGGTGTCCAGTAGTCGTTGCCGCCGAGTGTGGGTTTGTTGTCGGCGGTGGATATTTTTCCGTTGTGCCATTCTTTGGCGATGAACCATTGTGCTTCGCCGGTGGCGAGGCTGGTGACGGACACTTCGTCGAGGTAGCGGTTGCCATCGTCGGCTTCGGAGCCGTCGGCGTTATCGTTGCGGTAGTAGACGCCTTCTTCCCATTCGCTGCGGCGTACGGTTACGCCGGTGTAGCCTCTTTCGCCTTGTTCGCCCTGTTCTCCTTGTGGTCCTTGTTCGCCCTGCGGACCCTGTTCGCCTTGTGGCCCTTGTTCTCCTTTTTCGCCTTGTTTTCCGGTGGCACCCTGCTCTCCGGTGTCGCCTTTTTCGCCTTCGCGGTTTTGTGCTATTGTTGCGGCGGCAGCGGCGGTGCCGTAGGCGCTTTCGAGGGTAATGTTGACGTAGGCATCTTCGGGGGTTGCTCCGTCCACTTCAATTCCTACGTAGCCGGTGATGGCGATGTGGAAGGTGACGCGTGTCTGGTCGGCGTTGTAGTCGGTGGTGTAGGAGAGGCTTGTGGTGGTTGATGTTCCGTCGGCGTAGGTGGCGGTGCAGCCGGTCAAGGCTACGGGTTGGGTACCTGATAGAAGTTCGGCATCAAGGTCGAATTGTATGGTGTCGGCGTGTGCGGCATCGTACCAATCGCTGATGGCTACGGAGATGATGTTTTTGCTGAGTCGTGCGGTGAGTGCTGTGGGGTCGGCGGCGTTGAATGCCACTTCGCTCACGGCGTAGGTTCCGTCGGCGTAGGTGTAGAGCCATTGTTGCCATACGACGCGATCGGTGGCCGACGGGGTGATGGGGTCTTTTGTCCAGCCGTTCAGGTTGTAGGAGGCTGATGTGCTGGCTATGATGATGCCGTCGGGGACGGTGCTGACGCTGTTGGAGGCGTGGAAGTAGAGTTGCTGGGCAACGAGCGACGGGGCGCGGTCGAATTGGTCGACGGAGCCCCACATGTAGATGTTGCCGGTGGCTATGCCCTCGCCGTTGAGTTCTTTGGTGGTCTCGACGTATTGTTTCTTTTCTTTGTCCCATACGCGTTGCAGGAGGGAGAAGCCGTCGAGCCAGCCGAGTATGAGTTGTATGTTGTCCTGCGTGTAGGTCCAGTTGGTCATTCCCGCCAGGTGCAGTTGGTAGGTGGTTGTGGTCAGTCGTGAGCGCTGGCGGTCGGAGTTGGTTGCGTTGGCGTAGGCGGCAAAGTTGAGCGATGGCTGGGGGTGGGAGGCATCGGTCCATCGGTTGCGGTTTTCAGCGGGTAGGGTGGCGCAGGTTCGTGCGCGGAGTTCGTAGCGAAAGAATTGGTTGCTGCCGATGGTTTCGTCGTCGTCGAGTTGCGCACGGACGGCGGCGGGCAGGGTGTCGGCGGTGTAGATTTCGGTAACGAGGAAGTAGATGGTGGTGAAGCCTGCGAAGTGGAAGTTGCCGTCTTTTGAGTCGGTGGTGGAGGCGTCGTTTTTCTTTGTGGTGAAGTGGTATACGCCTTGGCATTTGTCGTCGATGGCGATGGCACCGATTTCGCCGTCTTCGAGTTTCAGTTTGGCAATTCCTTCGTAGGCGGTCAGGCCTTCGGCGGCGAGGGTGTTGCCTGTCCACACCTTTTCGATGAGTCCTGCGCCTTGTGTTTGCCATTTGTTGCCCACGGTGATGGTGGTTCGGTTGTAGCGCAGTTCGGGCACTTCGAGGAACGAGCGCGCTACGATGCTTTCAAACTCGGCGTTGCCATAGAAGTCGATGTTGCCGCCGGTGATCCCCTTGTTGAATGTGCCTACGTTGAGCGTGCCGTTTATTTGGGCTGTGGTGAGTTGTTCGGGTGAGCCTATGGTGAGGTTGCCGAAGCAGTCGATGTTGCCGTTGGCACGGAGCGATTTGAGGGTGATGTCGAATTTCGTCTGGTCGTCGTGGCACTTCGATAGTGCTTTGTCGTCGATGGTTTTTGGTGTGGCTATGCGGTCGGTGGCTTTGTAGTCGGTGTCGTCGGTGGCTACGCCGTAGAGGGGTTGCTGGCCTTCGAAGGTGATGTTGCCTCCGCTGACGATGGTCACGGCTTTGCCAAAGAACTCGCGGAATACGGTTCCGGCCTTCATCGTCAGGTCTTTGAGGAAGGTGAGCAGGTCGCTGACGTTGCTGTATCGGTACCATACGGTGTCGGTAGGTCCGGCGCTGAGTGCTTCGTCGGAGGCGAGGTAGCCGGTCGATATTTCCTGTTGCCAAATGCGGTTTGTGGTGCCGTTGTCGCCGCTGGATGAGAGGATGCCTTGCAGGAAGATGTAGTATCGGTCGGTTGCGCCTATTTGTTCGCCGTCGGCATTGCATCCGTAGATGTCGATGAGTTCCGAGGGGTAGACGAGCAGTGCGTTTTGGTCGGTGGCTGTGTCGGTGCGGGGTATGGCGGCGTAGAGGTATTTTTCGCGGTGGTCGGCAAATACGGTTGGCGCGGCTTGCAGTTTCCATCGGCGGTAGTTGTGGCCGTTGTCGTAGTCGATGATGCTTTTGACGTAGACGAGTATGGTTGAACCGCTGAGTACGGAGGCTTGTATGTAGTCGGGGTTGCCGAGTGCGTTTCGGGTGATGCTGATGGCCGATGGCGAAATCCAGTAGTCGCTGGGTGAGGCCTGTGTCATGGTGGCTTGTGACATGGTGCGTGGTGTTATTTAATGATGAGTTCGGCGAGTGGCATGAGTGCTCGGTATACGAGGTCGTAGCGCTGGGGGTAGTTGAGGTCTACGTCGGCGGTGTGGCTACGGAAGAGGTGTAGACGGTAGAGTGCGTTGTGCACCATCCACTCGGCGAGTAAACTTTCAAAGTTGCGTTGCCAAACTTTGGAAGTTGGTGTCTTTCGTTGTGCGAGTTCGAGTGCCTGTGGCATTTCTGCTTTGGTGTAGGCGTAGGAGTTGACGATGTGGAGGTTGTCGTCGGTTATGGTGTATATCATTGTGGTGCGTTAAAAAGTATTGAATATAACTCTGAGAGTTGAAAAGGCGACTTTGAGAGTTGTGGCGGCAACTTTGAAAATGTATTGAAATAACTCCGAAAGTTGGTTAAGTGTTATAGAGCGTGAAAAACGTCTACTTTGAAAGTTGTTCGACAACTTTGAAAGTTTCTTTCGCGAGTTTTTTGCACCATTCGGCAAACTCTGAAAGTTGTTTTAGGTCGGTATCGTCGCCGCAGAATGCTTTTCGGTGGGCGGCGAGTTCCTCGGCGGTGGTGTATCGGCTGGCGATGAGAAGGGCGGCGAGGGTGTCGTAATTATCAACTTTGAAAGTTAAAACCAACTCTGAAAGTTCCTCTGCGGTCAACTCTGAAAGTAGATTATGCTGAAAAATAACTTTGAGAGTTTCTTCTGCGGTGAGGTGTTCGGTTGTTGTTAGTAGGATGGTGTGGCAGTGGTGTGCTGTTCCGTCTTCGTTGGTGGTTCGTCCGATGTTGATGGTGGTGTAGTGTTGGTGTGGTGCGTGCGACTGCATGATGACTGCGGGTCGCTCGGGGGCGTTTTCTGTTTTAATGAGGGTTGCTGTTGTTGTCATAACGGTTGGTGTTTGTTATGGCAAAGATAGGGGTTAGGGTGTGGACTGCGCGGACATGGGGGACAACGAATTGTGTTGCGCTCGGACGCGGTAACAACGAAGGGGACGAATTTACGAATTTGTGGATTTAAGGTATTTGTGGCTGTGCTTTGCGCTTTATTGCTATTGTTTCGTAGTGGCCGCGAATAAAGAAGAAGCGGTAGAACTCGCTGCCGAAGTGCGACAGGAGGCGTTTGCGCAGAGCGTAGGTGCGTTTGCCTTTGCAGAAGCCGAGGTAGGAATTGATGACTTGTTCTATGCGGCGTAGGTCGGCAAAGGTGACGATGTCTTTTTCTTTGAGCAAACGGGCGAACCCGTGGACGCGTTCGGCAAGGCGGGCTATGGTTCGGTTAGCGAGGTATGTGCGGTGGGGCTTTAGGTATGCGCCAACGAATTTTACGCCGTGGCTGGCCGGCTGGAAGTGGTATTTGTCGGTGTGGAGCGTTAGGCCGAGGTGGTTGGCGAGATAGACGGATGCTTCGCGGACGAAACGCCGGAGCAGGGGCTTACGGTCGCTGACGACGAGGAAATCGTCGACGAAACGGACGTAGCGCGGCGTTGCGCCACGGCTACGAAACCATTCTTGCACCCATGCGTCGAAGTCGGCCATGTAGAAGTTGGCGAAGACCTGCGTGGTGAGGTTGCCGATGGGCATGCCGTAGTCCTCGCCACGGGTGAAGAGCGATTTGCTGTCGTCGACGAAGAGAGCCCATTCTTTGGGGTCGGTGTTGAAGATGCAATTGGCCTCGGGGCGGTGGAACACGGTGGTGCGCACGGCGGCGAGTATTTGTTGCATGTATTGCCCGCCGTAGTTTTGGCGAATGAAGGGTTCGAGTTTTGCCCATAGCCGGCGTTTGCTGATGCTCATGAAGAACGAGACAAGGTCGCCGCGGTAGACCCATGCAGGACGTTGGTAGTTGGCTGTTGCTTGCTCAATGGCGTTGTAGGCTGCGCGTTGCGCGGCGAGGGTGCCAAGTCCGCGTCGGCAATTGTAGGAGACGTTGCCTTGCACGGTGAACAATCGTTCGAAGTAGACGTTGAGTTGCATGTAAATCCAGTGGTGGACAATGCGGTCGCGGAAACCGGCGGCGAACACTTCTCGGGGTTTGGGGTATTTCACGAGGAAGCATGTACTGGGGCCCGGCTGGTAGGTCAGTGTAAAAAGTTGGCGGGCCAACAAAGGTAAGTCTTCGTTGGCCCGCTCGGTGTAGGCAATACACTCTGATGTTGTGCGTTTGTTTTTGCAGCAATCGTCGAACGCACGATAGACGGAGAGGATGAAGTCCTGCGGGATGTTGTCATAAGCGGCGACAGGGCGAACGGACATACTGTTGTTCTTGTTGTTGTTGGGGTTGAAGTTGCCATTACCGAAGTTGCTGTTCCATGCGTTGTTGGAGTTGTACTCGGTAGCGGTCCAACGATTGCCCTGAACGTTGTTCTGTAGCTTTGCATCTTCGTAACCAGTCGCCGGTGCAGTGCGCTTTGCAGTGGTGCTCTGCGCTGGCCGACGATAGGTAAGCCACCCTTTTAACTCGTTCTGTAGTACGCTTCCGCAGTTCATAGGCCTTGTGGATTATTACCCTGCGGAACTCTGACCATAGAAGAAGCGCGCCATGCCATGGTTTGGCTGTAACATGATTGGGCAAGCGTTTGCGCTTTCTTGAAATCGTCGCGGCTGATAGAGTCGGTCGATCGGAGGATGCCGATAGTTGTGACCAACGCATCGAGGTAGGATGCAACAAGCGTTAGGTTCGGTATGCGCGTCTCCTGTTCGCTGTAGGCTTGCGAGAGGGAGATGAGCACGTTAATGCAAACCGAATAGGTGGGTTCGAGTACTGCACGGTATTTCACGGGGCAGTTTTTGCGCATTTGCGCCATTACGAAGAATAGGTTTTGCGCGGTTCGGAACACTTGTTGTTGCCGGACGGTGCGGACTTTCTGCTGCTTATTCCGTCGATTACTTTCGATTGCTTGCTGGGGTACTTTTACCATTACATATTGCCTTTTGCTGCCGCAAAGTTAGTGATTTTCATTGAGATAGCAAAGTTTATTTGCGGCTTTTTGCCGCAAATAAACTAAATAATGCTCTTTTTGCTGTTTATCCCCTTGCGGGGCGCTAAAAAGCGCCCCGGGTGAAGGTTAAAGAATGAAGGGGAAAGCGGCGACAGGGCGAACGGACATACTGTAGAGCTTGCCGTTGCTGGGGTTGAAGCTGCCATAACCGAAGTAGCTGCTCCAGGCGGAGCCGGACTCGGTAGCGGTCCAACGATAGCCCTGAACGGGGCTGTTTACGGGGCACTGTAGCCCCGAGCTCTTAGCGCGCTTCATTAAGTTCGCATAGAACGGTCGGCGTGCGTCTGTGGGCTCCTGTGGACGACTGGTGTTACCCTCGTCGGAGTAGTCGGAGGTGGGGGTACCGGTGTCCTGCGGGGTGAGGCCGCGGCTGTTGCGGAAGAACGTGTAGAGGCGCACGGTGTCGCCGCCACCGGGGAGATACCATTGGCCGCGGGCATACCACGGGGAGAGACCGTCGATGGCCTTTTTGTTTGCCGTGGGCTCGTAGAGCGTGCAGGCAAAGGCGGCGGGGAAACAGAGTTGCCGCCATCGGTCGGCACCGCCCACTTTGGCAAGGGCAACGTAGAGGTCGGCAAGTTCGGCGAGGGTCTTCGGCACTACGTGGTCGCGTCCGGCGGGAAGGTAGTGGTAGATGTCGTTGCCCGAACTGTCGACGAGAAGGCCTGCTGCCACGTACTTCGTCAAGACGTTCTTGGCGTGAGTCACGATTGAGGCTGTGTCCTTCTTGCCGTTCCATCGGTTTGCGCCGACGTTGCCCTCCCATACGGGGAAACCGTCGGTGGTGGTATCGTCGTAGGCATTGTAGTCGCGGATGTTTGTGTCGCTGGTGCTCGTTCCGGCGCTGTTTTTCAGGCCCGAAGTGGTGCAGTTTACAACGTCTTCAATGTCCGATACGTTCGCTTTCGTAATGCCCAGGGCATCGGCAATGGCCTGTTGCTCGGCGTCGGAAATGCCGTTGGTGTTGTTCGCGGGGTAGATACCCCAAACGAGCGAACTGAACGTGTTGCCCGCGTCGGAGTCCGTTATGGAAAGTTCGGAGGTGTTGTCCACGAGGACTTCGTAGAGCGTTTTTCCGGAGTTGTAGGCGGCGGCGATGGTGGGGTCTTTGAGGTATTCGTTGCGGAGCGATTCGTCGAGGTCGGCGTAGGGTGTAACCTTATAGACCCAACCCACAACCGTTTTGTTCGGGTAAAGAACCTGGTCAAACTCCCCATTATAGTAAGCAAAGTCGCCCAGTTTCGGAAGTCGATTGTAGAGTTTCAGCGTGACGCTCGACGAAACCCGTTCGCCGTTAGTCAGCGTGGCCGTAGCCGTAAGCGTAGCCGTTGGGCCGCTTTCCTCGTCGCCAACCTTCGGGACGGTCACGATGCCCGTAGTGGGGTTGACCGTAGCGCCGCAGGCGTTCTTCGATAGGCTCCATTCCACGGTCGAGAAGTTGTTGGCCGAGGCTGGGGTGACGGCGAAGTTGTAGGCATAAGTGCCCGGTTCGGTGATGGTAAAACGCGCGTTCGTAATGCCGATACCCGTGAGCGAACGAGCCGTGTAGGTAATGTAGAGCGCGTTGTCCTTCGAGTCGATGTTGCCAAAGTGCTGAAGCAGGGCAAGTTTCAGGGTGGAGTCGACTGCCGAAGTGCTCGATACGGCGATGGTACCCGTCAGCGAACAATCCGTCACCGTGACGAGATAGGAAAGGATGCCCGATGCACAATCCGTCCAGGCCACGTTCTCCGCTTTGAACGTCGTGAGCGGTGCACTTTCCGAACGACAGCCCGCCACAATAGATTTCACGTCGAGCGCGGGGTTGCAGTTGGAGAAGGTAAGTTCCGCAAGTTTAGAGTAACCATCGAACGTGAGTTCCGTAAGGGCAAGCAGGTTTTTCACTTCAAACGACGACACGTTGTCGCCGAGAAGCACACTGCTCAGTTGCGGCGACTGCGGCAGACGCACGGTGCCGTACTTCGTGCCGCGAAGGTCGAGCGATTGCAGGCGGGTGGCTGCCGTGAGGTTGATAGTACCCGTCAGAGTCGACACGCCTTTCAGCGAGAAGCGCTTCAGATTCGTTGCCGTAATGTCGACCTGCGTCGGCTGGAACGCCGTGCTGCCGTTGGTCGGTTCGGCGGTGAAGTCCGTAAGGCGTTTGCCCAATACGGTGACGTTTTTGTTGCCCGCAACCATATTGCCTACGTTGCCGATAGAACGATAGTAGTTGATGGCGGCAAGGGTGATAGAAGAGTCACCTTCGACGGAATTGCCAGCCGTAGCCACGGTCAATGAATAGTGTTCGCCGGGAACGACACGTTTGTGCGGATTGACCTTCGTTCTGTCGCGCACGCCGCAGGGGTAGATAAACTGGTGTGGCACAAGGTCGAACGTATATTCGCCGCCCTTGCGGCTTTGTCCGGGCGACAGAGAGAACGTGGCGGCGGCATCCGTCAGACCCGACGTACCCGATGTAGCATCGCCCACAAACTCGCCCCATGCTGCGTAGGAACAAATCATCGCCAATCGCCGCGTGATGTACGATCGTTCGCGTTCTGTTTGGTCGCCAATGCCCTGCGTCACGGCAAGGATGCTTCGTGCCTGATTGCCCGAACTGGTATATCCCCACGACGCCGGCCAGTCGTAGCGGATGCGCTGTTGCTCGGCCCATGCCACTTCGGGGAAGTAGTTCTGAACGGAGAAGAAGTACTTATAGATGCAGCCCATAGGCGTGTAGCGTTGCGTTTCGGTAAGATAGCCGATGGGGTCGTTGGCATTGACAAGTTTACTCATTGTGGTGAGAATGGTCTGCATGTTGCCCGGAAGAGCCGACGGGTCGTTCTCTTCCCATGCCGCCTCGATGGTGTTGAACAGGGCAGAAGCCGTACCCTCATAGTCTTTTTGGTTCTTCAGTCCGGCTTCGGTGTCGGCCACGTCGAAGTAGCGCGACAGGAAGTAGACCTTGGTCTGTCGGCCGTTGTTGTCGGTCGAGAGAATGGTGTCTGTATCGTCCTGGTAGAGCCAGCACAACTGCGTCGTCATGTCGACGGTGTAGTAAGTGTTCTTAGAACAGTTGTCCGTTCCCGCCAGCATGAAATTAATGAGGTTGTAGTGCGTCATCCAGTTGCTCTTCACGCCAAACTTGCCGATGTTCTTGTCGAAGTCGGCGGCGATGGCCATACGGAACTTTTCGTTCAGCACGTTGTAGTCGCCCGAGTCGGTAGATGCGTTCCATGCATCGTAGGCCGCTTTTGTCATGGCGTCGGTGGCAAGGTTGCGCACACCGGCAGCGTAGCCACCGGTGACGGTCCATGTGCCCGCATCGACGAACGAACTTGATATGAAGTCGTAGCGGAGAAGGTGGAACGCTTCAGAACCGTCGCGAAGCCAGTATTTGGTCGTCTGCATGGTGCCGAGCAACTGCGTAGCCTCTTCCGATGCACCCTCTTGGGTAGCGGCGGCATAGACCTCCTTGAAATAAGAGTCGAATTCGGAACGCGAACCGGCGTAGTACTTTATGCGAGTGTCGTGGGCATAGATGAAGTTGCAGATGCGACGGAAGAGCGAGTCGACCTTGTCTGTCGGTGTGTCGTCGCTGTTTGTTGCACCAAGCGAGAGTTCAAAGGACTTTGAGCCGTTGTAGCCCCATGCCTCGTCTTCCACGTTGTAGGTCACGTTTTCGTCGGCGGGGACGCGGAAGTCGCAGAGCGGGAGGTTGTTGTTCAAGCCCTCGAAGGCAAACATCTGCTTCTTGCTGTAGCCCCAAGTCGGTTTGTCGCATTTGCCGGAACCAAAGGTGCAAAAACCGATGAATATCGGGTTGGAAAAGCCCTCCGGCTGATTAAAGAAAAAGTATTCGTCTTCATAAACGGCAAAACGGGCTTGGTCGCCAGCGAACCATGATGGCAGTTCGCTGGAGCAAACCTCCTTCATTACGTCGTTGAAGAGTTTCGTGGTTCCCATTTTGTGCGACTGCATCGGCGAGGCGTAGTTGATTTTGTTGACCAACTTAGTGGCCTTCGGCCCGCCGAGCACGGGCGTGTAGAATTGTCCGTGGTGCATTCCGTTGCCATCGACCCATCCGTCGATAACGTCGATTTGCAGACGTGCTAATTGTGCTTCTGTCATGTCGGCCACGGCATCGCCCTGCACTTGTGTGTCGTCGAGCCAAAGCGGGTTCTTTGCTGCGGTCGTGTCGTCGAAGTTGGAAAGGGATGCTTTCCAGCCGAAATCGGCGTGGAGTGTGGAGAAAAGAATGCGCTTGACGTAGGTAACCTTGTCGAGTTTCGTCTGTTCGTTGTTCCACCAGTAGGTGTTGGCGGTAGACCCCTGTGCGGTGTTTCTAAGACATTCCTTGATTGTACACTTACCTGCAACGTAAGCCTCGTATGCGGCCTTGCCGATAGTTCCGGATAGTTCGGGTATGGCGTTGCCGTTGTCGTCGAAGTAGTCGATTTTCCAATAGCAGGCATAACCTGTTTCCTTGTCTTGGTTAATCTTATAGTTGTCCGTGCCGACGAGTGTGAGACAGCGCTTACCTTTCGCCTTCACCTTGTCGTAGGAAATACGGCCGTTGCCATCGAGCACGTCGTTGCGTTTGCGGATGGTGTTTTTCGTCACGGCATCGGGGCGGGTGGCGGTAAAGTTCTGAATTACGTTCTGCGCGGAGAGTGTCGTACCACGGTAGCAACGAATGAAATAGATGTCGAGGTCGCACGACGGGTTGCCCAAGCGGATGCCGCCGTGACCTTCGCCTTGAATCCATACGCCCTTTGATTCTACACTATATTGGATGGCGCGTTGCGGTTTTCCGTTGATGTAAATTTTTGCTGTGGGGCGGTTGGTGGGGGTGCCGTTTGGGGTTTGCCAAGTGAACTCATCGCTACTTTTGGCGATAAGGGCAGGGGTTAGCGTAAGGGTGAGGTGAACACGGGTGTCCTCCTCGAAGGCGAAGTCTTGGTCGTCTTCGGCCTGTTTCTCCTGCGCCCAAATAGCGCCGGAAAGCGGTTTGATGATGAGACCCAGGTTCTCGAGAGTGGATGCAATCGTTTGCGACACATTGATGACGGGTTCGTCTTCGGCCGTGATGTTGCGGATGGCAAATTCAAGTTCGAGCGACATAGACGCCGTGGGGTTCGTTTTGAAGGCTTCAAAAGGTTCGTAGCCAACGGTCAGTGTACGTCCGGCGGGAACGCGCAGAACCTTCACGCCGTCGTTGTCGGAAGTCCAACCATCGCTGATACCGTCGAAACCATTCCATACGGACGACACGACGGAACCATCTTGTTGGTTGATGATGCTCTGCCAACCGTCCTCCGTGTTGTTGCGCACTTTCGGGTTTAGGTAGAAGTGGGCACCGCTCACCGGAGAGTAATCGTTGGAGTTGTCGACGGTGAAGGTGATAAACTTCATGCCGGTGCTTTCCTTGAGGAAATTCTTCAACGTGCCGTTCTCGGTGCGGAACACGCGAAGGTAAGCCATGTAGGACGCGGGCGACTCGCCGGTGGTAGATGCTTCGATTTCGATAGTGGTGTCGATGTCGTAGGTTTTTTTTACCTCGGCGTTCAGGTCGTAGACGAAGTAGGCGGTGGTGTAGTCCGTATCGTTGTCGCCTGCGTTCGTGATGCGTACGCTGACGGGAACGGTCTCCGTATCGGCCACGGTCGGTTCGTCGGCACTCTTCGCTTTCCACACGGAGAAGGAAGAGATAACGGTGCGCACGTAGTTCTCGACCACGCTTTGCACGGCCTGGAGCATCAGATAAGGCTTGGTTAGTTCCTCCTTTGTGGCGGTGTCCGTGTTGATAATCATGAAACGGTTCACGGCCTTATCCGACGTGAGTTCGCCGCCGTTGCCATCTTCACAAGTAAGCCATGCGGTGACGGTATGCACGCCGTGGGAAAGAATGTTATAGCCGGAAACCTCCCCCTGTCGCCAAGTGTAGGGGTTCGACTCGGGGCGTTGTTCGGATGCGGAGAAAGTTTTGGGAGTCATTTCCCATGTGCCGAGAGCGCCGGTTATCTGCACGTGCAGAACCTTATCGACGGCACCCGTGATGGCCAACGACATAGGATAGCCGCCTTCGCTGGCAAGATAGGGCTGGGCGCTGTCGGTGAGGTTTTTAACGACGAGGTTGACGGCGTTGATGGAGTAGGTAAGGTCGCCGTGGAAGTCGTGGGTTACGCCGTTTTCGTCGGTGTAGGACGACGAAACGCGGATGCGCACGTCTTGCGTGCCTTCAACAAGATAGTCGGTCAGGTCGAGAGAAAGGTTGTAGGAACTTGCGGCAGAGGCATCGTAGTTTTCGTCCTGCGAAACCACACTCGTCATGGTGTACTTATCCGTCCATTCCGTTATGCCCTGCTTACGGGTAGAAACAACCAGTGTGCCGGCCACGTCGCGGTAGTTGGAACGGTCGCCAAGTGTTGTGGCCTTTATCGCCATGTAGCGAAGGTTGATAACCAATGACGAACCAAGTTTGATGTTTTGGCTACTTACAGCGGGGGAGGCAAGTTTGATGGCGTAGGTGTCGCTGTCGGCCATTTGGTTGAAAGCGACTACGCCGTTTTCGTCCGGTTGGTAGGTGACGTTGTTGAACTTGACTGCCTGCACCGTCTTTTTCGCGTTTTTTTGTAGTTCGATGATCGGCGTGACAATCTTCTGTGTGAACTCTTCGGCAGTTAGGCATTCGTCTTGGGGTACACCCGAAGATTCGATTTCTTCCTGCGCTTCTTCGTTGTTGGTTTTACGAAGAAGGTCTTTGATGTCGGTATATTCTGTTGCCATATATATATGATGTTAAGCAAATCTGAAGGGGAAACGCATGGGAAAGACGGGGAGTGTGAGCGTACCGCTACTTTCGAACTCGCCGATGAGTTGACTGCGGAGGTAGATGCGCCAACACTTTAGTTTCGCTTTGTCGGTTTCGTCGCGTGCCACGTAGTAGACCTGAAAGGCCTTTGGCGAGATGGCACGAAACTCTTCCATCGTGATGAGTTTTCCGGCGAGACCATCGACCGCGAGGCCGAGGGCGGTGAGGGCCGCCTGCTGGTTGGCAAGCGCCTGCTCCAGTTCGTCGTCGGCGTCCTCGCGTTCTTTGATTTGTTCGGCGAGGGTTTCGTCGGTTGCGGTCAGTTCGTCGATGCTTTGCTGCAATGCTTCGTCGGCGGCACGGCGTTCGGCTTTTTCCGTGGTGAGGTCGTTGTCGGAAGAGCGTTGTACGTCGTTGAGCCAAAACTGGTTGCAAAGCCACATTTGGTTGACTTCTCGGATGTAGACCTGTGCGTAGTAAGATATGTCGGGTTCGCCGATAAAGATGCCGGCATCGGGACCGAAAGAACCTAAGCGGTAGGTTCGGTTTTCGGGGTCGGCACCAATCTTGTACTTGTAGGCCTCGGTGAGGGTTGAGAAGATGAAAGCCTTTTTATTTATCATGATTGTTATCGTTTTTCTGTTCACAAAGTTAGTAACGATGGGGGTGAGGCGGTGGACATTGGGGGTACGAGAAAGCCCAGGGTTTCCCCTGGGCAATCGGTGTGAAAAGAACAAGAGATGGTTAGTATACGCTTCCGTTCAAGTCGAGTTGTGCGGAGAACGATATGGTGAATGGGCTGTCGCTTGTGCGGTCGTAGAGTTTCATGTCGTCGTCGACGGCTACGGTACACGGTATCCAGTTGCTGCCAACAAGCAACCAAATGTGTTCGCTCATCAAGAACTCGTGGGCGTACCAATAGAGCCAGTCTTCGTTGAGCACGTCGGTGGTGAAACTCCACGTTTCGTGGTTGTTCCTTTTCACGATGGTGCGACGGCTGAAGGAGGAAAAGGTCTCTTGGCGTGATACGGCGTAGGTGTTTCCCGTGGCGGCGAACGATTTTTCGTAGGCTTTGGGGACGGAGATGCTTTCCAACACGCCGAGGGAGTTAATGAAACGGAACAACTGGCGGTTGGCGGCTTGGGATGCGGGGAGGGCGTAGACAGACTGAGAGCCTAATGTTTGCAGGCCTTCTTTCGCGACCGTCTCCACTTTCGGAAGTGGTGCTTCGAGATTTTGACTGCTTTCGAGTTTCTGCTCCGTGGTGTATGCCGGGGTGTAAGCCAAGGTTTCACCCACGGCCACGATTTGCGGCATTGATGCGGGCTTGCGGGTGAGTTTCGTGAGACCCAATGTGCCGCCTGTGGCGTTGAGACGTTCGATGTCGGTGAATGCGCCGAAAAGGGTTGAATAGGTTTCGCTTTCTCCGGGGAAGTAGTTCTTGGCCGACTGCTGCACCTCGCCATTTATCATATATTCATCGTAAACGACGACACGAAACTTGACGACGGGAAAACGCACCGGTTGGGGCGTGTATTCGTAACTGTCGCGAAAGGTGCGTAGGGCAGATGCGATGTCGATATTGACGCGTGTGGTGTTGCTTTCCGTTTCGACGGGTGCCGAGAGTTTGATGGTTTCGTAGTCGCCATCGGTCATGCCACATACGACTTCGGCAATGATGCGGTGAAACGACGGGTAAACGGTGTTTCCGTCGTCGTCTGTGGAAGTGATGACTGCCGGTTGGATTTCCAGCGTTATGGGGTTGCCGTTTAGGACGGAACCGGATGTGAGTTTTACGTTTTGAGCCATGGTCTTTAGGAATTACATACTGTAAACTTCGAGTTCCACTTCGCCCAACCCGTCGGTTGCGGTGAGCGATGCGGTTACTCGGTTGATGAGACATTTTTTGCCGTCGATGGTCCACCATTCACGCCAGTGGTTTTGGATGTCGGCGATTTGTGCGACGGAGGCGGTGCATTGCACTCGGTACTTTTTGCGGTTGAGAAGGAAGTAGGCCATATCAATCATGAACACGTCGAAGTATCCGCGGTCTTTTACGCTTTTGTCGGCGTTGATGAGTGGAGAACTTGCCCATTCCGGCTGCACCCATGCACGGGGTTTCAACGAGAAGCGTTCTTCGTTTCCGATGCCTTCCCAAGTGCCGTTGTAGTCGTAGACGTTGCCGTAACAGTCGATTGAGTCGGTTGTGACGGCATATTTGCCGGAGATGGTGCGCCATTTGGAGTTGCCGAAGCCGTCGTAGTCCGTCGCGTAGGTTTCGGTGCTGGAGTCAACGCCCCCACCTCGCATAATGGCGATGGACAGGCCCCAATCGTAACTTTGCAGGGGCGAGTTGCCGTCGTCGGTTCCGCTGGGGTCGTAGGACTCGACCAAACGAAGTTCCTCGGTGACGTAGAAGTCGGCTACGGTGGATGACAGAGCGTTCTGCACCTTTTGTTTGACGAATTCGTGTTCCATATCTTCGTCGACGAGGGCGGCGTAGATGTTTTCCTGATTGGTCGTGTTGATGCCCATTAGGTATCCTTCGTAAACACCCGTTTCGGTGGGTTGAACCTCGAGGTCTGAAACACATTCGCCTTGACTGGTGCCACGTGCGGCAAGTGCTTTTCGGTAGTTCACGTCGATCATGCCGACGGGGGTGAAGTCGGAAAGGTATTCCTGGACGAAGTCTTCGTTGATTGTAGAGCAATCGCCGTATTCCACGCTTTTGTAGGCACCGACCTCGAATAGGCGGGCGTTCATGTCGGCAACGGACGAATAGTCGGAATCAATTTTTACGCGGTATTTGTTTCCCGTGTTCATGTCGATGTAGACGTTTTCGTTCGTGTTGGTGATTTGGCTGATGATTTCGGCGTAGGACAGCGACGTGATGGTCTTCGCTTTGGGGTAGTCGATGTAGTTGTAGTCCGTATCGTAGTCTTTCACCTGATTGGTGATGTTGCGGTATTGTTCCGTTTTGTCGTCTTCGGCAGAGTAGCCAACCTTTACGCCGGTGATTTTCTCGCTCATCTGGACGATTGAGTGGATGTTGGCGTGGAAAGGACGCGGCGCGTTGTTCTGCTTTCGGAACACGTCGCGAAGCAGGTAGGCGGTCACTTTCTTTTGTTCGTAGTCGTAGTAGAACTTGATGCCGAATTGGTTTTCGAGTGCGGAAATGACGGTTGCGACGGACTCTTCGGGGAAGTTCTTGCCGTTGGCGTACATGCGGACGACGCTGGCACTCATCTGGGCAGAGTTGATGGAGGATTTGGTGGTGATGCTGGCAATGCCGTCTTCGCCTACGGTGCGGGTGATGGGGGTTTCGGACTCTTTTCTTACCAGTTTGCGGCTTTTGTAACTTTTCAGATGGAATCGTGAGTCTTCCTCTTCTACCACTTCGTACTTTACGGTGTAATAGGATATTTGGTCAACAGACTTTGTTTTTGGATTTTCGAGGACGAGTTTGCCGCCGCATCCACGGCTGTCCAACCAATCGTTCACATCGTCGAAAAGGTCGTCGAGGTCGCTACCGGAAACGGCTTTATTGAAGAATCCCTGCTTGATGTCCTTGGTCGTTTTCGTGCCGGCAATTACCTCAGGATCGGATTCATCATAGAGCGAACCATAGTAAAGCGGCTCGGTGTCGTACTCGCACTTGGTAGTAAAGAAGACCAATCGTTGCAGGTCGCCTATTTCCATTAGTGCCGACTTGTCGAACGACACACCGAGCGACTCAAACAGGCAGTCGAGGAAAAACAGCACATAGAAACAGATGCCGGACTGCGGGCGGTCGGCTTCGAGAACCCACACGGGGCCGTAGTCTTCGTACATTTTTGCGGGGTCGGTCTCTTCGGCTACCTGCACCACATCGCTCGATGTGGTTCCGTCTTCCGACAGGGCGTAGTGCTTGTAGCAGACGCGGGCGTTGCAGAAGGGTTTAGTGGGGTAGGCGTCCGTCACGTTGATGTAGGATTCCTCCACCTCGGGGATGTTCAGTTCCTTGTCGTCGGGGTAACTGCGCGTTTCTTTTATTACAGCCTTGTGGAGCGAACCTTCTTCTTTGCATTTGGCGGGATAGGAGAACCCAAGTGCTTGCGGCGAGATGGTGGCAGTGGTGCGAAAGTCGGAACCAACAGAGCCATATTCTTTGTCGGGCTTCTTTCCGCTGTATTTAACGGTGACGGTTGTGCTGTAGCGCACTTCCACGTCGACGTTGTCAATCTTTTCGCCAATAAGGAGTTGGTCGTGATAGCGAGAGGGGATTTCAACTTCGTTGCATTGAAGGTCGGAAATGAGGTCGTCGAAGGTTTGGTCGGCGGCTTCAATGTTGAGCGAGAGAGCGGATTCGAGTGCGTCGTCGTCGCCAATTACGGCCGTGCCGCTGGCAAAGGGAAGCCCGTCGGCGTAGACCTGCATGGACATGTGTTCAAAGGAAACGGGACGAAGGTCGGAGTTTGGGTCGTCAATGTTCTTGAGGACATGACGGTTGCCGTCGAGGGGGATTTCAACCGGATAGGAGAACATTTCGTTTTCGTTGAACAGGGGGTTGGCCAGTTCGATGCTTATGGAGAAATCGTCCTCCAACGTGAGCGGTTTGCCGTTGGCGAGGATGGTCAGTTTACTGTTCATGATCGGAGAACATTATGGGTTCGAGTTTTGCATTTTCGAGAAGGTAGATGCTTCGTCCGTTTGTGGCGTAGACCACGGTGTCGCCGGAGGCGTCGATGCGCCGATAGTAGCGGGCGTAGACTTTGCCGCCGGTGGCGTGGCATTCCACATGGCCGTTGAGTGTGGCGGTGGCGGCGGTTGCTAAATGGGAGAAACCCTGCGCGGTGACGGTTCCGGCTTCGATGCCTCCGTAGGAATGGTCGAGCAAGACGACCTCGGCTTCGGCGGCGCGTTTGTTGTAGACGTGGGTGTGGTCGTAGGCCAGGACTTTTGCACGGCCGAGGATGTAGGCGTTGGCGTTGCCGTAGACGGGGACTTCCTCGTCGGTGTCGGTCACGATGACGAGCACGAAGTGGCGGGCACTACGCGGGCACTCATTGAGGTAGATGCCAGCTTCGTTCATTTCCGTTTTTAGGTTCGGGTATTGTTTAGGAAGTTCTTTGGCGATGATGTCGGCAAATTTGCTGTTCACCACGTCGTCCCAGTTGTCGCGCCATGTAGCCATCATTTGGCTTACGTTTTCGGATTCGAGCATTTGCTTGTAACCTTTGGCGCAGGCCTCACGTTCGCGGCAGGCCTTGCGGCAAGTCTTTTTTAGTTTGTCGAATGGGGTCATAGTGTGATTGTTTGTTTAGTTTCCACAAAGTTACGGCACGCGCGGGCGGCGGGTGGACATAGGGCGGGTAGACAAGAAACCCCGCCATTCGCGTTGCCGCTGCAACGTACTGGCGGGGGAAGTGAACAGAGGTCCTGATATGTTATGCATTTTTGGCTTCCTCGGCGGTTTTGCTGAGGATGGCTTCGTAGCCTTTCAGTTCATCATCGGTGACGATGTCGGCGTAGTCCGTGCGAAGACGTTCGATGCGTTCGGTGAGGCCTTTCACGCGGGCCTTGCTCGACTTTTTGTCCTTTCGGATGATGTATTTGATGATCGCGTCGGCTTCAGCCTTGTGTTTGGCGGCTGCGTCGCGCTGGGCTTTTACTTCCGGTCGGTCGTTGGCGATTTTCTCGGCAACGGCTTCGGCGAAACGCGGGTCGCGGGCAAGAGCCTTTTCGTAGAACGGCTTGAACTGTGTGCGTAGGTCTTGCGGTGCGGTGGTGAAGGTTTTTTCCGCGTAGGCAATGTATTCGGGGTCGCCAGTGCGATGACTGAGACGGAGGTAGACTTCGCCCATCTCGCGGTCAACGTCGTTGTAGATAGCAGGCAGGATGTCGCTCTCAATCTCGGCGGCGCGTGTGGCGAGTTCGGCTATTTCGGCTTCAGTGTAGACCGTTGTTCCGGCTTTCTCGTTGGCTTCTGCCATCGTCTTTGCTTGCTCTGCCTTTGAGGACATTTCGTTGCGCAGATCGCGAACGGCGTTCACGCGTTCCTGAAGAGCCGGGGTGAGGAAGGGACGAATCTGCGTGAGGTGGGGCATGGTGGCGGCGATGCTTTCGCCGTTGGGGTTGGCCACGATGCCGTTGTAGGTAAGCGGTTGAACGGAGAAGTCGGGCTTTACTTCGGGGAAGAGCGAGTTTTTTGTCTCTTCAAGTATGCGTGCCTTCTGCTGTGCTGCGTAACTGGCCTGCTCCTGCTTGGTGGGTCGGCCAACGTGACGACGGATAGGGTCGGAATTGGTGAGGTCGGTCACTTGCAGGAACGTAACCATCTGCTTCATGCGACGGTGGTAGTCGCGGAAACGTCGGCAGTCGCGGACGAAGGGCAGGGCTTTGCCTTTCTCTTCAAGGAGCGAGAGTGCGGCCTCGAATGCTTCCTTCTGCGAGGTGGTGAGCATTCGTGCGCCGAGCGCCGGAATGAGTGCCTGTAGGATTTCTTCTTGTGTCATATTGCTTGCTCTTTTAGTAAATCATTGGTGAAACGAAAATCTTGCTGCCCGGTCGGTTGTTCTTGTAGCCTTCGCCCTGCGGAGGTTCGGGTTTGCCGGACTTGTCGGCGGTAGGCTTTTCTGCCGCTTTCAGTTCCTCTTCGCGTGCCTTCAGCATGGCTTGAAGGGATGTGCGGAGCGAGATAGCATCGTCGTGGGCTGTGGCGCGGGTCTGCTTGTCGAAGGCGATGACGGAGGTGCGCTCCACCAAGAGGCGAACCATGAGGAGGGTGGCCTTCTTCATTATCCGTTTGTCGCGTTGCTCGGTGCTTTGGCGCAGTTCGGTCAAGAGGTCTTCGCCGATGAAGTCGGCAATGTATTCGTCCTGGATGAAGTGAAGGTCGGGAAGCAGACGGATGAACTTCTCGCGGTTGTCGTAGATGTCGACGTACTGTTGAAGATTCTGCGCTGTCGGAATGAGCAGGTCGGAGTGGAGGTAGTAGTATTTGGATTGTTTCCAAAGGTCTACTATTTCCTTTTCGGGCGATGTGGTTTCCTCTTCGGTTTCGGTTGCTTCATCCTTCGCTTGCTCTGCCCAATATTCGAGGCAGACGAGCAGGGTGTTGAGGGCAATCATGGCTTCCTTCCGGAATGCCGAAACGCCTTTGTCGAGAAGTTTTGAGTCGGCAGCATCGTAGTCGTTGCTGCTGGCTACATTCACGCCCGATGAGTTGATGCTGATGGCCTGCTGATAGAGGTAGCGCGACATGGCATCGTTGGCAATCATACGCTGTGCGTTGAGCAGGAGCGTTGCCCACGGGTCGTTGGTGTGTTCGCCGTTCATTACCTTCTGGTAGAAGTCGCCTGCGTCGTTGATGTAATACTCGCACAGTTTGTCGTAGAGAGCCGTGCCGAGTTTGTCGCGGAGAAAGTCTTTTTCCGAGTTGTCGAGAATGCCCTGGATGAGCATCACGTCGTCGACTGCATTGCTGGGCAAATGGAGCCGTAGTTCTTCGTTGGTTGAGAGTATCATGGTTGTGTTGTTTTTATATGGGTTGAAATGAAGTGATAGGTATTACTTGATACAAGTGATAGGTATTACTTGATACAAGTGATAGGTATTACTTGACACAAGTGATAGGTATTACTTGATACAAGTGATAGGTATTACTTGATACAAGTGATAGGTATTACTTGACACAAGTGATAGGTATTACTTGATACAAGTGATAGGTATTACTTGATACAAGTGAT